>SYLY01000292.1 GCA_005808475.1 Acidobacteriota bacterium
CCGAGGGAGTCCGCTTCACCCACTTCTACTCCGGCAATCCGGTATGCTCGCCGTCTCGAACAGCGCTCCTCACTGGCCGCTATCCCGTGCGAGCCGGCGTTCCTCGCGTGCTGTTCCCGCGCGATACCACCGGTCTGCCCGCGTCCGAACAGACCATCGCTCAGATGCTGAAGCCCGGCGGCTACAAGACCCTTTGCGTCGGCAAGTGGCATTTGGGACACCACCCCGAGTATCTGCCCACCACGCGCGGCTTCGACCACTACTTCGGCATTCCCTACTCGAACGACATGTCCCCGCGGTGGCTGATGGAGGACACCAAGGTGCTCGAGGAACAGACCGCGCTCGAGCCTCTGACCGGCCGCTACACCGAGCGCGCGGTGAAGTTCATCGAGGAGTCCAAGGGATCGCCGTTCTTCCTCTACATGCCTCACACCTACCCGCACATACCGCTGGGGGCGTCGGCGCGATTCCGCGGTAAGTCGCCGCAAGGTATCTATGGGGATGTGGTGGAGGAGATCGACTGGAGCGTGGGCGAGATCATGGCGGCGGTCAAGCGATCCGGCGCCGATTCGAACACGCTTGTGATGTTCTCTTCCGACAATGGACCCTGGTTCCAGGGCAGCCCCGGGCGGCTCCGCGGGCGCAAGGGCATGACCTGGGAGGGCGGCCAGCGCGTGCCCTTCATCGCGCGATATCCGGGCCGCATCCCCGAAAACCGGACCTGCTCCGGGATCGGCTCGGTGATGGACGTGCTCCCCACCGTCGCCGGGCTGACCGGAACCAGACCCGCCAACCCCGCCGACGGCATCGACATCTGGCCTCTGCTGTCCGGAGCCAAGCCCTCGCTCGACCGCGAGGCGCTGCTCTACTTCGACGGCTACAACCTGCAATGCGCGCGGTTGGGTAAGTGGAAACTGCACGTGGCGCGCCACAACAACCAGGCGTACAATCCGCCGCCCGCGGGCGGCCGCGACAACCTGCCGCTCGCTCACCCCGAACTCTACGACGTGGTCACCGGCGTCGACGAGAGCTTCGACGTCGCCGCCGAACATCCGGACATCGTCAAAGACATCCAGGCGCGGATCGAAAGGGCGGTCGCCGGAATGCCTGGCCCGGTGCGCGAGGCGTGGGCCGCCGATCGCGCCAAGAAGTCCGCGAACGTCTCCACCGGCGCGGTGAATCGCGCGGCGCCGTAGAATAGGCGGAGGTACCGGCACAATGCGAATCGCTTCTTTGCTTCTAATGGCCGCCAGCGCGGCCTTCTGCGTCGACAAAGGCTTCACGCCCCTGTTCGACGGAAAAACGCTGAACGGCTGGACGCTGCTCAACAAGAATCCCAAGGATCGCGGCTATATCGTCGAGAACGGCTCGATCGTTTGCCCGCTCGACGGCGGCGGCAATCTGCTCACCGAAAAGGACTACGCGAACTTCGTCCTCCGGTTCGAGTTCAAGATGGAACCGGGCGGAAACAACGGCATCGGCATCCGCGCCCCGCTCTCGGGCGACATCGCCTATTCGGGCATGGAAATCCAGGTGCTCGATCACGGCCACGAAAAGTACAAAGGCAAGATCAAGCCCGCCCAGTTCCACGGTTCGGTCTACGATGTGATCGCCGCCAAGGACGAGGGGCTGAAGCCGGCCGGACAGTGGAACTCCGAGGAGATCGCCGCCAACGGCAGCAAGATCAAAGTGACCCTCAACGGTAAGGTGATCCTGGACGCCGACTTGTCGTCCGTCACCGACGAGGCCATCCACAAGAAACACCCTGGGCTTCGCAGGACCACCGGCCGCATCGGCTTCCTGGGCCATCATTCGCTGGTCGAGTTCCGCAACATCCGTGTCAAGGAACTGAAGTAGCCGCGCCGTGAAACCGAATCTGGCGATGCACGTGGGTGGCGACTACCACTCGGTCGCCGGTTCGGGAATCACCTCCCGCGAGAACCTCGAGTACAACCTCCGCCACGGCGTCAGGCACCTCACCGCGCAGGTGAAAAAGCGTCCCGGCGGCGGGGGGTGGGATCCGGACGAACTCGCGCGCATGAAGGACGACTGCGACCGCGCCGGCGTGACCTTCGAGGCCATCCGCATGGACTCGGACTACATCATGCACCGCAAAGGGCCGGACCGCGACCGCGAGATCGATATCATCCGCGGCAATCTGCGCAAGGCCGCCGCGATCGGCGTCCGCGTCGTCACACACCACTGGACCCTGATTCCCATCCGCAGGAACGCCAGGACTCCCGGCCGCGGCGGCGTCACCTACGCGGGCTTCCGGCTCGAGAAGGACTGGGCGTCGCTGCCCCACGGACCCGCGGGCCGCGTGGACGCGGGCGACTACTGGGAGCGGATCGCGTACTTCGTCGAGAAGGTGATTCCCGCCGCCAGGGAGGCGGACGTTCGCATCGCGTGCCACCCATACGATCCGCCGGGGCTCCCGTTCGGCTATCAGGGCGCCGATAACTGGGATTCGCCGGATGTGTTCGCCGCGATCAAGAAGTATGAGGCGCTGGCGGACACCCCGTACAATGGGTTCCAGCTTTGTCTGGGGACCGTCGCCGAAGGGATGGCGAATCCGCGGCGCGACGTGTTGCCCGTGGTGCGGTATCTCGGCGAGCGAGGCAAGATCCACCAGATCCACATGCGCAACATCCGCGGCGGACTCGGTAAGTTCGACGAGGTGTTCCCGGACGAGGGGGAGATGAACCTGCTGGAAGTGATGCGGATCCTCCGGGATACGGGCTTCTCCGGCTCGATCTGTCCGGACCACATGCCGCATCATCCCGGCGATCCGAAGGCGCTGCAGGCGTTCGCAATGGGGTACGGGTATATCGCGGGCCTGATCCAGGCGGTCAACACGGAGGCCGCTGGATCGCGGTAGGTTGCCGATCTCGCGGCCCGGCTGGCTGTCGCGATATGCTACTGGAAAGCCGGGCCGCCGCGCGATTCGACGCCCAGCCCCTCGGCCGGCTCGTCCGGATCGCGGCCCGGAAAAGGAGATAGCTCGCCTTCGGCGGCCCTGGCCGCTCGAAGCTCAGGCTCGTACCGGCCGCCCGGCACGCTCCCCATCCCGGGCGCACCGAAACCCCAGGTTGTTGTTCCGGTTGGTTGGCTCGTTCCTGTTACGGTTCGAGACGCGCGGGTTCTGATCGTTGTTGTTCCACGACCCGCCCCGCAACACACGCCCGGCCGCGCTCCGCGCTTACCAGGATAAACGACCGGAAGAGCCGCCGCCGCAACGCCGACGTGTCGCCGGTCTTGGCGTGTCCCAGCCAGGATTTCACGCGCGCCCGAATCGTCGCGAAATCCGTCTTGCCCGCGTGGAAATCCTTGGCCATGCCCCGCAACCGCCGCGACACCCGCAACACGTTCTCACGCCGCAATCGCATCCGCTCCGGGAAGATCCGCCAACCGAGAAACGTCAGCCCGTCCTCGCACCGGTACACGCGGCTCTTCCCGTCATGCAGCCGCGGTCGCACGGCGTCCAACCATTCCTCGATCTGGCCACGCATCTCCGCCAGTTCCCCTTGGTCCCCGCCGAACAGGACAAAGTCGTCCACGTAGCGAATGTAGCGCGCTGGCCGCAACCGCCGCGCCACCAGATGATCCAGGCCGTTCAAATACACGTTGGCGAAGAACTGCGAGCACTGATTCCCGATCGGCAGCCCGCGCCTGCGATCGAACGGCGTGAATAGATCGTCGTCCGGGAAGTAGAAATTGACTTCCTCCTGCGCGTTGGACCGGTCGATGATCCGGAACGCCAACTCGAGCGTTGGCCGGCACTTGATCGTTCGCTCCAGAGTGGATTTCAGAATTTCGTGATCGATCGACGGAAAGTACTTTCTCAGATCGCACTTCAATACATACGGGTTTTCGCGGCATCCCGCCCAGGCCTTATGCAACGCCTTGTGCTGGCCGAACCCCTTCCTCGAGGCGAACGAGTCCGCCGTGAACCGCCGCTCGAACACCGGCTCGAGGACGCGGGTCAAGGCGTGATGCACGACGCGGTCGCGAAATGGCGCGGCCGAAATCATCCGCGGCTTCGGATCGCGGATCTCGAAGGTCCGGTACGGGCCCGGTTCGTACGAGCCCGATTCCAACTCCCGCTGCAACGCGCACAGGTGGGACTCGAGGTCGAAAGTGAACCGTGCGACGTCCGGCCGTGTGCGTTTACCCCGCGCCGCCGCGCGAACCGCCTCCGACAGGTTGTTCCACGAGACCACCTCACTCCACAGGTTGCCCACTCGCACCATCGCCGGTTCTCCTTCTTGCGCTCTTCAGCCAACCTCCCGCCATCCGACCGATCTCGTCCAAAGCCTTCGCCGCGAACTCCTGGCTGTTCCGAGGCAGAATCCGCAGGTCCTTGGACAGACGCGTCAAATACCGCAGCCGGTTCACTTCCCGCACCGCCGCCTCGATCTCCTGTTCGTTCCGCCGCCGGTAGGTCGCGTCCACCAGACTCATCAGAAGCCGGAGGGAACTCTCCGTGATCGTCTGGCCCAATGAGAACTTGTACTCCTTGGGGAAGTTCTTCACGTGCTGCAACACCCACACGTTCCAGTCGTAGGCCTTCTGCACGATGACGGCTGGTTCATTCACGGCTCAAAAATTTCGCCGGGGGACATAGTCCCCCGGCCCCCTTGCATTCTCTCTTCCCCCAGCGTTCGAATCGGAGGAAACGGAAAACATAAAATACTCAACGGAATTCCCCGGCGCACCGAAACCCCAGGTCGACGCTCCGGACGGACGGCCCGCCCCCGCCACGGACCGAGACGCGCGGGACCTGATCGACGTGGACCCACGACCCGCCCCGCAACACACGCCGCGTACCAGGTTCAGCGCCTTGCGGATCCACCGGCGGTCCAGATTCATAGTATTTCTCATCGTACCAATCCGCGGTCCACTCCAACACATTGCCCAACATGTCGTGAAGACCCCATGCGTTGGGCGCCTTGGTCCCCACCGCATGCGTCTGGCCGCCGGAATTCTTGTCATACCACGCGACGGCGTCGAGCGGCCCATACCGGGCTCCGGTCGATCCCGCGCGCGCCGCGTACTCCCACTCCGCCTCGGCCGGCAGGCGCAGTCCGGCCTTCGCGCAATAGTTCCGCGCCTGACTCCAATCGACCCTTTCCACCGGCAGATCACGCCCCTTGAATCGGCTGCGATTCTCAGCCATCACTCGCTGGTAGGCAGCCTGCGTCACCTCTGTCTTGCCGATCCAGAAGCCCCGCGTGATGCGCACGTACCGGGCTGGCTTCTCTTCGTCGTAGCACTCCCCGTCCCCTTCCGAACACCCCATGCGGAACTCGCCAGGACCCACCCAGACATACGTGAGCCCATCCACGGGGTTCACGCGCGTTTCGCCGGTAACGCGCTCTCCCACGATCGCGGGGGTGACCGCCGGCGAGATCGTGGTGGGCACGTTCACGCGCGTATCGCCGGTAACGCGCATCCACGGTGGCGGAGCCGGATGCAGCGTCACTACCTCCAGTTCCGCCGAAGTGAACGCCGCCATGGCGAACACCGCAACCCCTGCCAGCGCGACCACGCCGAGCCCCGCCAACACCGCCCGCCGGATCCCCAACGCCGGCAACCCATGCCGGAACAACAGCCGCCGCAACCGCTCCGGAACCGCCAATTGCCACCCATCCAGCGGGACCGCGCTCACCAGCCGCGCCAACACGTCGTCATCCCGAATTTCCGACATCCCGGCCGCGTCCACGCCCGCCCGCAACGCGACGATCTCGAATCGTACGTCCTCGGGAGCGGCCTCGTCCGCCTTCACCAACTCGTTCAGGAACGCGGCCGCCGATGCCCGCGCCTTCGCGCGAAGGCCGCCATCCGTCGCCCGCTCCAACTCCTGCAGCGCCTCCTCCGCCATCCACCCGATGCGAAACGGCGCCAGCCGGAACAGCCGCAACAGATCCGCCTCCCGCTCGAGCAGCTCCGGCGCCACGTCCTTCGCCAGTCGCAGCGTCAAGTCCCACCGCACCTTCGGATACACCGCGCACGCCGCCAGGCACCGGAACGCGGACTCGCCCAGGTACCCACGCAACGCCGCCACATACTCCCGGAACACTCCGCGCGAGGCCGCATCCGGCGGCTCGATCGGAGCGGACTCCCCGCGCGCCTCCCCCTCGCCGGCGCGGCCGCCATCCCAGATCGCGCCGAGCGTCTCCAGCCCGTCCGCCGTGGCGGGCAGCACCGGAAACTGGCTGGCCACGAACCACTCTGGCGCGCCCCACTCGGCCGGCGCCTTGGGCGTCAACACCACCCGCATCGGCCACCGCTTCAGGATCTCCGCCGCGTGGGACCAGCGGCCTTCCACCGTGTTCAGCAGCGTCGCAAAGTCTCCCAGCACCACCAGCCGGTTCGCGAGGTGTTTGTGCCGCAGATCGGTCAACAGGGACGGGCGGCCGCTCTTTTCGGCATGGCAGACCCGGGGATCGCGCGCGTAGAAGTAGACGTGCGCCAATAGCCCCTGGTCGCGCAGGGCCTCGATGGGACGCGCCAGCAGCGCGGCCTGATGGTCGTAGGGGCTCTGTTTGTCCACCAGCACCAGATACTCGGGCCGCCGGGTCAGGTTCCGGTAGCGGAGGGTGGGGAAGCCGAGCGCGCGGATGGTGTCGCGCACGGTGGCCTCCGGGTCCAACGCCGCGGCTTCGGAGAGTTCGCGCCGCCGCAGCCGGCGAACCGCCGCCAGAAGGGGAAACCGCTGTTCGGCGGTGAGCGAGCGCCTGTCTCCACGCGCCGGACGGCTGCCGGCGGGTCCCGCGGCGCGGAAATCCAGCATCGCCTTCCTCCGCCAGCGCCACGTCCAGGCAAAGTATCCCAGCAGCAGAGTCGCGATGGCCCCGGATGCGGCCGGCCACTCCAGCGGGAGACCGGGCGCGGGTTTCGCCGTGATGACCACGCCCACGGTGGGCGTATAAGTGGGCGCCGGGCCGGTAGGCCGCGGCGGCGGGGTGAAGGTAACCGTCGTGGGCGCCTCCGGGGCGGGCTCCCCATTCGGGCCTTGATTGCGGTACTTGTTCCAGACCGCCCACCCGCCCAGCCCGGCCAGCAGCATCGCGGCGGCGATCGCGATCCACCGCGCGCGCCGCTTCTTTCCTTTCGAGGGGGCCGCCTCCACCGTCGCGACCGGCACGGGCCGGCCTGAGAGGACCGGATGCCGCCGCTCGAACAACTCGACGAACAGCCGCTGCTCCCGTTCGTTGGACGCGAACAAAGGGCACAACAGCGTCGCCAGCCGCTCCGGCCGGTACTCGCCGCCGAGCGCCTCGAGCAGCGCCGCGGCCCGAATCTGGCGGTCCACCGTGACCGCGAACCCGTGACCGCGCAGTTCCTCGAGAAACTCGGCGAACGGGGGCGGGAGCGCGGCTGGCTGCATGGCTTACCGGCCGGAATGTTCCTTGGCCGCCATCAGGTCTTTTTCGCTCTTGGCCAGCGCCGAATAACTGCACGCCAGCGCGGCCCGTCCCTCCGCGCCGAGATCGTTCGCGCTCTTGCCGGGATCGATGCCCATGCGCCCCAGCAGGTCCACCCAGCCGAGCAGCTCCGCGATGGACGGCTTCTTCTCGAGACCCAGTTCGCGGATCGCAAGAAAGCGCCCGATCGCCGCGTCCAGCGATTCACCGGTCCACCCCTGCACTCCCGGGACGCGTTTGGCGACGATGGAGCGGAGTTGATCCCGGTTCGGGAAGCCGACATGGTGGAACACGCACCTGCGGAGGAAGGCGTCCGGGATGTCGCGTTCGATGTTGCTGGTCAGGATCGGAATGGGCCGGTGGAGCGGATCGGCCTTGAACTCCCTGCCGGTCTCCTTCACCCGGAACTGCATCCGTTCCACTTCATTGAGGATGTCGTTCGGCAGATCGCGCGGCGCCTTGTCGCTCTCGTCGATCAGCAGCACGCACCGCTCGCCACGCTCCGCCATCCGGATCGCCTGCCCGAGTTCGCCGTACTCGATGTAGGTCTCGAGGTCCGCTCGAGCCCGCTGTAACTGGACGTCCTGGAAGTGGCGGAGCATGTCGTACCGGTAGAGCAGGTCCTGATGGGTGGACGTGGACCGTGTCTGAAAGGTAAGCAGCGGGACCTTCAGTTCCCACGCGAGGCTATGCGCCAGTTGCGTCTTGCCGCAGCCCGCCTCGCCGGTGAGCAACAGCGGCTGTCCCAGAGTGAGCGCGACGTGGACCGCGTCGAGCAGCGGCTCGGAGGGCTCGTAGAATTGGGGGTCGAACTGCCGGAGGTTGCCGGACCACGGCGGCGCCGGCTCGCTTCGTTGCTGTCCTTTGCCCTGGTAGATTCTGCCTGTCATTTATCCCTCCTGTCAGGATCCGTTCTCAGTGTTTGTAGGTGCTTCAAGATGGGAACCATTCGGGTCCGCTGCCCGAACGCCCCACACACCCTCCGCGCCTGGCGGTAGCGATCCGATTCGACTCGGATGTCCATGTGATCAAACAGCCAGTCCGCGACGCACTCTCTCGTGACAGTACCCAACCGGAGGTATTTGCACCGGACACCGTGCTTTTCGAGGGCGCGGGCGGCCCGCATCGCGGCGGTCTCCGCGGATGGATTGCCGGTCCACGGAATGCGCCGCCAGACTGGCATCGAGCGGATCACCGAGAGCACCACCAGGAAGGGCGGTCCCTCGCTGGGCGCATCCTTCCAGAAGTCGCCAACGTACCACTCGAGGAATCCCTCGAGAGGGCTCTCGTTGCGGCCAACCCTCAACCGGTGATGCAGGACCACCAACTTGTAGTTGTGCCAGTAAGGGTGCATCGTCAGTTCCCGGACCGTTCGTTGGCGCACGCCGCCAGCCACGTGATCGAAGACGCTGATCAGGAAATTCTGGCGAAAACGCTCGCCTTCCGTCACGCCGGCTGGAGCGATCGTTGGATAACCGATAGCGCCCGCGGTTCCCAGTTCGTGGCGAACCAGACGTTGGACCAGGTCTTCGTGTCCGTCCTCGCCGAAGCCTTCCACGACGGCGAAAGCGTGTCCCCGCTCGTATCCCATTCGGAGCGGATCGATAAGGACCTTGATCTTCTCCGTTTCGTCCTTTCGGTCGCAGAGGAGATGCAAATCGATTCTCAGATCGGGGGCTCCCATGCCGCCGATCATCTCCCTCAGAAGCGGGCCACCCAACAACATAGCCCCGACAGGATTCGTTTGAGGCGCCGGTGGCACGGGACCGGGAACTCGGGGTTTGCGCGTCTTCTCGGCCATGGGTAATCGAGCATAGTAACACGTCTAGCCTGTTCGCGTCGGTTCGGCAGCCGGTGACCACTCCACGCTTTCGGGGGGCCCGTTCGGAGGGCGCCGGGTATTTTGAGGGGAGCGGTGAGCGGAACAGCGCCCTCAACGCACTACTTCCATAGATGGCACTCGCCGACCCGAGCAAACCCGGCCAGATCGACCGCCTGTTCAAGCGCCTGTTCGACGGTCCCACCCGTTTCGCCCTACGGCTCACCGCCGGTGTGCCCGAGGACGAGCGAATCCTCGTTCAGCCGCTCGACGCGGAGCTCCTGCGGACTCCCCGCTGTCTCGACCGCGCATTCCTGATCGAGGAGAACGGACGCCGCCACGTCCGGCACGTCGAGGCGCAGGCGCATTGGCGTGGCGACGAGCCCGAGCGCCTTGCCTGGTACGCCACCGACTTGTTTCGCGAATACCGTGTACCTGTCCGTTCCACGCTCGTGCTTCTGTTCGAGGATCGCTGTCCCGCGACGATCCCTCGGGCGTGGCGCGTCAAGGGCGGCGATATCCGGTTGGCCACGCGATTCGACGTCAAGCGGCTGTGGGAGTCCGACGCCCGGGAGTTGCTCGGCCGGGAGGAATCGGAGCCGCTGGAGTGGACTCCGGTCCTGCACCACGATGACGCGGCCTGTCTCGAGGCGTACCGGCGACTGGACGCCAAGGGCAACCGGGATGGGCTGCTCAACTTCATGCTGCTGGGCGGGTTTCGCTATGGTATTGATAGGTGGAGAGAGGTCATGAGCGGGTACGGAGAAAGCGTCATGTACGACAATGTCATCGATATGCTGGAAGGCGACGAGTTCGGCCGCCAGGTGATCGCGGGGTTGGAACGCCGCGGCTGGGAAAGAGGCCTGGAAAGCGGCATGCAGACGGGCTTGGAAAAGGGCATGCAAACGGGCATCGAAAAGGGCCGGGCCGAGGGGAGAGAGGAGTTGCGGACACTGATCCGCTCCTGGCTGCAGGACCACTATCCAGCTCTTGACGCAGCCGCCGTTGGCTCCGTGAACGAACTCTCGCGGCTTCGGGCGATTGCCGGCTCCTTACTACGAGCCCGCACCGAAGACGAGGCGCGCCGGGCACTGGCGGGCTGACCGGCCCGATCGACGGCAGGCAATCCGGCGGCGCATTCGGGGGGTAATTGCGAGGCTGCCGGGTATTTTGAGGGGAGCGGTGAGAGGAACCGCGCCCTCGACGCACTACTTCTCTAGACCTAGACCTAGATGGCGCAAACAGTCCGGCTCCAGGTCCGCGCACTCGCCGATCCGCATGCCCGTCAGCCGCATCAGGTATAAGGCGCTGTCCAACATACCCGTCGCCGAATCCCAGTATTGGCGGAGCCGCGCGCCGTCCTCGGCATTGAGCGGGCGCGGCAGAGGATATTCCCGTCTTGGCACGTCGGACCGCCGCAACAAACCGGCCGGCGGTGGGTCGGCCGCGTCTTCCCAGAGCATCTCGAGTAACACCCGCAACTTGATCACGCGCTCGCTCCGAGTCCCGCTCTTCAATGGCAAGCCGAGTCTTGTGCGGTGGCTCCACAGATCTTCCAGCCACCCGAGCAGATGCGGGTCGCGGAGCAACTGGCACGGACGCGTCACCTCCGGGAACCGGCGGCGAAGATAATTGACGAAGCCAACCGCCACGTTCCGGTAACCGATCGCCGTGGCCGGACTCAACGTCGTCTCCAGCAACCGGACCTGCGCGTGCAGCGCCCGCTCCAAGGCGGTGCTCTTCACGGCTTGGCCCTGGCGGCGGCCAGCCGCTCCACCGCCCGCGCGTACTCCTGGTAAACGTCGGCCGCGCTGAGTTGGATATACAGCATCGTCGTTTCGATGTTGGAATGACCCATCAGCCGCTGCAACGCCGGCAGACTTATGCCCGCCCGCGTCATATCGGCTCCGAACGTGTGCCGGAAACGGTGCGGATTGGCTTTGTCGACGCCGGTTTGCGCGCGGTGGTAACGGAACAAACTGCGCAGACCCGCCGGCGTCATCGGCTTGCCGCGCGCCCGGCCCTTCAGGCACACGAAGATGCGCGGACTGTCGCTGAGCGGACGCTCGGTGTTCAGGTAGCACTCCAGCAGCCGCACCGTCTCGGGGGCCAGCGGCAGCACGCGCACCTTGCCTCCTTTACCTCGCACGCGGGCCTGGGTCTCGCGGGCCGAGAAGTCCTTCAGATCCATTCCGAGGACTTCGCACGAGCGCAGACCGTTGAACAACAGCAGCGCCACGATCGCGATGTCGCGCGCCGTGCGAAAGCTTTCCCAGAACCGCTGAACCTGCTCTCGCGACAGCGGTTCGATGACGCGCGGCGGGACTCGCACGCGCAGGTTCGCCGGCGCGACGCGCATCGGCCGGAGTCCGCGCGGCCCC
>SYLY01000293.1 GCA_005808475.1 Acidobacteriota bacterium
AGACCAAACGGAACCCCTTGCGGGGTTCTCGATCACAAGAAGGAGATCAGGAGCAGAGGCCAACACCCGGCCCTATTTCATGATCACCTTGTATTGGAAACGATTGCCGATTTCATGATCATCCTTGGATTAGAAAATGCTGTCCCCGGTCTGCAATACTTGTAGCAGTATGTCCGAAAGACCTCGCGCCGCTCGACGGCTGTTGCGGAATCGTCACCGTGGGTTGCTCTGCACCAACTCGCTGAAGAAGGCGGGGTTCCCTTTCGGGTCCCTGACGCCCTACGCCCTGTCCGAGGACGGCAGTCCGATCTTTCTGTTGAGCGGCTTGGCCGTGCACACGAAGAACCTGGCCGCCGATCCGCGCGCCAGCCTCTTCGTGACCGACGAGCAGGAGGATTCCGACGCCCTGTCCAGCGCCCGCGTCAACGTGTTCGGCACGGTGGAGCGGCTCGACGGCGAAGCGGCGGCGGTGGCGAAGACCGCCTACCTGGCCATCCACGCGGAGGCCGCGCAGTGGGTCGAGTTCGGCGACTTCTTCTTCTACCGGCTCCAGCCCGACGAGGTTTACTTTGTCGGCGGCTTCGGCGACATGGGATGGGTCGCCGCCGCCGATTACGCGGTAGCAACCGCCTGACAGCGATGGCCGCCGCGCGAGCCCTGGTGCTCTTCGACATCGACGGGACTTTGGTGCGCCGCTCCGGACCGCATCATCGCGACGCTTTGGTGCGCGCGGTGCGCTCGGTCACCGGACGCGACTCGACGACCGAGGGCATCCCGCTGCAAGGCATGCTGGACCGCGCGATCTTAGAGTGGATGCTTCGCGACACGGGCATGCCCGCCCGGGCGATTCGACGCTCCATGCCGGACCTGGTGGCCGCCGCGCAATCGATCTATCTGCGGGACGCGGTTCCGCCGCTGCACGACAAGGTCTGCCCCGGCGTGCGTCCGTTGCTCGGCCGCCTTCGCCGGCGGGGGGCGCCCACCGGGCTGGTCACCGGCAACCTGACGCGGATCGGCTGGAAGAAGGTGGAACGGGCCGGTTTGCGCCGCTATTTCCGCTTCGGGGCCTTCGCCGAACAGGCGGACGATCGCGCGGGCCTGGTGAGAATCGCGCTGCGGCGCGCGGCATGGCGCGGCTGGACCGGCTCCCGAACCCGCTTGTGGCTGATCGGCGATCACCCGAACGATGTGCTGGCGGCGCGCGCGAACGGCGTCGGATCGATCGGCGTCGCCACCGGCGTGGCGGGCATCGACGAACTCGCCGCTTGCCGCCCGGACGTTTTGCTCGAGGACTTGCGCGCGCTCGACGTGGAGGCCCTTTTCACATGAGACCGGCCGCGTTGTCCGCCGCGCTGCTGCTCGCCGGCTGCGCGGCGGAACCGCCCAAGTCGAAGACGATCCTCGGCGCGGTGCTACTCAATCCGGGATCGGAGCCGGTGGACCCGTCCGTCGTGGTGATCTCGGGGACTCGCGTCCAACGCGTGGGAACACAGGCCGAAACGCCGATTCCCGCGGGCACGGAGAAGATCGCCGCCCGCGGCAAGTGGCTGATCGCGGAGCCTCCCCAAGTCGTCGCCGGGCCTCCTCTCGATCCAGCCGGACTCGAAGCGCAATGGGACCGCATCCGCAAGCAGAACACCGTGATCGTGCCGCGTCTGACTTCGGTGGCGCCGGACAGACTGGACGCCGCCATCGAAGCCGTGCGTAAGCTGAACGAGGCCGGACACCCCGTGGCCGCGTCGCCGGGCTCCGATTGGAAGCGCGAGTGCGAACTGCTGCGCCGCGCCGGCCTGACGCCGGAGAAGATCTGGGATGCCGCCACCGTCAACGCGGCCCGGGCGTCCCGCGGCGAAAGCGGCGGACTCCGCCCGGATCGCACCGCCAACCTGTGGCTGCTAGCCGGCGATCCGCGCCGCGACCCGGAACTGCTCGCCGCTCCCGAACGTGTCATGAAAGATGGGGAGTGGACCCGTTAGCATGGAATCCCAGGCGATTTCGGTCAAACGCGCCCAGGTGGAATTCCACAACTTCGCCTCGCTCGGCGAACCCGAGCGCGCCATCGACGACTACGCGCAGGACAACGTCAAGCGCGGCTCGTTGATCCGCAACCATCTCGCGTTCGCGGCCCCGCTTTCTCCGTTCCTCGAAATCGGCGCCAACGCGGGCCACACCAGCTACCTGCTCGCCAACGAGTTCGGCGCGGATGGATTCGCGCTGGACATCTCGGCCGACGCCCTCCGTCACGGCATGTTCCTGATGGACCATTGGGGGCTCACCCGCACGCCCGTCCGGATGGCCGGCGACGCCATGAACCTGCCGTTCCGCGACGGCTCGCTCCGCTTCGTGATGACGTTCCAGACCCTGAGCCAGTTCATGGATCTGGACGCGGTGTTCCGCGAGGTGAAGCGAGTGCTCGCGCCCGGCGGCGTGTTCCTGTTCGGCGACGAGCCCATTCGCCGCCTGCTCTCGCTACGCCTGTACCGCTGTCCCTACTACGAAAAGATGAAGCCCTGGGAGCGCGCGCTGTACGATCGCGGACTGCTCGGCTTCCTGGTGAAGGACGTGATCGGAGCCGACCAGGAGGAGAGCTTCGGCATTCGCCAGAACCATCGCATGGGGCTGAAGGACTGGCAACGCCTCATCGAGCGCCACTTCGCATCGAAAGAGTACGAGATCTTCCTGCCACAGCGGGGATGGCTGGAAAGCAGGATCGTGTCGTTGGGCCGCGCGATCGACAAGCACGGGTCGGACTGGATTCCCGCGCGCCTGCTGGGAGGCACGCTGGCGGCGTTCTGCAAAAAGGAAGGCGTGGCGCCGGCGATCGCGCCCTCGTTCGACCGCTTCGAGTCGTTCCTGCGATGCCCCGATTGCTCGGCCGCGCTCGGCCGGGACGCGCTCGAAACCCTGGTTTGCGCCGGCTGCGGCTACCAGGCGGCGAACGAGGGCGGCGTCTACAACCTGATCCGTTCCGCCGAACGGACGGAGCTCTACCCCGGCGATCGCGCGGATCTCATCGACTTCACCTTGCCGGGCCACACGTCCAAACTGCTCGACGGCTGGTTCGACCTCGAGGGCGTGTTCGGCAACAAGTACCGCTGGATCGGCGAGCGCGCCACGGCCCGGTTGACGCGGGTCAAGGCAGGTCCGCAGAAGCTGCGCATCCGCGGCTTCGCCCACGAAGAGGCGTTCAAGCGAGGCGAACCGGTGCGCATCCGCGTAGGCTTGAACGGACATCCGGCCGGCGATTGGACGCTCGACCGCAGCGGACTGTTCGTGCTCGAGGCGGACGTTCCGAACGCGCCGTCGTACACCGTGGAAATCGCCGCGTCGCCACTTTGGACCGCCGCCGGCGACGACCGCGCGTTCACGGTCAACCTCAGCATGATCCGCCTGGTCGACGTATGAAGCGCCGGATCGTCTCCACCACTCCGAACGTCACCGAGATCCTGTTCGCGCTGGGGCTCGGCGATCGAGTGGTGGGCGTCACCGATTACTGCCGCAATCCGCCGGAAGCGCGTTCGCGGACCAGGATCGGAACCTACGCCGCGCCCGACATCGAGCGGATTCTGACGCTGAAGCCCGATCTGACGATCGTGCAAAAGCTGCCGAACGATCTGGCGGCGAAGCTGCGCCGCGTGGGCTTGCTGGTGCTCGAGATTCGGCACGGTTCGATCGAGGAGACGCTCGCCTCGATCGCCGAGATCGCCGGCGCGGCGGAGGCGCCTCTCGCCGGGGACAAGCTGATCGCGTCGATTCGCGGCGGGTTCGACGCGGTGCGGGCGCGCGTGGCCAAACGTCCGCCGCGCGGCATGGCCTTCATCGTGGGACGCAACGCGGGGGCGATCGAAGGGCTGATCGCGGTGGGGCCGGGGTCGTACCTGAACGGTCTGATGGAGATCGCCGGCGGCCGCAACGTGTTCGGCGCCACGCTGGCCGCGTATCCCAAGATCGGCGTGGAGTCGCTGATCGCGACCAAGCCGGAAGTGATCGTCGACATGGGAGACATGGCCGATGGCTCCGGGCTTTCGCCGGCCAAGCGCGCGGAGATCGTGGCGCTGTGGGCGCGCAATCCATCGATCCTGGCGGTGCGCACGGGGCGCGTCTTCCCGGTTTCGAACGACGTCTTCGTGGTGCCCGGTCCGCGCATGCCGGAAGCGGCGCGCGAGTTCGCGCGGATGCTGCATCCCGAGGCGTTCCGGTGATTGTCTACCGCTTGCGCGCCGTCACGGTACGGTATGGGAAGACGGAGGCGCTGCGAGCCGCGTCGCTCGAATTGCGCGGCGGCGAGTTCGTGGGAATCGTCGGTCCGAACGGAGCGGGCAAGTCGACGCTGGTTTCGTTGCTGGCCGGGCTGCGCCGGGAATTCGATGGCTCGTGCGAGTTGGACGGCCGCCCGATCGGGGACTGGCCCCGCCGCGAACTGAGCCGCGCCGCCGCCCACATCCCGCAGTCGGTGGACCTGCGCTTTCCGTTCACCGCGGCGGAAGTCGCCATGATGGGCCGTGCGCCGCACGCCTCGGGAATGTTCGAGTCGCCGGACGACGCGGCCAGGACGCGCGCCGCCATGGAAGAGACCGACTGCGCCCGGTTCGCATCGCGCGATTTCCGCACCCTGAGCGGAGGCGAGAAGCAGCGCGTGGTGCTGGCGGCGGCGTTGGCGCAGGACGCCCGCGCGATCCTGCTGGACGAACCGGCCAGTTCGCTCGATCCGAAGCATCAGGTGGCGGTGCACGAACTGCTGGCGGCGCGGGCCCGCGCCGGGAGGCTGGTGGTGGCGGCCACGCACGACTTGCGCCTGGCGGCGCGGACCTGCACACGGATCGTGGTGCTGCGCGAGGGCCGCGTGGAGGCGGACGGGCCGCCGCGCGAAGCGCTGGAACCGGCCACGTTTTCGCGAGTATTCGAGGTGGACCCGGGGATATGGCTCGGCGCGTGATCGCGTGGTCGGTGGGATCGGCGCTGGTATTGCTGATCGCGCTGACGCTGGCGCCTCTGGTAGGTTCGGCTCCGCTGAGCGTCCGCGAGGCGATGATACCGGGCACGCAGGATCGCGAGATCCTGTTCGGGCTGCGCCTGCCGCGCGTGCTGATCGCGGCGCTGGCGGGTGGCGCGCTGGCCGTGGCCGGACTCATGTTCCAGACGCTGGTGCGGGACTCGCTCGCCGATCCCTACACGCTGGGCGTCTCCAGCGGCGCGTCGCTGGGCGCGGTGACGGCGATTTTTCTCGGCTGGAGCGGCGCGGCGGGACCCATGGCGCTGATGGGCGCGGGCGCGGTGTTGACGGCGGTAATGGCGATCGCGTCGAGCGGGCGGCGGATGTCGCCGTTCACCTTGCTGCTGGCCGGGGTGACGGCGAACAGCATGAACATCGCGGCGATCCTGTTCCTGCACAGCCTGGCGGACTACGGCCGGTCGTTCACGATCGTGCGATGGCTGATGGGCGGCATCGAGCATCCTCCTTACTCGACCGTCGGGCTGTTGGCGGCGGTGGTGTTGCCAGTGGTGGCGCTGCTGTTCCGGCGGGCCCGCGACTGGAACCTGCTGGCGGCGGGCGAGGAGTGGGCGGAGGCTCGGGGCGTGGCGGCGGGCCGGCTGACCAAGCTCGGCTATGTGGCGGGATCGGTGTTGACGGCCGCGGTGACGTGCCTGACTGGGCCGATCGGCTTCCTCGGCTGGATCGTGCCGCACGCCTTGCGGCTGCGGGCAGGGGCGGACCACCGGCTGCTGATCCCGTGCGCGTTCCTGCTGGGCGCGGCGTTCCTGGTGGTCTGCGACACGGCGGCTCGGACCCTGCTGGCGCCGGAGGAGATTCCAGTGGGCGCGATCACGGCGCTCGGCGCGGGTCCGTTCTTCTTGCTGCTCTTGCGCCACCGGCCGGAAGAGTAGAAGGTCTCGCGCGCGAACGGATACTTGCCGGAATCGGTCAAATGGGAGCGCGGCGGTTCCGCATGCTCTCCACTGAGGGTTCTTGGCGAACGTCCGCGATTGCTCCGGCGGCCGGGCACGCGGTATTCTCCCAGCATTCATCGGTCCGGTGGTTGAGGGCAAGTTGTTTCAGCCCATCGATGTGCTCGTGGAGGTCTTCAGGAATCGGCTGCCACATAGGATCGAGAATGAAGTCGATCCCCTCTTGCCGGGCGAGCTTTGCGGCGGGTACGAAATCAGAGTCACCTGCAATCAGAACGATCTGATCAACCTGCCGCTTGAAGGCCAACGATGCAATGTCCAGACCAATTCTCATGTCGACGCCTTTTTGGCGCACATCATAGTGCAAATCGTCGTCCGAAAGGCCGGCGAATTGGATCTTGCCCGATAGGAGATTTTTCGTAACCTCGGGTTTGATGGCCCAATGAGCGTGTTCCGAAAGCCGGCCGAGGCGTAGTGCCATCTTACGCTGTTTCTTGAGCTGCGAATGCAATTCCAGCCTGAAACTCGCCTCCCTGGTCTTGGAAAAATCCAACGGCTTTTCGAAACGGGACTGTGAGCCTTCTTCGTGAGGGGTGGGCAATCGTAGAAGAAGATGCGATACAGCTCCCGTCGCCCGGCATCTTTGTCGTCCAAGTGCTTCAGGCACCATGTAAAGAGATCTTTGACAACAGCTTTCGGGTCGTAGTGCGTTGTTGGCGAGATCGAGACTCTGCGATAGCGCTTGATGAAGTAGCTTCCGTCAACAAGAATGGCTGTCGGCATAATAAAAAGGGCCCTTGGGCTCGGCGTTACCAGGATTGAGCGGCACGCGTACTGCCAAGGGCAAGATCGTCTTGAGTATAACGCACCTGAGGCTGAACCCCATATGGGCGATGGAACCCGTGAGGTCGCACGGACAACCGCGAACCCGGCGCACGGACAGGCTGGCGTCCAGGCGTTCCCGTCAGCATTCCTGCCGGGCGGGCATTCCTGGTGGTTTGCGACACGGCGGCGCGGACTCCGCTCCCGAGGAGATCCCGATTTCACGGCGCTCCCGCCCGGCGGACCCTTGGCTGTAACACGACAAGCCGGTCCTGGACCACCGCATCCCCGCGCAACCGGGTGCTATGCTGGCACTGTGCGAATTCCCTTGTTTTTGCTAGCCTTCGCGCCATTCCTCCTCGCGCAGCAGCCCAAACTGCTCGACATCATGGCCGAGGAACTGAATCGCAATTTCGACATCCTCAAAGCGAAGGCAGACCCCAAACCCTACTACATCGCCTACTCGGTCGTCGAGCAGGAAACCGAGTCCGTTTCCGCCACCTTCGGCACCGTCACCAGCAAGGGGTACCGCCGCAAGGGACGCTCGCTGGACGTCACCGTCCGCGTCGGAGACCGCAAGCTCGACAACTACCACACCATCTCGGGCCAGTTCGCGCAATTCACCGCCGGCATCCCGATCCCCATCGAGGACAGTCCCGCCGCCATCAAACTCCGCCTCTGGCAGGAGACCGATCGCTGCTACCGCCTCGCCGCGCAGCGCCTCATCAACATCAAGACGAACAAAGAGGTGAAGGTGGCCGACAAGGAAGCCTCCGACGACTTCTCCACCGAGGAGCCCGCGGTCCTATCCCAGGTCCCCCCGCTCTTCCCCTTCGATGGCGAGGAGTGGACCAAACGCGTCCGGAAGCTCTCGCTCGTCTTCGGCAAGTATCCGCGCATCCACTCCTCCGGCGTGACCGTCTCGTTCAATCACGAGGCCAAGTACTTCGTCAATACGGAAGGAGCCCGCATCGCCCACGGCCGCCCGTTCTCCCGCGTCAGCGTATCCGCGGCGGGCAAGGCGCGCGATGGCATGGATCTCAGCACATTCGACAGCTTCACCTCCGCCGACCCGCGCCGGCTGCCCAAGGACGGCGACATTCGCAAGTCCGTGCAGCGCGCGGCGGACGACCTGATCGGCCTGCTCGACGCGCCGGTCGTCGAATCCTTCGTCGGCCCCGCGATCCTCTCCGGCCGCGCCGCCGGCGTCTTCTTCCACGAGATCTTCGGCCACCGCGTCGAAGGCCACCGCCTCAAGGACGAATCCGATGGCCAGACCTTCGCCAAATCCGTTGGCCAGCCGGTGCTTCCGGACTTCCTTTCCGTCACGTTCGATCCGACGCTCCAGCGCCTCCGCGACGAGGACCTCAACGGATGGTTCACCTTCGACGACGAGGGCGTGCGCGGACGCAAGGTCAAAGTGGTCGACAACGGAATCCTGAAGACGTTCCTCATGTCGCGCACACCGATTCCGGGCAACCCGGCGTCGAACGGACACGGCCGCCGCGAGGCCGGCGCCGAAGTGGTGGCCCGCCAGTCGAACCTGCTCGTGGAGGCGACGCGCACCGTCTCGGAAAAGAAGTTGAAGGAACTGCTGGTCGAGGAAGTGAAGCGGCAGAACAAGCCGTACGGGTTCTACTTCCAGGAGATCACCGGCGGCTTCACCAACACCTCGCGCCGCGGGATTCAGGCCTTCAAGGTGATCCCGCTCGTCGTCTACCGCGTCTATCCGGACGGCAAGGAGGAACTGGTGCGCGGCGCCGACATCGTCGGCACGCCGCTCGCGAGCTTCGCCAAGATCATCGCCGCCGCCGACAAGCTGGACGTGTTCAACGGATACTGCGGTGCCGAATCGGGCAGCGTTCCGGTATCGGCGGTCGCCCCGGCGATCCTCGTTCGCGAAATCGAGATCCAGAAGAAGGAAAGCTCGCGCGACCTGCCTCCGCTGTTGTCGCCGCCGATGACTCCGCAATCGGGAGGCGGCCTGTGAGATTCGTTCTCTTCGCCGCCTTGGCCGCGCCGCTGCTGGCCCAGGACCCGGTGCTGAAGGCGATGAAGGACGAGATGGAGCGGTCCAAGTCGCTCCGCCTGCCCAACACGCCCGCGCCCTACTACATCGAGTACGGACTCGACGACGTCGATACCTTCAACGTCTCCGCGACGTTGGGCGCGCTCATCGGATCGGGCGACTCCAAGATACGAGCCCCGCGCCTTGCCGTCCGGGTCGGCGAGCCGCGCTTCGACAACACCAACTACATGTTCTCGGACTTCTTCGGCCGCGGCGGTGGGTCCCGCATGCCGCACGAAGACGACTACGACGTGATCCGCCACTACTTCTGGCTCTCCACCGACCGCGTCTTCAAAGGCTCCATCCAGTCGCTCTCGCGGAAGATCTCCGCGATTCGCAACATCACGCAAACCGAAAAGCTCGAGGATTTCTCTAAGGCGGAACCCGTCAAGCTCGACCTTGGCAAGTCGAAGCCGGTGTTCCACCGCGACGAATGGACGGCCATGGTCAAGCGCCTCTCGGCCGTGTTCAACGACTATCCCCGCCTGACGAACTCCGTCGTCGAGTTCGACAGCGGGTACGGCACCAGCTACTTCGTCAACAGCGAAGGGTCCGAGGTGAAGTTCCCCGACGACCTGTTCTCGGTCCGGGTCCGCGCCTCGGCCCAGGCGCCCGACGGCATGCTGTTGCACGATGGCATCTCTTTCCACGCGCGCGCGCTCGATCAGTTCCCCTCGGAGGCGGCCATCAAGACCGCGATCGAGAACTTCGCCAAAACTCTGACCTCTCTGCTCGACGCTCCCATGGCGGAGGACTACTCGGGTCCCGTGCTGCTCGAGGGAACCGCGTCGCCGCAACTATTCGCGCAGATCATCGGCATGAACCTCGGTCTCACGCGGAAGCCGGTGACCGAGCCCGGCCGCAACTTTCCCATCCCCGTGAGCGAACTCGAGGGACGGATGGGCTCCCGCATCCTGCCCGAATGGATGGACGTGGTCGACGATCCGCTGAAGGAGTCCCACGAGGGGCGCCAATTGCTCGGCACCTACGCCGTGGACATGGAGGGCGTCAAGCCGGTCCCCGTCACGGTGATGGAAGCGGGCAAGGTCAAGAACTTCCTGCTGACGCGGCAGCCCGTGCGGGGATATTCGGCGTCGAACGGCCACGCGCGCCTGCCCGGCGCGTTCGGAGCCAAGATGGCGCTGTTCTCCAACCTGTTCGTCAACGCCAAGGAGACTTCGCCGGACGCGGAACTGAAGAAGAAACTGATCGAACTGGCCGTGCAGCGCGGCAAGTCCTACGCGATGATCATCCGCCGGCTCGACTTCCCCACGACGGGCACTTCGGAGGAACTGCAGCGGCTTTCGGTCGCCACCACACAGCGCGGTGGAGGCAAGGTGGTCAGCAGTCCCGTGCTCGCCTACCGCGTGTATCCGGACGGCCGCGAGGAACTGGTGCGCGGACTCCGTTTCCGAAGCGTGAACGTACGAACCTTCCGGGATATCATCGCCGCCTCGGACAAGCCGCGACAGTTCGACTACGTGGGCAACGGCGTGCCGCTGCCCGGGCTGGGCGCGGGTGGCTACGTCGCCGGCCACTCCGTGATCGCGCCTTCGGTGCTGTTCGAGGATCTCGAACTCGACCACCGCGAGGAGGACAATCCCAACCTTCCCATCGTCCCTTCCCCGATCGTGCGCAGTTCGCGATAGCGTAAAGGGAGATGGGGGTTCTCGCACGCGCCATCTTCAAGGAGGTGGCCACCGGCGCCGTACTCGGCACGGTCCTGTTCGCGTTCGTTCTATTCCTGCGCCAACTGAACAAGCTGTTCGAGGTGCTGGTGCGGGGCTCCGCGCCGCCCGAAACGGTAGCCTACCTGCTGTCGCTGCTGCTTCCGCCGGTGCTCACGTTCGCGCTGCCGATCGGAACCCTGGTGGGCGTGCTGATCGGACTGGGCCGCATGTCGGCGGACGGCGAGATCGTCGCGATGCGCGCGGCGGGTGTTTCGGCCCGGCGCGTAGCCGCTCCGGTGATCGTGCTGTCGATGCTCGCCACGGCCGCCGCCGCCGCGTGTTCGCTGTGGCTGACGCCCTTCACCATCCGGGAACGATACCGCCTTGTCAACACCGCGATCGCCCGCCAGCTTACCGCCGAAATCCAGCCGCGCGTCTTCGAGGAACAGTTCACCAACAGCAACACGGTGCTCTATGTCGGCGACGTGATCCCATCGGCGGGAGCGGTCGCCCGGTGGAAGAACGTTTTCATCGCCGACCTCTCCCCCGCCGGGGAACGGTCCAAGGGCGGCCACGAATACGGCGACGCGCCCAAGATCATGATCGCGACCCAGGCGACCGCGATCCCCGATCCGGTGAGCAACCGTCTGCAACTGTCGATGACCGACGTGAGCACGCATCAGGTTGACAAGGATCCCACCGTTTACTACAACACGCTCGAGGGGGTGGCGCATCAGGTCCTCGCCGCGAATCCACGCTCGGAGCAAGGTCCATCGAAGGCTTACACGGCGATGGACACCCGGCCCTTGTTCGCCGAGGCGGACAAGTCGATCGAGGCTCGCGTGGAGTTGCACTGGCGGCTCGCGCTCCCCTTCGCGTGTCTACTGCTCGGGCTGGCCGGGATTCCGCTGGGAACGGCCGCGAGGAAGTCGGGCAAGTCGGGCGCGATTGTCGTCACGGTGTCGCTGGCGTTTCTCTACTACATGGCGCTGATCGGCTTCACCGGCCTGGCCGAATCGCGGCGGCTTCCCGTGCCCGTCGCCGTGTGGACGCCGAATGCGGTCTTTGGCATCGTGGGGCTGATCATGCTGATCCGCCTGGAGCGGCCCGGCGACCGCGACATCCTGTCGCGGGTCCGGATGCTGTGGACCTCGGCCACGTCGTCGCTGCGCGCGCGCAAAGGCGAGCCTCGCGCCGGCTGGACGCCGCCCCGAATTCCGCTGCTCCCCGGCGTGGTCGACACGTACGTGCTTACCAGCTTCCTCTTCTGGGTCGCGCTATGGCTGGCGGGCTTCGTCGCCGCGGCCCACATCTTCATCTTCTTCGACCTGCTCGGCGACATCTTCGCCCACGGCATCTCGATGCTCGAGATGGCCCGTTACCATCTCTTCCTCACGCCGATGCTGATCTACGAGAGCGCCCCGATGAGCATCCTGGTGGCCGTGCTGGTGGCGTTCGGCGTGCTGGCCAAGAACAACGAGGTCACCGCGATGAAGGCGTGCGGCGTCAGCCTGTACCGTCTCGCCGTGCCGGTGCTGCTGGCGGCGGCGGCCATGAGCGGCGCGCTGTTCGCCTTCGACCATTACTACATCCCCGAAGCCAACCGGATTCAGGACGGCATTCTCAACAAGATCAAGGGACGCCCCGTGCAGACGTTCCTCCGGCCCGACCGCAAGTGGGTCTTCGGACAGCCGGGGCCACACAGCCGGATCTTCTACTTCAAATACCTCGACCCCTCCGAATACGTGATGGCCGGAGTCAACGTCTACGAGCTCGATCCCGGCACCTTCCGTCTGCGCCGGCACGTCAGCGCCGAGAGCGCGCGCTGGGAGAAGCCGCTCGGCCAATGGGTATTCCAGAGCGGATGGGTGCGCGAGTTCGACGGCTTCCGCGTGAAGAAGTTCGCCCAGTTCCAGGCATCCACGTTTCCGGACATCGCCGAAACCCCGGCCTACTTTCTCACCGAGAAGAAGCAGGAGCAGCAACTCAATTTCCGGGAGTTGGAAAGCTACATCGACGAACTGCGCCAAAGCGGCTTCGACACGGTGCGCATGCGGGTGCAGTACCACCGCAAGTTCTCCGTGCCGGCCTTCGTGGCGATCATGGCGTTGCTCGCCGTGCCGTTCTCGTTTCTGACGGGCAATCGCGGCGCGATGGCGGGCGTCGGCGTCAGCGTCGGCATCGGCATCGCGTACCTGGCGGTGGGACGCCTGTTCGCCGAGATCGGCAACGTGAATCAGTTACCGGCGCCGATGGCCGCCTGGGCGCCGGACGCGCTGTTCTTCACCGCCGGCATGTACCTGTTCACTCGCATGCGGTCGTAGCTACCGGTAGTGGATCTCGAACGGCTTGTTGGTGATGAAGATCACCACCACATCCGTTTCGGCCGTGGCGCCGTGCTCCATCTCCTCGCCTTCGGGGAACCACACGAAGTGGCCCGGGCCGAAGCGGCCGTCGTGCGTCACGAGAGTTCCCTCGAGCACGTACATGCCGTGCGCGCACGGATGCACGTGGCGGCTGTTGATGACGCCGGCCGGATACTTCACGATCCGGACCTCCATGCCCGTATCCGGGTCGGTGACCAGATTCTTGCGGTAAAGCGTCTTCCCCAGGTGCTCGTTGAATCGAGCCTCCCACGGAAGCGCGTTCGCGTCGATCGCGGTGATTGGCATTGTTCCTCCTGCGAAATGTCCGCCGAAGCGAAAAAGGGCGGCCCGAAGGCCGCCCTCGATCCGCCCGGAAAGCCGGGCTTACTTGATCTCGTTCTCGGTGTCGCTGAGCTTCACGCGGTGCGCGTCGTGGCAGCTCTTGCAGCCGGCGTTGATCGCTTTGATCCCGGCGGCGATGCCTTCCTTGTCGTTGGCGGCGGCGGCCTTGGCCACGGCCAACGCGCCCTTGCGGGTGTCGCCACAGCTCGTCTTGGCGATCTTCAGCCCTTCGTCGCCCGTGGTGGGATAGGCGCTCAGCAAAGGGAACACCTTGTCCTTCATCGCGGCGGCCATCGCGTTGGCGTTGGCTTCCACGTCCACGCCCTTGCGCAGCAGGCCGGCCAGCTTGCCGAGTTCCTTCATCGCCTTCACATGGTCGTCCGCCGGCTTCTGTCCGGCGGAAGCGACTCCCATGGCCAGCACGGCGCCGGCCAGGATGACACTGAGCATTTTCATTTCGTTGATCCTCACAGCTATTGTCGATTCAAGCCGCCTGGCGCCAGCGGCGCCGCGGGTAATCGTATCGATTCTACAGCAAGTTCGCCGGCGCTTGGAATGGGCCGGGCCATTAATATTCCGGAATCAACCGATCGATATTACGGTCTTGATTCCGGGCAGCTTGCCCGCCAGCGGCTCGGCCGCCCGCGCGATCGGAACCCGGTTGGTGATCACCATTCCGAGCTCCTTCGGCCAGCGCCGCGCGAATGTTTCCATGTCGCGAATGGCGCTGTCGAAGGCGCCCCGGTCCGCGTTCACCGTGCCGAACAGCACTTGATTTTTCAGCACCAGATTCCGCATCAACCGGTCGGTGTCCACCTGCACCGGAGCCTTGCGGCCGGGCACTCCCGTGAACACGAACACGCCGTTGGCGTCCAGATTATGCAACACCTCGAACGCCAGCGAGGACGCTCCCACGGCTTCGTACACCACATCCACCGCGCCGCCCATCGCCTCGAACAGGTTCGCCACCGGGATCTCCTCCGCCGGAAGCCACGTCGCGCCGATTCCGCGCACGATGTCGTCCCGGCTTTCCGATCCGGACGATCGCGAATAGACGAACGTTCGAAAACCCTCCGACACCAGCTTCATCGCGCCGAGCAGCCCCACCGGTCCCGCGCCGAGCACCAGCGCGACGTGATCGTAGGTTCCGTGGCTGCCGATCCAGGGCAGACGTTTTTGCACCTGCCAGACCTGCTCCATGCCCTTCTCGGCGATCGTCAGCGGCTCCACCAGTACGGCCACGTCGCGGAGCGATCGGGGGACGGCGTTGAGGTAGCCGCTATCCTCCACCACGAACTCGGTCATGAAGCCGTGGGCCTGCTTGATGCCCCGCTCGACGAAGTCGCCGGTGAAGCAGAAGTCCTGGCGGCCGGCGCGGCAGGCGGTGCACCGGTCGTGGGCACAGGGCCGGCGAACCGACGGGATGGCGAGATCGCCGGGCTGGAAGCCATCGACCGCGGCGCCCGCTTCCACCACCTCACCCAGGCTCTCGTGGCCGATCACCAGATAGTCGAACCCATCCGGAGGCGTGCCATACTCGAACGCCGCGATCTCCTTGTCGGTGCCGCAGATGCCCACATCGAGCATCCGCAACCGGACCTCGCGCGGACCGATCGGACCGGGCTCGGCGTGGTCGATTACACCGAATCGCTTCTCTCCGGGGAAAACGGCGACAGCCTTCAAAAGCCCTCCTATCCGCGCAGGTTCTCGAACGCAGCCGCTATCTCGCGCTTGGCGCCAGGCGCCAGCGGCCGTAGCGGCAAGCGGCACGGACCCCCATGGTAGCCGTTCAGGTCCATGGCGTGTTTGAGGCCCGGAATGCCGTACTTGGACGTCACCAACTCCGCGGCCGGCCGGATGCGATTCTGCCAGTCGCGCCCCGCTTCTTCCTCTCTGGTGCGGAACGCCTCCCAGATCAGGATGCAGGCGTAAGGCGCGGCGCTGGCGAATCCGAGCACCGCGCCGGACGCGCCCGCCCGGAGCGAGTCCCACAGCGATTCTTCGGCGCCACACAACACCGGCTTCGTGGAGCCCTGGATCGCGGCGGACCCGCCGGCCACCGCAGCGATGTTCGGATGCGAGACGCTCCCAGCCGTCGCCGCCAGCACCGGAATCCGCGACCCATCCGCCACCGCCGGGAAAAACGAGTCGTCCGTGACGACATTGCGGTAGTGGCGCGGGGCCTCCACCAGAACGGCGGAATAGCCGGCCGCCGCCGCCTTGTTCGCCAGCGAGACCGTCTCTCGAACGCTTTCCGCCGAACACCCCGCGATCAGCAGCCGGCCCGGCGCGGTGGACTCCGCGGCCAGGCTCCACAGTTCGACCTTTTCGTCGGCCGTGAGATAGGCGCCTTCACCCGCCGCGGCGCCCACGACGTAACCAGCCAGATTCACCTGATTCCACTTGCCCACGTTGTGGCGGACCTTGGCGGCGTAAAGGTTGCCTTCGTGATCGAAAGGCGTCGCGAGGGAGGCGAAGATGCCGGAAAATTTCAATGAAGCCATGGTGGGAAAAGCGAAAGGGGCAGGATCGCTCCTGCCCCTCGTCGAAACTCGGCGAAATGGGCGGTCAGGCCTTGGCGAAGATGACAACCAGCGTGTACAACGCCAGCGATTCGATCAGCACCAGGCCGAGAATGAGAGCGAAGCGAATGGCGCCCTGTGCGCCGGGATTGCGCGCCAAGGCTTCCGCCGAGCTGGCGATCGCGCGGCCCTGGCCGAGCGCGCACAAGCCGCTGGCGATGGCCATGGCCAACGCGTTGGGGATCACGATCGCGCCATCGGCGGCCATCATCGGCGTGGCCAAGGCGAACATCGCGAGAAGGAGGAGAGTGGTTCGAATCGACATGGGACTGTCCTTTGCTATGAAATCGCGCCCAGGAGGTGGTTACGCCGGCGTTCTGGGGAACCCGGAGCCTCACGCTGAACGCGGAACTTTAGTGATGCTCGTCCGCGTGCTCCACCGCGCCGCCCACATACACCAGCGTCATCAGCGCGAAGATGTAGGCCTGCAGGAACGAGACGAACAAGTGGAGACCGAAGAAGATCACCGGAAACACGATCTTGGTCAGCCCGATGAACACCATGGTCACCTGCTCGCCGGCGAACATGTTCGCGTACAAGCGGACCGTCAGCGACATCGGACGCGCCAGGTGGCTCACGATTTCGATCACGAACATCAGCGGCGCCATCCACCAGATCGGGCCCGCGAAGTGCGCGATGTACTTGCCCACACCCTGCGCCCGCATCCCCTGAATGTTGTAGAACAGGAACGACAGCAGCGCCAAGCCCAGCGTCACCGGCGGGAACATCGTCGGCGATTCGAAGGCCGGAATCAGGCCGATCAGGTTGGCGATCAGCACGAAGAAGAAAATCGTCACCACGATCGGCAGGTACCGCTTGTAGTCGTGGCCGATGATCTCGTGCGCCTGCTGCCCAAGAAACTCGTAGACCACCTCGACCAGATGCTGCAAGCCGCCCGGCTTGTCCATCGAGATCCTCGACCGCAGGATGCCGAACAACAGCATCAGCAGGCCGATCACCAGCAACTGCATCACCATCCAGTTCGACCAGGGCCGGTCGCCGCCGTGGCGGCCCACCGCCGTCAGGAACGCGTTCGCGATTCCCGCCAGATTATCGTTGAAAATCGCGGTGATCGCGAGTTCATGTTCGGGCATAGACGAGTTGAAAGAGGAGTTCGAGGAGAACGGCTGCCACCATCACCAGGAGCCCGATGACGATGGAGAGGGGATCGATTCCGAGAATTTCCATCATAACATAGGCTCCTCCCGCGATCAGGCCGTAGCGGAGCGCCCCCAGCCAGGCAAGACGGGGCCGCGACGGCATCTCCGTATCCGGACCGAGGGCCTCCGCCACGCGGTGGAACCAGTGGAACATCAGCGCCGAAAACGCCGCCCCGAGCGCAAAGCCCGCCGCGTGCCGCCATCCTCGCCAGATCCACGCCGCGGCCGCTCCGGCGATCGCGCAGGCCGCCATCCACCGCCAGATCCTGCGCAATGCCTCCGCGTACTCGACAGCGGTCACTTTTCCTTCGAGATCTCGCGAATGAGCTGCACCATGCCGCCCACGATGCCGAGCAGCAATCCCACCATCGCGCAATACGACGTCCCCAGCTTCTTGTCCAGCATGAAGCCGAGCGCGTAGCCCACGAAAGTGGCGCATGGGAGCAGGAACGCGAGCCCCAGCATGCGTCCCGCTTGCAGCCAACCCTTGCGCTCGCCCTTGGTCATCGGCGCGCCGCCTGTGTGTGCGGATCGTGGCAGCCGGCGCATGCCATCTTGACCGCCAGGGGCGGATCCTTCTTGCAGGCCGCCGGCAGCGCCTCATGGCAACGCCCACACTGCTGCGCCATCGCCGCAGGCTTGCGAAGCGAATGCGTGCCGTGGCAGGTGGTGCACGCGGGCGCCTTCTTCGCTCCGCCCGAAAGCACCAGCTTGCCGTGCTTGCCCGATTCGTAGCTCTTGCGCTGCCCGGTATGGCAGGCGCCGCACAGCCCCGGTTGATCCGCTGGACCCGCCACGCGGTCCGGCAACTGATTCCCCCCGGCGCTCACGTGGCCCTGGCTGGCGCCGTGGCAGGCGTCGCAACTCAGGCTCTTCTCGAAATGCTTGTGGGTCTTGAAGTCCTCGAAGTGCTGGTTATGGCAGGGCGCGCACACCTCGTGGACCTTCTGCGCGACGGCCGGGAGCAGCGCGACGAGCGCCGCGAGCGCGAGCCTCATATGCGCCGGATCATCGAACGGTCGATGTCTTTGACGTTGCGAACGCCACACAAAGCCATCGCCAGCTTGAACTCCATGCCCAGCAATTCCAGCACGCGTTCCACGCCCTTCTGCCCGTACGCGCCCAGACCCCACAGCGGCGCGCGGCCCAGCAGCACGCCGCTGGCGCCCAACGCGATCGCCTTCACGATATCCTGCCCGCGGCGGATGCCGCCGTCCATGAACACGGGAATCCTGCCGCCCACGGCCTCGGCCACCTCCGGCAGCGCATCCAGGCTCCCGATCGCGCCGTCGAGCTGGCGTCCGCCGTGATTCGATACCGAGATCGCGCTCGCGCCGCGCTCGATCGCCATCCGTGCGTCGCCGGGATGAAGCACGCCTTTGACAACGATCGGGATTTGCGAACCCGACCGCGCCCAGTCCAGCCATTCCCAGGTGAGGCTGGGCGTGTGCGGCTGCCACATCGCCGCTCGCGCCGGATTGCGCGGCGGAGGGATCTTGTCGCCGGGCTTGGGAGCTCCGGTCTGCATGTAGCCATAGTCGAAGCGGTTGCGGTTGTTGCGGTCGCGATTCGACTGATAGGCGTTGTCGATGGTGAGCACGATCGCCTTGCCGCCTTGATCCTCGATCCGCTTGGCGTAGCCCACCGCCGAGGCCTTGTTCGGCGATCCGATGGTGTTGCTCCACCAGACGAGCGGCTTGCCCTCTTCGAGAATCTTGCCGACCCCGGTGGCGGAACAGAGGACGGTCTTGGTGTTCAGCGCGGCCTGGGCGACGGTCTCGTCGGCGTTGGGCAGCACCAGGTTCTTGCCGCCGGTGGGCGCGATGAAAAACGGGAAGGGGACCTTGGCGCCGAGAATCGTGGCCGACGTGTCGACATTGGTGACGTCGCGCATGAATCGCGGGATGAGATACCAGCGGCCGAACGCCTCGCGATTGGCGCGCAGAGTGTACTCCTCCTCGGTGCCGCCGGCGATGAAGTCGTAGGCGAGCTTGTGGAGCTTGCGCTTGGCCACCTCCTCGAATTCGTGGAGATTGATGGGGGCCATCGGATCGTTGTCGTAGTCCTGGGACCAGAGCGGCGAGCCGGCCACGAAAGCGGAGAACGATCGCAGAGCTTGGCGGCGATTCATCATCGCGTCGATTGTACCAGCGCCGCGGGCGTAAGGATCGCGGCCACGGCGACGGCGCCCACGGTGACGCCGTCCAGCGTCACGGAAATCGACTCGCCGGACCGGAACTCCCACATCGCGCGGTACGTGCCGTCCCGCGGCTCCGAATACACCTCGACCACACACGCCCCAAGGTCGACCACCCAATACTCGCGAATCCCCGCGTGCGCGTACACCCGCTTCTTCACTTCACCGTGCGGCCTTGAGCTAGCGACGTATGGGAGACCTCGGCGACGATCCCCGTCTCCTTCGGACCGGGATGGCGATCGGCGTAGTCGGTCGTCGCTCCCCGGAGCAGAGCTACGTCCGGTTCAGGCTCGCTGGCGGAGAGCGTCACCGGAGCCTGATGGTCGGCGTACCACCCCGGCGGAGCCAATGCGTCCAACGCCCGGAATAGCAAACGGGTCGAAATGCGATGAGACGGGTCGATGGGCATCTTCCTCACGATCAAGCCGTCCAATAGCTCCACGCGATCGTCGCCCGAGAGAATTCCTTTTCGCACCATCTCGTGATAGCGATCGACGCTGCAGCGCCAGAGTTCGGGCTGGGCTTGGGGAAGGGCCACAATGACATTTTAGGGCGCTCATCCGAGCGCGGGCGTGGGCTCGGCGGGGATCGCGCCCGGCTCGATCCGGTTCACCGCGTTCACGCAGCAGTCGCGGCCGGCGAACGCCGCCAACCACTCCCGTCCGCTTCGCTCCCGCATCGCGGCTCGCACATCCTCGATCAGCAGTGGATCGAACGCCCGATCCGTCCACTCCCGCCGGTCCGCCGCGGCGCAGAACTCGCGCCAGAACTGCCCCTCGAGCGCACCGACAGCCAGCCACTCGCCGTCCGCCGTTTCATAGAGGTTGTAGCAGGGATACGCGCCCGTCAGCGGATTGACGGCGCCCGCCGCCGCGAACGCCCGAGGCGCGATCGCCAGCGGCCACAGCCCCTCGGTCATCGCGACGTCGATGCGCTTGCCCTTCCCCGTCCGCCCACGTTCGATCAGCGCGAGCAGAACCTCCCGAACCAGCATCATCGACCCACCGCAGATGTCCGCCATTTGCACCGTGGGCATCGATGGCGGCCATCCGAGCAGCCCGGCGGCGGCCATGTAGTTGAGGTCGTGCCCGGCCTCCCGCGCGCGTTCGGAGTCGCGTGGGTAGCCGGTGATCGACGCGAAGATCAGCTTCGTATTCGCGGCGGAGATGACATCGAACGACAGGCCGAGCCGATCCATCACGCCGGGAAGGAATCCTTCAACGAC
>SYLY01000294.1 GCA_005808475.1 Acidobacteriota bacterium
AATCCGCCGAGCGCGAGGATCGATCCCACCTAGAGATCGATGCCGCCGCAGATCACGATCATCGTCATGCCGAGCGCCATGATGTTGATCACCGCGGTCTGCCGCACGACACTCGACAAGTTGGTTTCGGTGAGGAAGTACGGAGAGCCTATCGACAATCCGGTGAACAGAGCGATGAGCGTGAGAAACGGCAGCAGCTTTTGCAGCGCGGGCGCCTTGCGGATCACTGGACCACCTCCGGCGCGGCCAGCCGCATGATCTCCTCTTGCGTTGTCTGGCCGGGAAGTTCGCCCGAAATGCGGCCTTGGCGCATGACCAGGATTCTGTCGGCCACCTGCAGCAGTTCGGGCAGTTCGGAGCTGACCATGAGGATCGCCGCTCCGTTGCGGGCCAGTTGCTCCATCGTCTCGAATACCTCCACTTTCGCGCCCACGTCGATTCCGCGCGTCGGTTCGTCGAACAGAAACACGCGCGCGCCGCGGGCCAGCCACTTGGAAATGACGACCTTCTGCTGATTGCCGCCGCTCAGCCGGCCGGCCAATTGCCGCGGCGATTCGGCCTTGATGCGCAACTGTTGGATGAACTTTTCCGCGGTCCGCTTTTCGGCGGCGTGATCCAGAAAGCCTCCCGCGCGGCTGACCAGATCGAGGCTGGAAATCGTCATGTTGTGGCTCACCGGCAGATCGCGCGCCAAGCCGGCGCGTTGGCGGTCCTCGGGGATCAAGGCGAGGCCGGCCGCCACCGCGTCGCGCGGCGACCGGGGCCGGTGCGCGCGGCCCATCACTTCCACCACGCCCGAGTCCACCGGATCCAGCCCGAACAAGGCGCGGCACAGTTCGGTGCGGCCCGCGCCGATCAAGCCCGCCAGACCGACGATCTCGCCCGCGCGCAGTTGGAAGCCGATGCCCTCCAGTTGCGGCCGGCGCGACAGCCCTTCCACCCGCATCAGCACGTCTCCGGGAGGCAGAGGATCGCGGCGGCGAACGGCGCTCAGTTCGCGCCCCACCATGAACTGGATCAGCCTTTCCTTCGACAGTTCGGCGAGCGGCGCGGTGTGCACCGTTTCTCCGTCGCGCAGAACGGTGACGCGATCGCCGATGGCTCGCAGTTCCTCTAGCCGGTGGGTGATGTAGATGACGCCCGCGCCGCGATCGCGCACCTCGCGCACGATGCGGAACACCTCGCGCGACTCGGCATCCGATAACGAAGATGTGGGTTCGTCGAAAATCAGCAGCGACGCCTGGCGCTGGATCGCGCGGCAGATCTCCACCAATTGCTTGCCCGCCGGACTGAGACCTTCCACCTTGCCTTCGGCGCGCAGCGGAAAGCGGTGGCCGGCGATCACGCGCGACGCCTCGGCGTTCATCGCGGCGCGGTCGACGAATCCGAGGCGCGTGCGGGGTTCGCGCCCGAGAAAGATGTTCTCGGCCACGGTGAGGTGAGGCGCGAGCAGGGACTCCTGATGCACCATGGCGACGCCGATGGCTGCCGCGTCGGCGGGGCGGGGAAGGTGGACCTTGGACCCGTTCCATTCGATGTCGCCCGCGTCGGGCGGGGCCATGCCGGCCACCGCTTTCATCAGCGTCGACTTGCCCGCTCCGTTCTCGCCCATCAGCAGGTGCACTTCACCCGATTGCACATCGAGGTTGCCATTTCGCAACGCGGCGATGCCCCCGTAACGTTTCTGAATTCCGCGCAAGCGCAGGAGCATGGAAACGTTTTAGTGTAGCGCTACCGGGCCAGCAGCGTTTTCCGCAACCAGTCGAGCGCGGCGGTGGCGGCGATGGAGCGCACGCGTTCGCGATCGGGGAAAGAGAAGAAACGCCGCGACTCCACGCCCTTGGCCGACGCCAGTCCCACGAAGTAGGTACCCACTGGGTTCTGTTCCGTGCCGCCGCCGGGGCCAGCGTAGCCGGTGATCGAAATCGCCCAGTCCGAGCCGGTCTTGTCGCGCGCGCCCGCGGCCATCGCCTCGGCGACGGGTCCGCTCACCTCGGTGTGGCTTTCAATCAACCCGGCCGGCACGCCGAGCAGCGCGGTCTTCATGGCGTTCGAATAGGTAATGAACCCGCCCAGGAACCACGCGCTCGAGCCGGCGTGAGTCGTGAATCGCTCGCCCAGTCCGCCCCCGGTGCAGCTTTCGGCGACGCTCACGGTTTCGCCGCGCGCGCGAAGAATCCGGCCTACCGATTCCTCGAGGCTCGCGCCATCGTCGGAGTAAACGCGGTCGCCGAGAAGCTCGCGAATCCGTGGAGCGACCTCGGCGATCAATGCGTCCGCCTCCGCCTGGGTTCCGCAACGGGCGCGCAGGTGCACCTCCACATCGCCGGGTTTGGCGAGCACGGTGGTCACGGGATTGGTGTATTTCGAATAGACGGGCGCGATGGTTTGATCGAGATCCGATTCGCCCATGCCGGCGACTCGGAACCACGCCGTGGCGATGTGCAGGGGCGGAAGCATGCGGCGCAGCCGGGGCTCGACGTGATTGGAGTACATCGGCTTCATCTCGCGGGGCGGACCGGGAAGCAGCGCCACCGCGCGCGACCCGCCGAGATCGAGCCACTGGCCCGGCGCGGTTCCGTTGGGGTTCTCGAGGGCTTCGGCTCCATCGATGAGAAACGCCTGCCGCTTGTTGTTCTCCGCCATCGGCCGCTTCATCGAAGCGAAGCGCTGGGCCACCGCGTCGAGCAGTTCCTGACGGAACGACAGTTCGCGCCCGGCGGCGGCCGCCACGCACTCGCGCGTCAGATCGTCTTCGGTGGGGCCGAGTCCGCCGGTGACGAGAACCACGGGAGAGCGCTCCATCGCCGACCGCAGAACTTCGGTCAACCGGTCGCGGTCGTCTCCCACAATGGTTTTCATCACCACTTCGACGCCCAGGCGGTTGAGATTGTCCGTGAGCCAGAGGGAGTTGGTGTCGAGCCGCTGAGGGGTCAGCATCTCCGACCCCACGGCGACGATCTCGGCGTTCATGCTACTCCATGTTGCGCATCGGCAGCCCGTGCACTCCGGCGTCCAGCCGGTACAACGCGCCGGTGGTGGTCACGAACATCCGGGTGGAATGGCCGAAGGCGAGACCCACGATGTTGGGACCCGAGAGGAACAGGTCCGCCGAGCGATCCGGAGCGATCCGCACGATTCCCCGGCGTCCGCCGAGCGAAGCCGCCACATAGAGCCGGCCTTCGTTGTCGAACGCGAGTCCCTGGGGACGGCCCAGTCCCCGATAGAAGACTTCGACTTCGCCGGCGGGCGAGATGCGCTGCACGCAGTCGAAACTCGACGTGGTGGGCCCGGTGAGATAAAGGTAGCCGTCCGGGCCGAACGAGATGTGATAAGCGGCTATCGATGGCTCGACCGCCGCGAAGACGTAGATCTGGCGGTTGCGCCCGACCTTGAAAATGGTCCCCGAGCGGTCGCCGACGTAGAGGTTTTCCTCGGCGTCGAAGGCGAGGCCAGTGGCTACGCCCATGCCCTCGACGTACACCGACATGTGTCCCTTGGGCGTGGCCTGATAGACGATGCCGTCGTAGCGCGAGGTCACGTAGATCTGCCCTTCGCGGTCGATCGCCAGGGCGGTGGCGTTCATCAGGTCCGACAGGAACGGCCGCATGTTGCCGTTGGTGTCGATCTTGAAGACCGAGACCGGCGTCTTCTGGCCGCGGGACCCGGAGAACGTGGTGTAGACGTTGCCCTGGAAGTCGACCAGGGGGCTGCTGACCGGATGCAGCGAATCGGCGATCTGGAGGCCGATTTCGCACCGCCATGGCGCGCTGCGATCGTCGTCGTTTTCGACGACGAGATCGGTGCGGGGCGTGCCTTCCGGCACCCGGGCGATGATGAACTCGTCCGACCCGACCAGAATCGGCGCGGTCACGTCGCCGAACATCACGCGCGGTTGCGCGGCGCCCGCCAGTTGCGAGCCTCGTATTTGGAACTCGCCCCCGGGAATCGCCGCCAGAGGCGCGACGTCCGCGATTTTCGGTTTCTTTGGTTCAGCCATTCTCATACCAGTTGGAGCCATCCGGCAATATACAAGATTAGCGCGGCGTAGACTCCCGCGCCCAAGTCGTCGGCCACGATGCCCGTTCCATTCGGAAGCGACTCGAGCCGCCGGACAGGCCACGGCTTCACGATGTCGAACAACCGGAACAGGCCGAACGCCAGCGCCCACGTTGCGGGACCGAAGGACTGAGCGCCGGCCAGTGTCAGCCATTGGCCCAGAACCTCGTCCACCACCACGATTCCCGGATCTTTCCTGCCCGCTCCTCGAGCCGTTCCCGTGGCCGCCCAGATGCCAACCGGCGTGGCGGCGGCGGTCAGCGCCAGGAATTCCCAGCGGCCCCATCCGAGCCACGCGTGCAGCGCGATGGCGATCGCCAGCGCCGCGGCCGATCCCACGGTTCCGGGCGCGGCCGGGGACAGTCCGCATCCAAACCAGGTTCCGATCAGCCGGTCAATCTTCATCGAGCTCGTTTCGAACCACGACTTCGTCCTCGTCGATGTCCTCGAGGGGCGACGAGATCGTGTACTTCTCCGTGGCCCAGTTGCCGAGGTCCATATTACGGCACTGGCTGCCGCAAAACGGCATGTCCGGGTGTTCCAGCGCGACCTCGGCCTTGCAGATCGGACATTTCATCGGCGGGTCTCCACCTACTGGCCGCGCGAAATGAGCGCGGTGGAGTGGCTGGAAAGGATCGGGAAGAGCGGCGGAGCCGGCGGTGGCGGAGCGGCCTCGGGAGCGTCCACGATCTCGCCGACCAGATCGTAGTCGTGCGCCCCGGTGACGCGAAGCACCCGGATCTCGCCCGGCCGGATCGGGAGTCCGTTGTCGTCGTTGATGTAGCAAACGCCGTCGATCTCCGGCGCCTGCGTGGTCATGCGCGCCTCCCAGAGCAGATCCGTCTCGCTGGAGGGACCTTCCACCAGCACCGGAAACTCACGGCCCACGAGCTTGCGGTTGTTGGCGCGCGAGATCCTACGCTGGATCGACTGCAGACGGCGCTTGCGGTTGTAGATGGTCCGCGCGTCCACCTTACCATCCAAATGGTAACTGGCGCTGGTATCTTCGTCGGAGTAGGAGAACACGCCCACCCGGTCGAGCTTGGCCGCTTGCACGAACTGGCACAGTTGCTCGAAATCGGCGTCCGTCTCGCCGGGGAATCCGACGATGAAGCTGGAGCGGATGGCAACCCCGGGAATCGTGGCGCGGATGCGTTCGAGGATCTTCAGGAAGAAATCGCCGTTGGAGCCGCGCTTCATTCGCTTGAGCACGTTTCCGGAGGCGTGCTGCAAGGGCATGTCGATGTACTTGACGAGCGAATCGTTCGCGGCGATCGTCTCGAGCAGGGCGGGCGATATGCGATTCGGATAGACGTAGAGCGTGCGGATCCACTTGGCGAACGGCGTCTCGATTCGAGCCAGCCGCCCCATCAACGCCGCCAGGCCATCTCGCAGGCCGAGATCCTCGCCGTAAGAAGTGGTGTCCTGGCCGATGAGATTGATCTCGCGGACGCCCTGCGAAAACAGCCGCTCCGCCTCGGCGATCACCGATTCGAAGCGGCGGCTGCGCATCTTGCCGCGGAACTGCGGGATCACGCAGAAGGTGCAGGGATGGTCGCATCCTTCGGCGATCTTGACGTACGTGAAGTGGCGCGGCGTGGAGAACACGCGCGGCGACAGGTCGTGATAGAGGTAAGGCTCGGCCGGCGCGGCATCGAGAGGCAATCCTTCGCACGCCGCGGCGATGCGGTCCACCTCGTTGGTGCCGACGATGGCGTCGACCTCGGGGAGATCCGCGCGAATGTCGCCCCGGTAGCGCTCCACCAGGCAGCCGGCGACCACCAGCCGTTGTGCCTTGCCCTCCGTCTTGTAGCGGCCCATCTCGATGATGGTGTCCACCGATTCCTGCTTGGCGGGATCGATGAACGAGCAGGTGTTGACCACGATCACGTCGGCCTCTTCGGGCTTCGGCGTGAGTTCGTGGCCCCGCGCGGTTAGGTGACCCATCATCACCTCGCTATCGACGAGGTTCTTCGGACATCCCAGACTGACGAAACCGATCTTCAATACTTCCAGGATACCGCGCCGGAAGGCCGCGCCACCGGGTTTTCCTTGTATGATCGAGGAACGGATGGAAGCGCTGGACTATGCTTACCGGTACGCGCGCGAGTCGGCTGTCGAGCCCGGGCCGAAGGGTCCGCGCCTCCGGCTGGCGGCCGCCGAGGCTCGCGAGACGCCGTTTTTCTCCGGCCGGTTGGAGTCGCCCCGCCGCACGGCGGATCTGCTGCTGTGCGTGGCGCATGTCGCCGGCGCGCGCTTCTACACTCCGCCGAACATGCTGGCGCGGCTGATCGCGCTGGCCGATCCACTGATCGTCAGGGGCGGCGAGTTCCTCAGGTTCGAGTCGTTCTCGGCCTGCCGCGGCGTCTATTGCCGGCTGGATCTGCCGCCGCAGGCGCTCGAGGCCGAGGCCGCTCGCGAAGGCTGCACCAACGTCGACTTCAACGCTCCGATGCGGACCGCGCTGACCCGTATTCGGGACGGCGACACGGTACGGATCGAGGTGGAGGCGGGTGGCGTGAGCCTCGAATCCGAGCGCGCGGCCGCGGTGGAGAGAAAGGTCCAGTTACCGTTGTCCTGGTTGCGCGGGTTTGCTTCGGTTCAAGCGGCGCAGGCGGAGATGTCGGAACGGTTGCGGATCTCGGGCGCGGAGGCGTTGCGGCTGCTGCGAGACACTCCCCGGACCAGGACGGGCGGACCCGTTTTCGTGAGCCGGGCCGGGAGCGGCGCGCGATTCTCGACCACGGGCGGCGCGGATTCGGTTCGAGTGGGCGGAATCGAGCGGCTGAAGGCATTGACGGAAGCGTTGCGGCACGCGCGATCGTTGCGCGTCTTCGCGGCGGACGACGGGTCGACGGCGTGGCTGCTCGAGACGCCGGACTCGCGCCTCACGATGGCGTTGAGCCCGGAGCCGTCGCGCGGCTTTTCCGGAGAGGGGAAGGCGCTGATGGATCTGGCGGCGCCGGCGCCGGACCACGCGGTCGCGCGTCTTCGCGCGGCGGACATCGCCGCGATGAGCGCGGGAATGGCGGGATTCGATCTGGCGGAAGGCGCGCCGTTCCGGCGTTGGCTGCCGTTCGATACTGGCACGATCGAGACGATGTATCCACGGCTCCGCGACGCGCGAGAGCTGGTGCGGCAGGGGCGGGTCCGGATCGAGAACGGCGAGGCGTGGGTGGCGGGATCGAACGCCACTTATCCGGTTCGGCGCGCCGGCGGGAAGTGGCGGTGCTTGTGCCCGTGGTTCGCGCGCCACGGCGTGGAGAGAGGTTACTGCAAACATATTCTCGCCGCGAGCATTGTCCTGGAAGGAGAGTCGTCGTGACCGGCGCGGAACGGAAGGCGGCGTTCCAGAAGGCGTTGCAAGCGGGCGACGAGACCGCCATCGCCCGTTCGTTGGTGGGTGCGAACGAAGCGGAGCGGCAGGCGCTGTATCCGCTGGCGGCGGACTGGGACAAGCAAAACGAATTGAAGCTGGAGCACTTCCGGAACAACAGCTTCCTTTCCGTGTCCGAGCGCCGGACCGCGCTGGGAGCGGCGCTGCTCGGAACGGCTACGCTTGCCAGGATCAAGCGCGTCAAGTTCGCGCCCTCCAGTTCCCAGGCGAAGTTCGACATCTTGTCCGAACGTAAGCCCGATTGGTTGGAGGACTGGGCCGGCCGCGAACTCTCGGACACCAACCCCGATTGGATCGCGGTGCGGATGCTGGTGCGGGCGGGCTGCCTGACTCGGCCCACCGGGCACGACTATATTTCGGCGATGGTGCAGCGGCTCGCGGGCAACGCCCCGGAGCTTCTGCGGGAGGACCCGGACCTGCTGAACCACGAGGTCTGGCGGATGTTCGAAGTGGAAGGCGGACAACAGAGCAGCCTCGCCGCCACCGATAAGTACAGAGGCCGCTGGACGGAAGCGCTGCTCGAGTGCGAGGCCGATGGCCGCCTGTCGCGAGAAAAGCTGCTCGACGCGAGCCTGGCCGCGCTCGATCGCGACTTCGCTCAGTTCCGCGCCGGCTGGTACTCGCGTTTCCACGAAGAGCTGCGCCCGTCGCCGGCCGAACGAGCCCAGCACGCGGAGAGCTATGCCGTGCTGTGCGCGAGCCGCATCGCGCCCACGGTGTCTTTCGCCGTCAGAGCGCTGGCCGCCATCGACGGCGATTCGGGCCTCGATCCGGCGCTGGTGGAAGAATGGCTGCCTCGCGCGCTCGGGTGCCGCGACAAGGGTACGGCGGAGAGAGCGCTGGTTCTTCTGGCCAACGCCGGCAAGAGCGGCGCGGACCGGCGGGCGCGGATCGCGAGAGCGGCAGCCATTGGACTCTCGAACGAATCGCTCGAAGTGCAGGGGCGTGTGCTCAATCTGATCGCCGCGGGCGCGCCGGACGAGGTGGACGCCATCGTCGAGCCCTATCTCGACACGCTCGCGGCGTCGGTGAAGGCCCGTTTACGACAGCCTCCGTCGCGTCCCGCGGGCGCGCCGGCGGTGGCCGAAGCGGTGGCCGGAATCGCGCCCATCGGAAGTCTCGACGAATTGGTGGAGACCTTGGCGATCTTGCTGGAGAACCAAGGGCCGCCGGAATCGATCGATCGCGCGCTCGCCGGAACCGGGACGATCGGCGTCGAGCGGCCGGCCAATTTCGCGCGGCTCGTCGAGCCCCTTATAAGGCGGGCGAGCAAGATCGCCGCGTCTTCGGATCGGCCACCGCTGGCCAAGGCCTTGGCGTCATTCACGTTGGCGTGGACCACGGGCGAGCCGCAACCCGCGGTGACCTATCCCCCGAGTTCGATTCCCGAGTTCCTCCTGATGCGGTTGCGGCTCCATGCCGCGGCGGCAGCGGCGCGGACTCCGGTTCCGCCCCTCGCACTGCCCTGCGATTCAGCGGGTTGGATCGATCCGCGAGTGCTGGTGGAGCGGCTGAAGGCATCGGGCATACGAGACCTGCCGGAAGGCCGCTCCGCCGTGGGGATCGAACTGGCGGCTGCGATCGCGCGGTTGGCAATCCCCGGCCGCGAGGAAGCGCTGGTCGCCGCCGCGGAACAGCGGGGTGGGGCCGGATCGATCCTCCGGTGGGCGCTCGGTGGGCCGGGCGATCTTCCCACCGGGCCGGAAGAAGTCCTGGCCGCGGCGGAAGCGGTGCGAGCCGGCTCGAGCGGCGGCGGCGAGTTCGCCGTCACCTGGGGCGCCAAGACCTGGAAAGTGGACGGCGTCGTCTACAGTCATTGGGAGCCGGGGGTCACCGGCCGCTCGCCTGGCTGGACCAACATGCCGGAAAGCCTCGAGGCGCCCGAACTCACGCGGTGGTGTGCCACTGCGTGGCCAGGTGGGAGGGAGTCATGGGCCGCCGCGGGAGTCCGATGGATCGGTGACAACCTCGATTGGTACAGCGCCCACTGGGCCGATGTGGTTTTTCTCCAGGCGCTCATCCCCGCGAGCATGCCGCTCGGACCAATGTGCCACACGCTCGTCGCGCTCGGATTGGGTGCCAAGAACGACGAGCAGGGACTGGCGGCTGCCGACTGCGCGATAGCCGCGTTCAGTGACGGGCGCATGAGCGCGGGCGACCTCGCCGCGGCGATGATCCCGCTGATCCCTACGGTGAAGTGCGGGCGCTGGGCCAAGCGGCTCCACCAAATCAGCCGCGCGAGTCCGATGCACGGCGAGACGGTCTTCGACACGCTGGAGATCGTCTTCGCGCCGTTGGCGCGCGCGATGCCACGCGATTTCTCCAAGATGCTCGAGTTGCTCCACGAACTGACCCACGAGCGGGGCCGCCAATTGACGCTGCCCCAGACGCTGGCGGCGCTGCGGGATGCTCCGCTATCCGGCAAGCCCGCCAAATTGCGCGCCGCGCTTGTCAGGCGCTGACGCTACTGCCCGTCGCGCAAGCGCCGTATCAGCACGGGCAGGCTGTCGTAACGGTCCAGCCGCACGCCCACGGCGCCGCCGCCGGGAAACACTTCCACGAAGTCGGGAGACGGCGAGAGACCGAACCGCCGGTAGAAGGCCACGCTCAGGAATCGCTTCACATCCTCGGCGCCGGCCTGGTTCAGATCCACGTGGACCTGGAAGAAGTCTCCTTGCCCGGCCGCGTTGACGCGCACCGCGACCGCGCCGCCGCCGAACGCCCGTTTCAGCATCGCTTCCGCCAGATCGATGAGCGCCAGGCCGCGGAAGAAGTTGGAGCCCTCCAGGCGGTGAAAATCCACCGCGCCGGATCGAAGCGACTCGTCGTCCAGGCCGCGGTTGAAATCGAACGGCGACGCCCCATGCTTTTCGAGCCAACGGTCGAGTAGCGCCGGTCCGGAAGCTCCGCGTTCCCAATCGAGTTCCCGCTCCATCGCGGCGCGGTCCGGGAGGGCGTCCGGATCGATGATAAAGCAGCGGTCGCCGCCCTGCGAACGCGTCACCGTTTCGATCCACTCGTCCTGATGATGGATCAGATGGAAATTCTTCGCCACCTCTCCGTACAAGTAGGCGAGCATGGCGCGAAGCGGAACGCCGCGCTCTTCGACAATGGCGCCATCAGGCGCTGTACGCCGAAGGCTTGCGTCCCGCCACCCCTGGAACAGGGAAGCGATCGTCGATGCGGTCTTGTCGCGCGCGGAGGCCGGATCGAGGCCCTGCTCCATCAGTTGTTCCGCGTACCAATCGGAGTTGGCCTCCACGCGGCCGCGCAGGTCCTGTTGCGAGATCAGTTCGGGCAGCGCGAGAAGCACCTCGCAAGCGCGGCGCCGGGCCGCCGCGGTCAGCTTGCCCGTCTCGACCAAGCCGTGTTCGATCTCCTTGAAAAAATCGACGTCGAGAGGCAGCCTAATCAACAACGCGGCGATCTCGGCGGACTTGCCCGTCATCTTGCGGAACTCGCCGGGCGTGAGCGGCCCTTCGCCGGCGGTTTGGCCGTGAAACCCGTACGACCAGCGCCACGCCGCTCGATCGCGTTCCACCGTGTATGGGAAGAGGATGCGAATCCGGTCCGACGGTACCGGGTACGCGGCCAGGATCTTGTAGTTCTCGCGCGGATTCGACGACATCACCGTACCGACGCCGTAGCGGCCCTTTTGCTCGGTGGCCTGATCGAGCGAGCCGGCGCGGACGCCGGTTCCGTACTCCGCCTGGCACGCCAGGTTCACCAGCGTGTCCGGCGACAGCCCGAGATTCCACAGCGCGTTCACCGCGTTCTCAGTGGCCACCACCACGGCGGACGAACTCGAAAAGCCGCCTTCGGGAATGCGGCCCGTGGTGACGATGCGCAAGCCCTCGAACGAATCCCGCCCCAGATGCTTCTGAACACGCGCGCCTAGATGGCCCGAACGGAAAGTTCGCATGGAAGCGATCGCGTTCATCACCAGGGCGAACGGCCGCCGCAGATTGTTGCTCGCCCAAAGGGATGGCGGAGGCAGGGGCAGCCCGTGGTCGCGCCTTTGCCGAATCTCGCCGTCGGTGAAGTAGCCGAGCGAGAGCAGCAGATTCTCGCTCATCTTGGTGCCGAACGCCTCGTAGGAATTGTGGTCCTCGACGTCCGCGTCCGGATAGACCGCGTCGTCGTCGGAGGGAATCGAGTTCACTTTTTCTCGAAACTCGCTTCGCATCGGATACAGGTGGATCTTGCCGTCGGCGGCGGGCTGCGCCATCACCACTACCTGATCCTCGCCGCCGGGTTTGCCGGCTCCGATCGGCATTTGCCAGGCGGGGCCGAAGAAGCGCGACATGTCCGGATGCATGAAGGCGATTCGAACGCGCCCTCCGGAGATGCCGATCGCCACCGGTCTAGCCGGGTCGAATCCGAGTTCCTCGATCGAGGCAGTCGCGGCGATGTCGTGCAACTGGCTAGCGATGGAATGCACCTGGACGGCCGGGCGGTCGCTCTCGATGAGCGCGGCGGCGTCCTCCACGTCCAATTCTTCGCGGAACAACAAGCCGCGGGACGAAGACAGCGTGCCTTCGAGCACCGCCAAGTCCATGGCGTTGGTGACGTCGCAGCACAGGAGATCGTACTCGGGATCGTCCGGACTGGTGGTGATGGTCCGCACGTCGCCCCCGTCGCGCACCATCGCGTGCACGATGTCGGTGAGATAGTACTGCTTCTGGGCGTTGTCGTCGGTCACGTCCTCGAGATAGCGGCGGAGCTTCGAGGCGCGAACGCAGTAGAGCGGGCAGTTGCCCTCGGTCAGCGCGAGCAGGCGGTCCCGCGCCTCACCGGCCTGAGCGAGAATGTCGCGTTCCTCCAGGATCCCCTCGATCCGCCCGCCGGCTCCACGCAACACGCGCCCCTTGCCGCGGTTCTTGGGAGGCTCGTAGCGCGCGGTGAGGAAGGTGACGTCCGCCTCGCGGTCACCCGCGCGATGCGCTTCACACAAGCGGCGGAAAATCGAAGGCGGCACGATGCGGTCGCCCATGGTGATCACGATCAACCGGTCGCTCTCGGCAAGACCGGGAACGGAGAAAGCCTCGTACGCGGCGAAGGCGGTGCCGCCCGCCGGGTTCTCCGACAGCACGCAGACGGCGCCGTCTCCGAGCGCCTCGGCGACTTGTTCGTATCGATAGCCGACCAGACAGATCGCCGGCGCGGCGCTCAACCGGCGGAACGACTCGATCGAGTGACGCGCGAGCGGTGTTCCGTGGACGGGCTGGATGCACTTGGGCTCAGAGCCGAACCGGGTGCCTTTACCCGCCGCGAGTAGCACCAGGATCGGAGCGTCCGCGTCGGACGAGCGAAACTCGGGGTGCGGAGCGGGCGTGACGATCTTGTCCGGCGCGGGGAGAACGGCATCGCGAAGCGGGCGGCTGGAAGGAATCTGGGAGTCGTGCTTGGACATTCGTGAAGTCGAATTCTCCACTGTAGCGAACCCGCGACTTCATGTAGAACAATTCATGCAACTTCGCTCCGCCAATGGAGTTGATTCGATCAGGAGGCAGACACAATGAGAACCTTTCTTATGATGACGGCAATGGTGGCGGCCGCGATCGCGGCGGACCGGCCGGCCAACCGCCAGGCGGCTCAGCAGACGCGGATCGCCCAAGGCGTCCGGTCCGGCGAATTGACCCGCGCGGAAGCCGCGAAGCTAGAGGCCGAGAAGCGCGGGCTGCATCGCGAGATCGTGCGCGATCGCGTCGACGGCGGTAGATTGACGGCGGCCGAGCGGGCCAAAATCGAGGCCAAGCAGGACCGGCTGTCGCGCGAGATCGCGAAGGAAAAGAACGACGCGCAAACCCGTCGCAGGTAGACGCGCGACGGCCGAGGGGCGGCTCACGCGGGTAGAATGGGAAGTCTGCTCACGCTCCCCTATCTCTACCCGATCCTCGACGCCGCCCTTCTCGATTCACACGGCTGCCCGGCCATCTTGGCCGCGGAGGCAATGCTCGACGCCGGAGTCCAGATCCTACAATGGCGTTGCAAGGAACCTGGAACCCGCGAGCGCTTCGAGGAGGCCGAGGCGATCTGCAAAGCCTGCCGCAAGCGGGGCGCGTTGTTCGTTGTCGACGACCGGGCCGACATCGCTCTCCTGGTGGGCGCGGGCTTGCACGTGGGCCAAGAGGATCTCCCGGCGTCGATCGCGCGCGACATGATCGGCGAGAACTCGCTGCTTGGTCTCTCCACGCACAACCAGGATCAACTGTGGCGGGCGGCCGGGGAACCGGTGGACTACGTCGCGTTCGGCCCGGTGTTCGCGACATCGAGCAAAGCGCGTCCCGATCCGGTCACCGGTCTCGACGGACTGCGCGCGGCTCGCAAGGCGACGGACCGCCCGTTGGTTGCGATCGGCGGGATTACTCGCGAAAACGCGCTCGAAGTTCTGGACGCGGGCGCCGACTCGGTGGCGGTGATCTCCGACCTCATCCCGGGCATCTGCTCGCGGGAGACGATCCGCGCGCGTGTTCACGAATGGCTCGAGGTCCTTCACGGATAGCGAGGCTTCGGCGCGCCGGGCGATCGCGTGCAACACTCGCTCGTGGATCGCGTGCAGCAGGTACTCGGTCCAAAGCCGCCAGTAGAACTCGGGCGCGAGCCGGTTCGAATACCAGGTGGTTCCCTCGAGCAGCGTCTTGCCGCCGGGCAGGGGAGTCAGCACGAATTGGCCCCGCGTCGACTTGAAATAGCCGCGCAAGTGCGGCGCGTCCACGTCCCAAGGGCTGAGTTCCCGCATGGTGGCCGGCTGGTCCGCCACGTCGAAGGCCAGTTTGCGGGGCTCGTCCCAGACGGTGATGGGCTCGACGAACGCGCCCGTCGAGAACACGCAGCGGCGAATCGCTCCCGGCCCGCTTCCCCGGATCTCCGCGCGGATAGGATATGCGACTCCAGCCCGGAACAGGAGTTCCCGCGGCGGCGGTAGTTGCTCGAAGGCGACGACGTGGCGCCAGACGGCGTCCGGCGGCGCGGCGGCGATGACCTCGGTCCGGACGGCCCACTCCTTCGGCGGCGGGCCCACGATGAACTCGCCGCTCGCGAGAATCGGAGGAAGCAGCGCCATCGGCGGGAGGGCGCGCCGCGAGAGCGTCGCCTGGGCGAGACATCCACCGGCGGCGCTCAGCGGCAACGCGAGCGGCAGGACCATCAACACACAGATCGCACCTTCGATCGCGACGGCGATCGCCAAGGCGCAGGCGGCGAGCATGGACAGCACCGCGATCCTGACAGCCTCTCCCTTGCCGCGCACCGGAGCGACTCGGTTGGCCGCCCATACGCTCGCGTATCCCATCGTGACGGGGACAGCGACGAAGATCGCCCATCCGTACACACCGAGCCAGTGGACCGACAGTGCATACACCGCGAGCCCGATCACAAACCCCGCAAAGCAGGCAGCGGCCGCCGCCAGCGCACTACGACGGTTCATCGCGGCCCTCCACCGCCGCGATCAGTTCGAGCACCAGCTTGCGCGCCGGGCGCATCAGGGGAAGCGATGACAACCGCAGGAGCCGGATCGCGATCCGGAGCCCCCGGTCGAGCACCACCGTGGTGCGGCGCTGCCCTTCGGACTCGTCGGAGATCCAGAAAAAGATCACGCCCATCTGGAAGAGCCAGAGCAACTTCGGCATGTGCGGGGCGAGATCCGCCGGAACGTCCGCCGTCTCCAATGCGCGCGCGAACATCGCCTGGTCGTGCTCCCGGATGGACTTCGTTCCCGTTCCGAACGGCGACAGCGGACTGGCGAGATCGGCCGCTTGCCCGATGAGCGCGCCGAGCAACTTTCGATTCGGCGCGAAGTAGTCCAGCTTGGCGGAGATCATGCGCCGCAGGCAGGGCTCCAGCTTTTGTTCGGAAGCGAGCACTGTGAGCAGCGCCGGCTCCATCTCTTCCACGGCGCGCTCGTAGAAGGCCATCACCAGTTCTTCCTTGGAACGGAAGTAGTAATAGCTGGCTCCGGTGGCGACACCCGCCGCGCCCGCGACATCGCGCATCGTGGTCTCGGAGAAGCCGCGCTCGCGGAACAGTTCCAGCGCGACCTCGAGGATTCGAACGCGCGTGGCGGCGGATTTCGTCATGTTTCCAGGGTACCCGGGGGCCGAATTTGAACATGGTCAATTACAGCGTACGCCCGCCCGGACGATTCGTCAAGTCATTTTTGAACCCGTTCAATTTTAGCGTCGTTCAGAACTCGCGAAGCAGCTCCAGCATCCGGCGGTCGAGCTGGCGGCCCTTCCAGTTCTCATAGACGACATCGTCCCGGCCGCTATCCAAAATGCCGAACGAACCCCGGAAGCACCACAGCGCCCAGCCCCAGCCCACGTCGCGCCACAATTCGAGGCAATCGCGCATCCAGGCAAGCGCGACTTCATGCGGCGTGCGGTTATAGCAGCCCCACTCGCCGACGAACACACGCGCACCCTTCGCCTCGAAGTCGAGCCAGGGCCGGACGCAATACCGCTCGAAGACCTCGCGGTTCCATTCGATCTCCGCGCCCGGCGGATCCGGCCACACCGGCGGTTCCGACGGCGAGCCCGCCCAAGTTGCCAGATAGTGCGTCAGCTTGAACGGAGCGTATCCGCGCGCCGAGTGCACCGCGCCGGGAACGGCGAGAAGCTGTTCCACCGGAAGCGTAGCCTCGCCGAAAAGCCCGTCGATCACCAGAGTCCGGCCGGCGTCCTCGTCCTGGATCGCGGCGATGGCGGGCGCCATCGCGTCCGCGTACTCCTGGGCGGTGCACAGGTTCGGCTCGTTGACGAGATTGAAGCTGAGATCCGCGCCCGGAACGCCGCGGTACCTGCGCGCGAAGTGCCTCCAGTGGTGCGCGAACAGTTCGCGTGCGTAGGAATCCGTCCAGAGGTTCCAGGGCTCCGGCGAGTAGTAGGCGTTGATGCAGAAGCCGGGCGCGCGATGGAAGTTCAGACACACGTGGACGCCATATTGGCGTCCCCACTCGACGGCGCGGTCGATCTCGGAGAGCGGAGCCTCCAGCAACCGGAAGGGATCGGCGGGATCGGTCCAGCAGCGGTACGACATGGGCAGCCGCGCGAAGTTGAACCCGAGTTCGGCGATCGACTCGAAGTCGGATTCGAGGAAAGGCTCGTTGCTGCGTCCCCACTCGGGCGCCACATCCGCCCATTCGTCCGGCTTGTCGGTGAACTTTTCTTGGAGGTTAAAGCCACGCCAGCGGGGAAGGCCGGCGGCGGACGACCGGCCGAGCAACAAGGGAGCGGCCGCGATCCATTGCGCCGCCGTTCGCCGTCCGATCCTTTGGCCCAAGTCCGAGTATACTGATCGTTTCGAATGAAGACTGTTCGCACCGCCATCATCGGATGCGGCAAGGTGGGCCACATTCACGCGGCGGCGCTGAGCCGGCTGCCGGAATCGCGATTCGCCGCCGTTTGCGATTCGAGTTTCGAACGCGCCGAAGCGTTCGCGCGCCAGTACGGGACGCCGAAGGCATTCGCCGATCCGGAGGAGATGCTAGGCTCGGGCGTCGAAGCGGTGCTGCTGTGCACGCCCCATCCGTTGCACGCCCGGCATGCGGTGCTGGCCGCGGAGCGTGGAGTCCACGTGTTGGTGGAAAAGCCGCTCGCGGCCTCGCTCGCCGACTGCGACCGCATGATCGCGGCCGCGCGCGACGCTGGAACCAAGCTCGGCGTGATCAGCCAGCGCCGCCTGTTCGAGCCCGTTCAGCGAATGAAGGCGGCGATCGACGCGGGCAAGATCGGCCGTCCGGTGCTCGGCACATTCCTCATGTTGAGTTGGCGCGATGAAGCGTACTACCGCTCCGATCCCTGGCGCGGGAAGTGGGACGCCGAGGGCGGCGGCGTGCTGGTGAACCAGTCGCCTCACCAACTCGATATCCTGCAGTGGCTGATGGGGCCCATCGAGGAGATCAGCGGCTATTGGGGGAATCTGAACCATCCGTTCGTGGAAGTGGAAGACACGGCGCTGGCCATGATTCGCTTCCAGAATGGCGGGCTCGGCTCGATCGTCACCAGTCTGAGCCAGAAGCCGGGAATCTACACCAAGGTGCACATCCACGGGTCGAACGGGGCGTCGGTGGGCGTGCAGACCGATTCGGGCGCGACCTTCGTCGCGGGGATGTCGGAGATCGCCGCGCCGCCGCTCAACGACCTGTGGACCGTTCCCGGAGAAGAGGGTCTGCTGGCCGCGTTCGAGGCGGAGGACCGGGCGCGGTTCCGCGAGATCGACGCGACGCGCCACTATCACGAATTGCAGATCGGCGACTTCCTACGCGCGATCGTCGACGGCCGCGATCCGATGGTGACCGGCGAACAGGGGCGTGTCGTCGTGGAGATGTTCGCGGCGATCTACCAGTCGAACCGCGAGCGCCGGCCGGTCCGGTTTCCGCTTTCCTGAGCCGCTTTCTCGCAAGCGCGAAAGCCGCTATCCGGGCCGCTTGCCGCGATAGATGGTGGGCCGGAGGTTTGCGATCGCCTCGTCCGCCGGAAAATACGGCCGCTTCAAACGCCGGTACTCGACGTGGCGCAGCGAGGCGGGCGTGGGCCCCGGCGTATCGAGCACAAACGCGCGCACGAACCTTTCCGCGTAGCCCACGCGATAGTTCATCGGGTTCTTCACGACGATGAACTTGGCGCGGCCCGGATCCATGCCGATCGACCGGTACTGCTCGTCCGCCCAATCGTAGGTCGCGTGGCTGGCCACCAAAATCTCCACCGGTCCCACGGAAAGCTTTGCCGAAGGGCCCATGCCGCCAGTCTGGCCGCCCCAGATGCCGCCGGAGTAGACGAACTTCCCGTCCGTCAGCTCATCGATGCGGGCGGTGACGCTCAGCGGCGATCCCCAGCGCGGATCCAGCTTGTGGCCCAGCGTGAGGCGAACGTCCCTGCCTTCGCCCAGGCGATGGCACTCCGCCGCGGCGTCCGGATCGACGACCATGGCAAGCGCCCGCTCGCCCGCGCCCGCATCGATCAACGCGCGGATCACAGCCGCGCTGTCGCCGGTGGCGCCGCCACCGGCGCAGTCGGAGGTTTCCAGCAACAGCACGGTTCCGGGCGTTCGCAGTCCTTCGACGATGGCGTCGCGGGGCAGCCAGATCCGGGGTTCGAGCGCGAACCGGCGGTCCCAGTACATCCAGGCGATGCGCTCGGCCATTGCCGCCGCCCGGTCGAGATCTCCCTCGGCGATCACCAGACCGCCTCCGCCCATTTCCGGTAAATCCAGTTGCGGCTGCACCAGAAACGCGCTCGCCGACAACACGCCTGGCTCACGTTCCAGGGACTTGGCGTGAGCCATCACCTCCGCGAACGGACCTTCGCCGGTGGACCCCATGTATCCGCCGACAATCACCGGGACCTTTGCCAGGGCCATGGCGGGGCGCGCGCGGCTTTCCACGATGTCCATCACCATGCGCGCGCCGCGCTGCCCGGTAGTGAAGGTATCGCGATGCGGATAAGTCTCCCAGGCAAGCAGCGCGTCGGCGTTCTCCACCATGTTGCGGGTCACGTGGGCATGGCAGTCGAGCGTGGCCACCACCGGTACGCGCGGACCCACCACCGCGCGCACCGCTTCCATCAGATCGCCGTCGAGTCCGCGGTTCTCCACGGCGGCGGCGCCGTGCTGGGGCAGCAGTACGCCATCGACCGGCAGTGCGTCGCGGAGGCGCGTGAGCAGATCGTCCTTCAACGCGGCATAGCAGGCGGCGGTCAGCGGACCTCCGGGTACGGCGCTGGCGAACAGTAGCGGCGCGATCGCCGCGCCCCGGTCACGGAGCGCGCGCAAGGCGCCTCCGAGCACGCCATCGGCGGCCGCGGTGACCTCCGCGCCGCGCCGCAGTTCGGTGCGTTCGAAATCGGCGAGCTCCGTCATCCGGCCCACCAGGTGATTCGACTCGGTGAAGATCGCGCCGAGCGCGATTCGCGCGCTCATCGTCCGCTCCATACCGGGGCGCATTTGGCAAGGAACGCGGAAATGCCCTCCTGCGCATCGGCCGCGAGGGCGTTGCGCGACATCGTCTCTTTCGATCGGGCGTAGGCGTCGCGCTGCCCGAGGTCGATCTGGTCGTAAAATGACCGCTTTCCGGTCGATACGGTGAGAGGGCTGGCAGCGGCGATCCGCCCCGCCAGATCGAGCGAAGCGGCGCGCAGTTCCGCCGCCGGAACCACGCGATTGATCAACCCCCAATCGGCCGCCGTGTCCGCGTCGATCGAACGGCCGGTGAGCAGCATTTCCATGGCGCGCTTGCGGCCGATGGCCCGCGTCAACGCGACCATCGGCGTGGTGCAGAAGAGCCCGATCTTCACTCCGGGCGTGGCGAACGTTGCCGCTTCCGAGGCGACGGCCAGATCGCAGGCCGCCACCAGTTGGCATCCCGCCGCGGTGGCGACGCCTTGCACCTCGGCGATCACCGGCGGCCCGATCGATTGGATCGTGTCCATCAGTTCGGTGCAGACGTCGAACAGGTCCCGGTACTCGCCGAGTTCGCGGCCCGTCATCTCGGAAAGATCGTGCCCGGACGAGAAGGTGTTCCCCGCCGCGGCCACGATCACCGCGCGCGCGCCGGCAGCCTCGCCGCGCAGGCATGCGATCGCTTCGCGCATCAATCCGAGGGACAGTGCGTTCCGGCGCGAGGGGCGATTCAGGGTGACGAGGCAGACCGGGCCTTCGCTCGATACGAGAAGGTGTTCATACACTGGCATGGACCAGTGATACCATAGCCCCTCATGTCCGCTCGCTGTCCCGATTGGCAACTCGACACGCTGCCGGAGCCGCCGCGCGCGGGCAAGAAGCGGCTGGCGAGCCTGGTGGGGCCGGGCCTGCTGATGGTGGGCGCGAATATCGGGGGCGGGGAATGGCTCTTCGGACCTTTGGTTACGGCGCAATACGGCGGACAGGTGCTGTGGCTCGCCACGGTGGCAATCCTCGTGCAAGTGGCCTACAACCTGTCGGTGATGCGATACACGCTCTACACGGGCGAGACCATCTTCGTGGGCTTCTTTCGCACGTGGCCGGGTCCAACGTTTTGGACGGTCTTCTATCTGATGTTCGAGTTCGGCGGCGTATGGCCGTATCTTTCGTCGAACGCGGCGGTGCCACTCGCTTCCGTGATCATGGGGAGACTGCCCACCGCCGCCGATAGTGAGTTCGTCCGTACGCTCGGCTACTGCATTTTTCTCACGGCGTTCATCCCGCTTATCTTTGGCGGCAAGATCTACGACACGCTCGAGCGAATCATGGTCGGCAAGCTGGTGCTGATTCTGAGCTTTCTCGGCTTCGTGGCGGTGTTCTTCGTGAGTTGGGAATCGCGTTGGGAAGTCGTATCGGGGTTGTTCCGGTTCGGCTCGCTGCCGGACAAGGAGTTCAACTGGGCGACGCTCGCCGCGTTCTCGGCGGTGGCCGGCGCCGGCGGACTCACCAACAGCGCGTTCTCCAACTACGTGCGCGACAAGGGGTGGGGAATGGGAGCGCGCACCGGCGCCATACCCAGCGCCGTGGGCGGCCGCACGATTTCGCTGTCGCACATGGGCAAGGTGTTCGCACTCGACGGCGAGGGCATGGACCGATGGCGCCGTTGGCTGCGCGTGATCCATCGCGACCAGTTCCTGCTATGGGCGCCGGGCTGCATTCTGGGGATGGCGCTCCCGGCGATGTTTTCCTACGAGTTCATTCGCGGCATCACCAACGTGGAAGGCAATGCGGTGGCGGCGATGTCGGCGCAGGCGATCGGCGCCAGGCATGGCCAGATCTTCTGGTTCCTGACGCTGTTGTGCGGATTCCTCATCATGGCTCCCACGCAGGTGAGCCAGCTCGACAATATCGCGCGCCGGTGGACGGATGTGTTGTGGATCGGGTCTTCGCGGATGAAGTCGCTGGACGGCCACAAGGTGAAGTTCGTCTACTACACGATCCTGGTACTTTATGGCGTGTGGGGCCTGATCGCGCTGCGCATCACTCCGAATCCGCTGGTGCTCGCCGTAGCGACCGGCGTGATGTGGAACTTCGCGCTCGGCTTCTCGGCGTTGCACACGCTGGTAGCGCTGCACAAGCTGCTGCCGAACCCTCTGCGGCCAGGCTTGTTCCAGAGCCTGGGGCTAGTGGCCTGCGCGGTGTTCTACGTGGGGATCTCCGCTATCGCTTTCGCCCAACAGTGGCCCAAAATCAAAGCCTTCTTCGCCGGGTAGCGGAGGCTTGGGAGGCTTGCCGACCGCTTCCACGAACTTGGCCGGATCGTCCGGGCTGATGACTACCCAGCCGCCGCCCCTGGTTTCGATGCCCACCAGATGGTTGGTTCGCGATGCGTACCACTTGTGGCGGCCGAGTTTGCGCGAGTAGAATACGCCGTAGAATCCGAACAGCCCCCCGTTGCCGAAGACTCGCATGGTAGCCCCCATGTCCGGCTTGGACAGCGGTTTGACGCATTCGATCTCGGAACCGGCGATGGTCACTGGAAACAGCGACCGGCGAATTTCGATGTTGCCACCCTCCACGGCGTAGCCGCGCGGCGCCAGCAAATAGCTGATCGCCAGGATGACCACGCTGATGCCGATGACGACGGCCGCAAGCTCGGGCGGCGAGTCCACCTGGGTCAGCATCATTGGCAGCGCGAACAAGATAACGACGGCAAGACCCGTCGACAACTTGGTCGCAATATTCCACGGAGCCGAGAAATGCATGGCTGATTCGATTATCGGCCTTCTCCGCGCGTATCATGAGTGAGGGAATGTACGTACTCACAGCCGCCGAGATGCGCGAAGCGGACCGCCGCACCACCCAGGCGGGGATATCGGGGCCCTTGCTCATGGAAAACGCGGGCCATCGCGTGGTCGAATTCCTGGTGGAGCGGTACGGTCCGCCGCGCGATCACCGGATCGCGATCCTGTGCGGCAAGGGGAACAACGGCGGCGATGGACTGGTGGTGGCCCGGCAGCTCTTCACGCGCTTCCAGCCCCGGTCGCTCGACGTGATCCTGGCGGCGGAAGCCCCGGACAATTTGGCCACGCTGACCGCGTGCGGCTGCCCGTTCACGCGCGAGATCGCGCCGGAAACGCGGGCCGCCACCATCGTCGTGGACGCACTGCTCGGCACAGGGCTGAACGGTCCGCCGCGCGAACCCTTCGCCGGGCTGATCGATCTGATCAACACCGGCTTTCCGCTCGCCAAGGTAGTGGCGGTGGACATCCCGTCGGGCATGGCAAGCGACGAAGCCGTCACGCCGTGGCGGCATGTCCGCGCCGATGCCACGGTCACGTTCACGTCGCCACAGCCGGCTCATCTTCTCGATCCCAACGCGGCGGCGTGCGGGGAAGTGCGGGTCGCGCCGATCGGCACACCGGATTCGCTGCTCGCATCGCGGCTGGCGGCGATTGCGCCTGCGTCGATTTCACGGCTCTTCGCGCCCCGTCCGCCGTCGGCCCACAAGGGCAGCTTCGGCCATGCCCTGGTGATCGGCGGGGCGGAGGGCAAGACCGGCGCGGCGGCGATGGCGGGTATCGCCGCGCTGCGGGCGGGCGCGGGTCTGGTGAGCGTGGCCTCGTCGGGCAGTTCGGGCTTCGCGCCGGAACTGATGACGGAGCCTCTCGACGCTTTTCGAACCGAAGGCAAGACGGTGCTCGCGGTGGGACCGGGACTTGGAACGAACGCGCCTTGGCTGGCAGGGCTGATCGAGCGGGCGGAGCAGCCCGTGGTGCTGGACGCCGACGCGCTCAACCTGCTCGCCGGCAAGCCGCTGCCGAAAGGCCGAACGCTAGTGCTGACGCCGCATCCCGGCGAGATGTCCCGCCTCACCGGGCGGCCGGCGGCGGAGATCCAACGGGACCGGATTCGAGTCGCGCGCGAGTTCGCCGCGGAACACGAAGTCACGCTGGTGCTCAAGGGACGCAACACGCTGGTGGCCGAGCCGTGCGGAATGGTCCACATCAACACCACCGGTGGACCGGCGATGGCCACGGGCGGCTCCGGCGACATCTTGACCGGGCTTTGCGCGGGTCTGATCGCGCAGTTCCCCGGCGACGTCTCTTGCGCCGTGCGCGCGGCGATCTGGCTTCACGGCCGGGCGGGGGATCTGGCGGCTCGCGAACTCGGCGAGCAGTGCGTGGTGGCCACGGATCTGTTACGGTTCCTGCCGGCCGCCATGGAAGAGCTTCGTTCGTGACGTTCGTCACGCGATCGGAGGATGAGACCGTCGAACTCGGCCGCGAACTGGCCCGAACGATCCTGCCCGCGCGCGGATTGGTGCTGCTCGCCGGCAATCTGGGGGCGGGGAAGACCACCTTGGTAAAGGGCATCGCCGAAGCCCGGGGAGCCGCGCCGCGCGACGAAGTGTCGAGCCCCACTTTCACCCTGATCCACGAGTACGGCGATCCGCCGCGCGTCTACCACATCGACTTGTACCGGCTCGACGAGGCGCGCCAAGTGGCCGCGCTTGGGCTCGACGAGATCATCGACCGGGACGCGCTCGTCGTCATCGAATGGGGCGAGCGCTTCCCGGAACTTTGGCCCGCGGACCGGACCGAAATCCGAATCGAGCGAACGGGCGAGGATCAGCGGACGTTCGAGATCCTGGCGCGGAACGCCTCGTAGGAACCGGGCGTCCGGTTCTCGAGCCAAGCCTTGTACTCGCCGGCCACTTTCTCGAGGTTATGCCACACGGCGGGATCGGCGAACATCTTGCGGACGCCGGGAACGATCGGTTCCACCCGGGCCCAGCACAACAGCAGTTCCCGTCCACTTTCGAAAAACAGGTCGGCGTTGAGCACGCCAGAGGCGACGAAACTCGCCACCATTTCCCAGTAGCCGATCACCATGCGCATGGACGCATCTTCGTCGGAACCCGGCGGGCACAGGGCCGCGACATCTTCCATCGAAGACACGTGGAACTTCGCGGTGAACCAGGAGCGCGCCTTGCGCAAGCGCTCCTCCCGCCTCATGTCGTAGAGGCGCAGGACCAGATTGACGTCGTCGTAGGTTGCCGTTGGGGCGGATCTTGCCATAGAGGCTTCCAGGTTAGCGCTTGACCAGCAGACGTTTCCACACCGGTTGCTTGGGAGGACGCACGCCGAAGATAGCGAGCCAGGGTTCGGCCGCCGCGTGGTCCAACGGCTTGGTGTCGCGAATGGCGGCGTCGGCCTCGCGCACACGGCAGAAATGGTCGACCTCGTACCAGCTTCCCGCCAACCCCCGGTCGACGGCCACGCGATTGGCCCACGTCATACGGCCATCGATGACGTCGATGTAGCTCCGGAACGGCGTCGGCTGGGCGGGGATCGCCGCGCGCACGGCCTCCGAAAGACCGGCGGCGTTGTCGCGCACGATGGTGGCGGTCCAGTTGTCGAGCTTGACGCGAAGCAGTTCGGCGGCTCGCTCGCGGGCTTTGGTGTGCGTGTCCTCCGACATGCGGGTCATCAGCGCCGCCTTGGCCGGTGGATAGGGAAAGGTCTCGAACCAGACCGCCTGCCGTTCGAGCGCGGTCAGTTCCTCGAGCGCCTCGATGAAGGTCTCGAGGTCGAGCGTGCCGGCGTCGCGCGGTTTCCACCCCGCTGCGTCCAGGATCCGTGGACGCATGCCGAGCAGAAACTCGCGTTCCACCGCAGGCGGGATGTCGGGAAAGTCGCGCAGCCCCGCCAGCAGGGCGCGGAACTGCTCCTCGCCGCCGCCGTAGCTCTCGACCAGCCGGCGCAACGGCGGCGCGAACATGCGGACCAGATAAAGCCAGCCCTCGGGTTTGTTCGCCTTGCAATCCGGAATCATGTCGAAGCAGGTGTAGATACTCAAATCGATCGCTCCTCGAATTTCGCCGGGTTAGCGGCGAGCCAGCCGAACCCTTCGGGTCCGATGCCGAATTGGCGGCCGCGGGCGCTGGCGGCGGACCGGATCCGCTCGACGACCTCCCCCTGGAAATCGGGGCGGTGCCATTCGGCGAAGCCCCGGTGCGCGGACACCTTTTCGCCTTGCGGGCGCGTGGTGGCGCCATGTTTCTTCACTTCGCGGGTGTGGAAGGGGTCGCCCACCAGGTTCTCGGCGGACGCGTCCATGGCGGCGTTGGCAAGCGTCTCCGGGTCGCACGGGAGCAGCGGCGCCAGGGTCGCAAAGGCGCGAATCCCCGCCTCCCGCAGCGCGCGCAGCACGCGCAGACGCTCTTCGAACGGCGCGCAGTGCGGTTCATACCAGCGGCGCACGTCTTCCCTTTCGGTGGTCAGCGAGAAGCTGACGCGGACATCGGTCTTTGCGGCAAGCGCCAGGATCAACGGCAGGTCGCGAAGGATCAGCGGTCCGCGCGTCTGGAATACGAACAACCGCGGCGGTTTGTTCGCCAGGGCCCGCAGAATGGGCGGCATGGCGAGCCGCGCCGCTTCGGCCGGCTGATAGGGATCCACCAGCGGAGAGCAGTACACCAGTTCGTTGCCGCGGAGATCGCGCTCGAGGAGTTCCGCCGCGTTGCTCTTGAATGTGGTGAACTGGCCCCATCGGAGCCAATCCTCCCGCTTCAGCCCGCCGTACATTCGCATGGTGGGCACGTAGCAGTAGGTGCAGCCGAAGGTGCAGTTCCGCGCCGGCGTCAGAGAATGCGTGAACCCCGCCGAGGCGATGAATCCCGTCGTGCGGCTGAGAATGGTCGACGACGGTTCCGACAGGATCTGGAACCTGTCCGCCACGGGCTAGCGCCCGCAACCGCCGGGCCCACGGCCCGGCCAGGAAGGACCTCAACCACCGCCGCCGGAATTTCGCACCAGCAGAAACATGACGGCGAACACTGCGATAATTGCCGCGATTTCCATGGCTCTCGATTCATGATACCTTGACGCGGACCCGCCATGCGCTACGATGGCTCGATGCTTCGGCGCGAACTCGGGCTGCGCGATCTGGTGCTGTTCAACATCGCCGCCGTGATCGGCATTCGATGGCTGGCCGCCGCGGCCCACGCCGGGCCGGGCAGCATCTCGCTCTGGCTGATCGCCGCCGCTCTCTTCTTCGTGCCTTCGGCCTCGGTGGTGGCGGAACTCTCGCGGCGGCATCCGGACGAGGGCGGGCTCTACCTGTGGACGCGATCGGCGTTCGGACCCTGGCACGGATTTCTGTGCGGCTACTGCTACTGGATCAACAATCTCTTTTACTTTCCAAGCCTGGTGCTGGCGGGCGTTGCGATGTCGGTGTCGCTCGCCGGTACCGGGCACGCCGCGCTCGCCGGCGACCGGGTGTTCGTCGTGGGCGCGTCGATCGCCGCGATCGCCGCGATCACCGCCGCCAACGCGCTCGGGCTGGGCGTTGCCAAGTGGATCGGCAACGTGGGCGGAGCGGCCACCTACGCGGCCGGCGCGATTCTGATCGCCGCCGCCACCGCGGTTTGGTGGACGCAGGGACCGCGCACCCGCTTCGACATCGCGCCCCGGCTCGAATGGGACAAGCTCAATTTCTGGCCCCAGATCGCGTTCGCGTTCGGCGGATTGGAACTGAGCGCGTTCCTCGGCGGCGAGATCCGGGACGCGGCGCGCAACGTTCGGCGCGCGGCTTGGATCGGTGGAACGGCCATCGCGCTGTTCTACGTGGCCGGCACGGCGGCGATGCTCACCATCCTTCCATCGGACCGGATCAGCGAAGTGAACGGGCTGACGCAGGCGGGCGAGGAAGCGTCCCGCGTGCTGGGATCGCCCTGGCCGGGGCTGGTATTGGCGGTGTGCGTTACGCTGGGGGTGGCAGGGCAGCTTGGCGCATGGATGGGCGGATCGGCGCGTCTGCCGCTCGTGCTCGGCATGGACCGGTACATGCCGGAGGCGTTCGCGCGGCTCCACCCGCGATGGGGAACTCCGGTGCTCGCACTGGCCGTGCAAGCCGCGCTGTGCGCCGTTTTCCTCATCGCGATGCAACTCGGCGATTCCATGAGAACCGGGTATCAGTTGCTGGTGGACATGACGGTGATCACCTATTTCATCCCATTCCTCTATCTGTTCCTGGCCGGATGGAAGGCGGGTTCGCGCGCGGCGGCGGCGAGCGGCCTGTTCGTCACCGCCGCCGCGATCCTGCTATCGTTCGCACCGCCCGGGGAGACAACTTCCATCTGGCTGTTCGAAGCCAAGCTGCTAGGAGGAACCGCGCTCCTGCTGGCCGCGGCCAGATGGTGGTTCGTCACGCGATGATCGCCTATCCGGAGTCGGTTCAATATCTCTACGCGCTCGGGAACGAGATCAAATCGTCCAAGCTGGGATTGGAACGGATCTCGGCTCTGATGGCGGCGATGGACCATCCCGAGCTCGCCTTTCGCGTGGTGCACGTGGCGGGGACCAACGGCAAGGGCTCCACCTGCGCGATGATCGAGCGCGCGGTGCGAGAGGCGGGCCACCGCACCGGGCTCTACACGTCGCCCCACCTGGTGGAGCCCACCGAGCGGATTCGCATCGGCGGACGGGATCTGTCGCGCGAGGAGTTCACCGCGGCGTTCGAGGTGGTGCGCAGCGTCGCGTCCCGGCTGCTGGACGAAGGCGTCATCGACATGCACCCCACCTACTTCGAGACGGTCACGGCCATGGCGTTCCACGCCTTCCGCCAGGCGGGCGTCGAGTGGGCCGTGGTGGAGGTGGGGCTCGGCGGGCGGCTGGACGCGACCAATGTCGTCCGGCCGGCACTGGCCGTCATCACACCCGTGGACTTCGATCACGAGGCGTGGCTCGGATCTAGCCTGGACGCGATTGCCGGGGAGAAGGCGGGCATCCTGAAGCACGGCGCGCCCGCCGTGATCGCGCCGCAGCACCCCGAAGCGATGAGGCGGATCGAGCGGGAGGCGGCCGCTGCCGGCGTCCGATTGGCCGTGCCAGGAGCGTCCGCGGTCTCTGGCGTCCGCATCGATGCATTCAGGAGCCGGTTCCACGCGTTCGGACTGAATATCGACTGTCCGCTGGCGGGCGAGCATCAGGTGATGAACGCGCTGACAGCGGTCACCGCGTTACGCGAACTCGGCGTGGCGGGCGGCGCGATCGAGAAGGGAATCGCCGCCGCGAGTTGGCCCGGCCGCCTGGAGCGCGTGGCGCGGAACCCCGATATCATTCTGGACGGCGCGCACAATCCTTCTGGGGTTCGAGCCTTGGCGGCCTACATCCGGCGGTTCTTCGGCGGCAGGCGCGTCTGGCTGATCTATGGAACCATGCGCGACAAGAGCGTGGAAGAGATCGGCGACATGCTGTCTCCCGTGGCCTCCGAAGTGATCCTCACCGCGCCCGATTCCCCGCGCGCCCTGCGGCCGGAAGCGCTGTTGCCGCTGTTCGATCACCCGAACGTGCGCACCGCCCCGAACCTGGGCGAGGCGCTGGCGATCGCGCGCGAGGCGGCCGCCGGGGATGTGGTGTTCATCACGGGGTCGCTGTACCTGGTGGGGGAGGCGCGGCCGCTGTTCGTACAATAGGAGATCCATGCCGCTCTGGCGGAAGATCCGCACCTACGTCATCACCCCCCCGTTTTCCGCGTTCTGCTTCACGATGTTCTGGGTGTGCGGAATGTTGGTCCACCGGTTCGACCCCAAGCTGCGGGGAATGTATCTGGTCGGGTGGTTCTGGTCCACGCTGTTGATCCGCACGGCAGGAATCCGCATCGTGAAACGGGGATTCGAGGGACTTTCGCCAGTCGAACCGTACGTGTTCGTCTCCAACCACTTGAGCTTGGCGGACACCCCTCTCATGTACGCATGCCTGCCGGGGCCGTTCCGGTTCCTGGCCAAGGAATCGCTGATGAAGGTGCCGATCATCGGCGGCCACTTGCGGCGGGCGGGTCACATCTCGGTGGCCCGGGACGACGCGCGCTCCGCGGTGAAGAGCCTCGCCGACGCCGGCAAGGTGCTCGAATCGGGGGATGCCTCGATTCTGGTGTTCGCCGAGGGGAGCCGGGCCGAAGGAGACACAAGGGCTTTCAAGGGAGGCGCATCGCATCTGGCGATCAAGTCGGGCAAGACGGTGGTTCCGTTGGCGCTGTCCGGCACGAACGAGGTGATGCCGAAGGGGGCGCATCTGCTGCGGCCGGGGACTATCTGGATTTCGGCGGGAACGCCGGCGCCGACGGCGGGAATGACCGCGCGCGACCGGGACGTCCTGACGGAGCGACTGCAAGAGTCGGTTGCGGCGCTGCTGGCGTCGATCCGGACCTAACTAATACCGGCGATCGTCACACTTTGGCGAGCTTCCAGCTTCCCCGGCGGAAGAAAAAGTACGACGCCGCGGCGAGCGCGAACTCGGCAACCGGCACCGCGGTGAATACGCCAGACGGACCCATGGCGGCCGTTCGAGCCAGCGTCCATGCAAGCGGCAACTGGAACAACCAGTAGCAGCACAAGTTGATGCGCGTCGGCGTGGAGGTGTCGCCCGCTCCGTTGAACGACTGCACCAGGACCATGCCCCACGCGTAGAATCCGTAACCGTAGCTGAAGATCTTCAGGCAACTCACGGCCACGGGCGCGACGCCGGAGTCGGCGGTGAACAGTCCGATCAAGGGCGCCGCCAACAGCACGAACACCACGCCCAGGCTGCCGAGGAAGACCATGTTGTACAGCCCGCACAGCATCACCGACTTCTCGGCGCGGCCGGGTTGGCGCGCGCCGAGGTTCTGGCCCACCAACGTCGCCGCCGCGTTGCTGAGACCCCAGGCGGGCAGGATGGTAAACACGATGATGCGGATCGCGATGGTGTAGCCGGCGATCGCGGTGGCGCCGAACGTGGCTACGATTCGCATCAGGCCCAGCCAACTCGCTGTCGGCACCAGATACTGCAGCGTCGCCGGCGCCGCGATGGCGGTCAGCGAGCGCATCAGCGGCCAATCCGGAGTCCAATGATGGGCGCGGAGCCGGATCGCGCGATGTCCGCGGATCAAGTGCCACAATCCGTAAAGCGCGCCTACCGTGCGGCCAGTGGACGTGGCGATGGCCGCGCCCGTCACGCCGAACGCGGGGACCGGTCCCCACCCGAAGATGAACAGCGGGTCGAGCACCATGTTCACCGCGTTGCCGATCCACAAGGCTCGCATCGCCAGGACGGCGTCGCCCGCGCCTCGGAAGATCGCGTTGAACAGAAAGAGCATCACCACCGACGGCACGCAGAACAACATGATCCGCGCGAACGAGCCTCCATATTCGGCCAACTCGTCCGAGCCCGTCATCGTACGCAGCAGGAAAGGCGCGGCCAGCCCGGACGAAACGCCGATCGCTCCCGCCACCGTCACTCCCAGCAACACAGCCTGCGCCGCGGCCCGGCACGCCGCTTCAGGGTCCTTCTCTCCGATGCGGCGCGCGACCGTGGCCGTGGCGGCGACGCTCAATCCCATCGCCACACCGAACACGATCGCGTACATCGACTCGGTGACGCCGACCGTCGCCACCGCCTGGTCGCCCAGACGCGCGACCCAGAAGATGTCGACGACGGTGAACAGCGACTCCATCGCCATTTCGAGCACCATCGGTACGGCAAGCAGAACGATCGCCTTGGACAGCGAGCCGGTGGTGTAGTCGCGTTCGGCGCCGCGCAACGACTCCAATATCGCGGAAAACCATTCCCGCACTGACATGATGGACCTCTTGTACTCGAGTTTGATGGCCTGGAATTCGGGCGCGGGCGGTACGCGAATCCGTACTGCCGGTGCGCGCCTGGACGGTTAGCGGCGCATGAAGTCGAATACAATGATCATGATCAAACAGGCTAGCACAACCATGAGGTGGTGCGCAATGGGTCAGCCACCGAAACAGTAGAGTTTGCCGTCCTGCGTGCCAATGACGATTCGGCCACCCGCCACGGCGGGAGACGCGGAAACGGGAGCGCCGGCATCGAATTCCCAGACCGGTTTGCCAGTGTTCACGTCGAGCACGTAGAAGCGCCCGTCGTTGGAACCGAAGAACACGCGCGAGTCCGCCACGGCGGGCGAGGACTCGATCCGCGCCTTGGTCATGAACGACCACAGTTCCTTGCCGGTCTTGGCGTCCAGGCAGTGGAGCATCTTGTCGCGGCCGCCGAGCAGCACCTTGCCGCCGGAGAGCGCCGCCGATGAGTAATAAGGGAACTTGCGCTGCGGATGCTCGTAACTCCAGGCGATCTTCTTCTTCGCCATGTCGACGGCCAGCACGCGGTTATCGTACGTTCCGAAGTAGGCGAAGCCGTTCGCGAGGGCCGGCGACGCGCCGATGTAGGCGCCGGAGTCGACCTCGTACACCTGTTGGCCGTCGGAGACGCGGATGGCGCGAAAGTTCTCGTCGCAGCCGGAGACGTACGTGATTCCGTCCATCACCCCGGGCGTGCAATGCACCGGACCTTGCGTGCGAAACGACCACGCTTCCTTGCCCGTCTTGACGTCGATGGCGTAGAGGTTCTCGTCGTACGATCCGATCAGCACGCGGCCGCCCGAGACCACGGGAGAGGACTTGATCTCCGACGATGCCTTGAACTTCCAGACTCCCTTTCCGTCCGCGGCGTTGACGGCATGGACCGTGCCGTTGAGATCGCCGGCAAACACCAGTCCGTCCGCGACCGCCGGAGACGACTCGCCGATCTCGCCATCCGTCTTGTACCTCCATCGAACCTTGCCCGTGGCGAGATCGAGCGACACCAGTTCGCTCGCGTGCGTTCCGACGTAGACGGCGCCGCCCACGATCGCGGCGGACGACTCGATGGCGTCGCCGGCCTCCCACGTCCAGACGACCTTCAACTGCTTCGGAACGGCGGCGGTGGTCAAGCCGGTGAGCCGGGGATTTCCGCGGAACTGCGGCCAGTCCTGCGAGAGGGCCACGCCCGCGATCAGCAGGGGAATCAGTAAGCGCATTGGTAGATCTCCAGGGCTCCCACCGCGTCGAGGGGGCGCGGATTGAACGATCCCGTCCATTGCTGGGCGGCCTCTTCGGCAAGGCGCGGGAGCTCTTCCTCGGGGACGCCGGCCTCGCGCAACGACCGCGGCAACCCGGCGGCGAAGGCCAGTCCGTCCAGGCGCGCAGCCAGATCGGCGGACAACTCGCGGTAGAACTCGCCCACGTATTCCGAGTTCCACCGCACCACGTGATCGAGCATGAGGGCGATGGCGCGTCCGTGCGCGATGCCATACCGGGCGGTGAGCGGATTGGCGGTGGCGTGCGCGGCGCCGAGCATGGAGTGCTCGATGGCCGCCCCGGCGAAGTAGGCTCCCATCTGCATCGCGGCTGCGGCCTCGATGTCGTCCGGCTTCGCCAGCAGACGTTCGAACGACCGTTCCAGAAGCCGCCAGGACTCGCGCGACGGACCATCCGAGAAGAAGTTTCGCTTGTCGGTGACGAACGATTCCACGGCATGTGAGATCGCGTCGTAACCCGAGGCGGCAAGTACGCCGCGCGGCTGGGTGATGGCGAGTTCCGGATCGAGGATCACCAACCCGAACGCGGCTCCAGCCGCTCCGCACGCCATCTTGCGGTGGGTTTCCGCGTCGGAGATGAGGGCGTAGCTTTGCGCTTCGCTGCCGGTGCCGGTGGTGGTGGGCACGCCGATCATGGGGAGCATCGGTTTCGACGCCTTGTCGTGCCCCCAGTAGTCGTGGATGCGTCCGCCATTGGTCAGCACGAAGTTGATGCCCTTGGCGCAATCCATCGAACTGCCGCCGCCCAGGCCGACGATCGAGTCGACCGCGTGTGCGGCCGCGAACGCGCGTCCTGCCTCCACCTGCGCGGAATCGGGATTCTCGCCGAAGCCGTGGAAAGGGATCGCTTCCACGCCTGCCTCGCGTAGACTGGCCTCGGCGGTGGCGGAGTAGCCGGCCGCGGCGATACCCGGATCGGCGACGAGCAGCGTTCGGCGGAAACCGCGTTCGGCGGCGGCGTGGCCCAGGTGCCGGAAGCTCGCGATGCCTTGCAGGACGCTGATCCGGGCGTGGCTGTGAATCCAGCTCATAGGCTAGATTTTGGGATCGAACGTGAAGCCCAGCTTCTCGAACTTGCCGCGCAGGTCCTTGAAATAGGGTCCCAGCGCCAGCACGTCCGCGCCGGCCGCAAGGAATCGCGCGCCCATCTCGAGATACATCGGCGCCGATTCCGCCGATACGGGAATGCCCCAGTGCTTGCCGTGCTTCTTGCAGGCCGCCGCTACCTCCTCCACGGCCTTCACGATGCGTGGGTCACGCCCTTGGCCGGGCACGCCGAGCGCGTGGGAAAGGTCGCCAGGGCCAACGAAGATCACGTCCACGCCAGGAGCCGCCACGATCTCCTCGATCTTGTCGAGCGCCTCGGGGTCCTCGATCTGAACCACGATGAACGTGTTGTCGTTGGCGTGTTTCAGATAATCGGTCACAGGAACCATGCAGTAGACGCCGTCGCAGTTGCCGCCGTCCAGCGCGCGGCGTCCCAGCGGTTGGAACCGCGTCTGACGGCCCACCTCGCGCGCCTCTTCGCCGCTCATGCAATGGGGGACCATCAGGCCCGTTGCGCCGAGCTCGAGCGGCCGGATGAAATCGGTGTAGCAGCCCTTGGAGACGCGCACCATCGCATCCATGTCGCGCATGGCCGCGGTGCGGACCAGATGGCCCATGCGGTCCCAGTCGATCCCCGTATGCTCGTTGCAGAGCCAGAGGCAATCGAATCCGGCCAAGCCGATGATGTCGCAGACCATCGGATCGAGGGTGTTCATCTTGGTGCAGAGCACCGGTTGGTTCTGAGCCAGCTTGCGCCGGACCTTGGAGACGCGCATAAGTCTCTATTATCGCGCGATCACTTGGCTTCGGCGGGCTTCAGCAGCACGCGCGCCGCGCGTTTGGCCGGGAACGCGAGTTCGAGCACGCCGCCCACGTCGGTGGCGGCTTCGCGAATCTCCTCGTCCTCCACTTCCAGTTCGTAGCGGGCCTTGGGTTTCAGTCCGATCAGGTAGTATCGCGACGCTTCCTCGGCCCCGGCGCGGAAGTCGGCGGACAGCGCGGAAGGAAGCAGCGTGGTGTTGCCCATCACCACCGGCTCCTTCACCGAGCCGACGTTGACGATCTGGCCGTTCCGGAACATCTGCATCGAACCTTCCGATTGGTAGTACCAGACAGCGTCGTCTTCCCATGTGGAACGGATGAGAAGCCGGCCGGTGACGGGGTCGTGAAAAACGTTCGGTAGGTAGTGATAGCTCAGCCCCGGCTGATAGGGGTTCGTCCAGAGGTATTCGTACGGGATGCCGTGGGCGCTCTTCATCAGGAACTTGTCCTGCATGAGCCAGCCCTGCACGAACTGCATCTCCTGCGCGTTGTTGTCGTAGGCGACCATCATGAGCGCGGCCGCGCGGGACCGGATGGCTTCCGCCGCGTCGGGCTCGCCGTGGGATTTCATCAGCGGAATCCGGTACTCGTTCTCGGCGGCGGGGAAGGGCGCCGGATAGTGGGCCAGGATGTGGAACGCGGGGATGGTGGTGAAGTACTTGGCCGCCGACTCGCGCAGGTCGATGTCGAAGTTGTCGCGTAGCGCGTGGAACAACTCGAAAAGCGCGAAGTGATCTCTCAGGTCGATCGGGTTGCCGCCCGCCTTGATCTTCTCGACGACCTCCGTCCTCCACCATTGCTCCACCACGGGCTTCACGTACTTGGGTCCGGTTCCTTCCACGTGGCCGGAGATCGCGATGGCGGCCAACACGCGCGATCGCAGCGAGGGCAGATCCTTTCCCGCGCTCTTGTCCAGGCCTTGCTGGATCTTGGCCACCAGCTTCGCGGACTCCTGCTGGCTGAGCAGCGGTTGGCACCAGTCGAACACGACCGCCAGTTGCCGGAGATCGGAACCCGGTCCCAGTGCCCAATCCACCGCCGCGCGGCCTTGTTGGTCGCTGCCGGTGGCCAGATAAAGGAGCGGCAGGGCGATGCCCGGCTCGGGCCACGCGATCTTGCCTTTGGCGAAGGTTTGCAGCGCGAGCCAGCGAATGGACTCGCGCTCCCGCTCGCGCTTGACCAGTTTCGCGCGGCGCTCGGGGAGGAACAGGCGCGGGTGCGCAAGATCGGTCTTGTAGTCGATCTCGGCCGCGGGCAGCGAGGCGAGCGCGAACAGCGCAGCGGTGAATCGCATCCTTGACTCTAGGCTACCTTGCCGAAGACCCGTTCGAAGATGCGGTCCACGTTGCCCAGTTGGCGCTCGAGCGAGAAGGCGTGTTCGATCCGCTCCGGGGAGAGCAGCGCTGTAATCTCGGGGTGGACGTCGATGGCCGCGCGGAAGTCGCCGTCGTTGTCCCACGCCCTCATCGCCTCGGTTTGCACGACTCGGTAGGCGTGCTCGCGGAGCATGCCCGCCGCCGAGAGATCCAGCAGAAGCTGGCCGGAGAAAACGAGCCCCTTGGTGAGATCGATGTTCCGCCGCATGCGAGCCGCGTCGACGCGCATGCCCTCGATCAGCCAACAGGTCTTGTCGAGCAGGTAGTCCGCCAGGGCGATCGAGTCGGGCAGAATGACGCGCTCGACGGAGGAATGGGAGATGTCGCGTTCG
>SYLY01000295.1 GCA_005808475.1 Acidobacteriota bacterium
CAGCAGCAGATCCAGCGGGCCCTCGTAAGCCTCCAACTGGACATTGAGGGGGGAGGGAGACACTGGATTTCAAGATAACACACTCGGCCCGGCGGACGGGGTCCGGGGCGGACGATTCGCGGCACAAACTACTGAAAAATAAAGATTTGCAAAACATCCACCTAGAACTTCCGGCGGCGCGGTTCGCGCTTCTCCCCGGGCTTGGCGGGGGCGGCCTTGAACACCAGCGTCACGTCGGCGAGCAGAGCCCCCTCGTCGAGCGTCACCTCGGGCTTGGTCTCGCCCAGATCGTCGAAATATCCATCTTCGCGGACGCGGTTGAGGAAGTAGTCCGCGTATTCGGCGTTGAACGTCTTGCCGGCCGGCAGATTCCACAGCTTCTTGATCTCGTGCTCGCCGTGAAGATCCAGACCCTTGACGAACAGTTTGCCGAAGTTGAATTGCGGGCCGGGATCGACGCGGTAGGTGACTTCCACGCTCTTCTTCTTGTCGTCGATGGACCTTTCGATTTCGCCTTTCGCCTTCATGTAGCCGTTCCGGCGCATCGCCCGCAGCAGCTTTTCGCGGCCCTGCTTGACCTGATCGAAGTTGAGAACCTCGCCGGTCGAGAGTTCGGACACGCGAGCCAGTTCCTTGTTGAAGGTCTGCGTGCCCTCCACGCGCACATCGCCGAGCGTGTAGACTTCGCCCTCGTCGACGGTCACCGTCACGGCCAGTCCCTTGACGCCACCGCGGGCGGGCGCGGTCTCGAGCTTGGTGAATTTGGCCCGAAGCCGGCCCTGCGCCTCGTAGATCGGCAACAGGCCCAACGCGAGGATCTCCTGAAAGCGGTCGTCGCGGAATTCGGCTCCGATCGCCGCCGGCGCGATCGCCCTCTGGAGCGCCTTCTCGGGGATCGCCTTGCCGCCCTTGAAGTAGACCTCGGCCACCACCGGCGGCGCGCCCGCGGGATAGAACAACACGTGCAGATCCGACGGACCGTCGGAGGTCACCTTGGCGCGCACGGTCTCGGCGGAACCTTTCTCCTTCAGCAGCGCCTGTACGGCGTCGCGATAGCTGTCGATCACGGGCTGGTTGCCAGGGATGTTTTGGCCGAACAGCGGAATCTTCGCCTTCAGCCAAGCGCGGATCACCGCTTCGTCCTGGCCGAGGCGGTCGAACTTGTAGGGGAGCAACTGATCGAGTTCGGCGACCTCGAACACGAGGGCGTAGCCTTTGCCGGACGCCGCCGGTCCATAGCGGTATCCGACGGTGGTGAAGACGCCGGTGGAGACCAGGCGGTCGCGGGCGGCGTCGAACTTTTCCTTTTCTCCCGGGACACCGGTTGTGAGGCCGGCAACGGCGGCGATCGCCTGACTGGAATAGAGCTTGTTGCCCTCGACCGAGATCGTCTCGACGGCGAAGACTTGCGGCGGGGCCGGGGGAACGGGTTTCGACTGCGCGGCGGGCGCCGGCTTGCGGGCGGGCGCCTTCTGGGCCGGGAGAACCACGGCGGCGGCGGCGAGGAGAATGGCGAATCGCGTCACAACAGCTATTATGAGACCGGACGCACGCGGGCGCGCCGCGGTTGCGTTCGTACCGAAGTACCATGGAGGGATTCCCATGTCAGGCCTTTCCTCGGTACCCTCACGGGTCGACGAACTGGAAGCGAAGCTTGGCTCCGCTTGGACGTCGATTCGAAAAGCACAGGCCGCCACCCGACGCGTCGAATCGGAACTTGCGGAGCGCTTCGCGGCCCTGGGTTCGCCGGACACGAGTCTGGTCGTCTTCGGCTCGGTGGCGCGCGACGAGGTCACGTCCGGTAGCGACCTCGACTGGATTCTCCTAATTGACGGACAGTCAGTGCCGGATCACAAGAACCAGGAGCGAGAGATCGAACGACTATTGGTGGACAGGGGATTCATCGCGCCGGGACCGAGCGGGGTCTTTGGCCGCATGGTGGGGAGCCACGACCTTGTTCACAACATAGGCGGGGAAGACGACCTGAATTCCAACACGACCCGGCGGGTGCTCCTGCTCCTCGAGTCTCACCCCGTCGGAAACCGGGAGGCTTATGATCGCGTGCGCCGGCAGATCGTCCGGCGGTACTTGGGCGATGACCGTGGCTTGACACACGGCGAGAGTGACGTTCGAATCCCGCGCTTCCTCCTGAACGATCTGACGCGTTACTGGCGCACGGTCACGGTGGACTTCGTCTACAAGCAACGAGCGGACAACGACAAGAAGTGGGCTCTTCGCAACGCCAAGCTCAGAATGTCGCGGAAGCTGGTCTTCGCGGCGGGTCTTCTCCGCGTATTCTTTTGCCACCTGGACCCGGCAGCGGAGCCGGCGCGGTCCGAATCGATCGAGGGGCAGAGCGTCTCGGCGTTGACTGCATACCTCTCGGGTGAATTCGCCACCACTCCGCTCGAAGCCATTGCAAAGGCCTGCATGATGATGAACATTGAGAAGGACACGGCGCGAGCGGTCTTCGACAACTACGACCGGTTCCTTGAAATTCTCGGCGATCCCGAAAGGCGCCAGGACCTGAGCGATGCCCGGACTCATGACGATCTTCGGAAATCGGCCGCGTGGAGAGAGATTCGGGACGTAAGCCGGCCGTTTCATGAGGGACTGGTGAATCTATTCCTACGGGACGACGAGCGGCTGAAGCAACTGACAATGAGGTACGGAATCTTTTGACACGGCGAATCGGGTTTTCGACGGGAGCGATCGCCAAGGGCGACTTTCGAGCCGCGCTGGCCATCCTCCGGAATCACCGCGTCGACGCGGTGGAGCTGTCGGCGCTTCGGCTGGTGGAACTCGAGCCGCTATGCCGCGCCATCGCGGAACTCGATCTGCCGGCGTTCGGATTCGTGTCCATCCACGCACCCAGCCGGTTCGGCCCAGAAGAAGAGAAGTGGGTCGTGGACCGGCTTGGGGACTTGGCCGGCCGCGGGTTCCCGATCGTCGCGCACCCGGATGTCGTGTATCAGCCGGCGCGATGGGCGGGCCTGGGAAGTAGGCTCCTCATCGAGAACATGGACAAGAGAAAGCCGGTGGGACGCACCGTCGACGAGTTGCGGGGGCTGTTTTCGGCGCTTCCCGAGGCGGGGTTCTGCTTCGATATTGGGCACGCGCGCCAAGTGGACCCGAGCATGACCGAGGCGGCGATGCTTGTTCGCGCCTTTGGAAACCGTCTCCAGGAAGTCCACATGAGCGAAGTCAACACCGCCAGCCGGCACGACCCGATCTCGCGCAACGCGGTGCGCGCTTTCGCCCCGGTGATGGCATCGGTCGACGCCGGCGTGCCGGTGATTCTGGAGTCTCTGATCGACCAGGGCCAAAGCGATGTCGGGGCCGAAATCCGCCGGGCTCGCGAGGTGTTCGTGTCTCCCCCCGAATGAGAGTTGCAACCCGGCCCGAAGATCCCGCATAGTGGACCGATGAGCGCATCCCTCGATCCGACGCCGCGAACCCAGGTGAAACGCCTACCCACTCGCGGCCACTTCGACCGCGGCGTGGTCAACGCGATCCTCGACGAAGGGATTGTGTGCCACGTGGGCTTCGTGCATGAGGGATCGCCGGTGGTGATTCCCACGGGATACGGGAGGCGTGGGGATACGCTGTTGTTGCACGGCTCGGCCGCCAGCCGCATGTTCCGGACGCTGGCGTCGGGGGCCGAGATCTGCGTCACCGTCACGCTGGTCGACGGACTGGTGCTGGCGAAGTCGGCGTTCCACCACTCGATGAATTATCGTTCGGTGGTGATCTTCGCCAAGGCCCGATCGTTGGACGGTCCGGAGGAAAAGCGGGATGCCCTGCGCGTGTTCACCGAACACGTGCTGCCCGGCCGTTGGGCGACGACGCGTCCGCCCAACGGCCAGGAGCTGAAGGCGACGCTGGTGGTGGCGCTGCCCATCGAAGAGGCCTCGGCGAAGATCCGCACGGGACCGCCCATGGACGACGAGGAGGATCTATCGTGGCCCGTCTGGGCTGGCGTGCTGCCGCTGCGCGTACGCGCGGACGATCCGGTTCCCGCCGGCGGATCGGAGGCGGTGGCCGAGGGTTGGACCCGGCGCTCGCTGTGCTAGTGTGGCAGTCAAGATGGCGAAGAAACTGTACGACCGCCTGATCGCCAAGCCGGGCAAGCGTGTCCGGCTGAAGGATTGGGATCCCGAGGATACGTTCGGCTGGGAGATCGAGGAAGCGCGCGACCGCACCGAGAAGAACATCGAGAAGATCTTCGCCCTACAGAACGTCCTGGCGGCGGAGAGCAGGCACGCCGTGCTTGTGGTGCTGCAGGCGATGGACGCGGGAGGCAAGGACGGCACCATCCGGAAGGTGATGCGCGGCTTGAACCCGCAGGGTTGCAAGGTGATGTCGTTCAAGGCGCCGACCGCCGAGGAACTGGCGCACGATTTTCTGTGGCGGGTGCACAAGGTGTGTCCGGCCAAGGGCGAGATCGGTATCTTCAACCGCTCGCACTATGAAGACGTGTTGATCGTGCGCGTGCGCGAGATGGTTCCGAAGAGAGCGTGGTCGAAGCGTTACGAACTGATCAACGCGTTCGAGCATTTGCTGGCGGCCAACGGCACCACGATCCGGAAGTTCTATCTGCACATCGGGAAGGACGAACAAAAGCAGCGGCTCGAAGAGCGGCTGGCCGATCCTCAGAAGCACTGGAAGTTCAACCTGGGCGACTTGAAGGAACGCGAGTTGTGGGGCGATTACATGGCGGCTTTCGAGGAGGCGATCGAGCGCTGCTCCACCGAGGATGCGCCGTGGTTCGTGATTCCGGCCAACCAGAAGTGGTTCCGCGACCTGGCCGTTTCCCAGGTCCTGCTCGATACGCTGGAATCGCTCGATTTGAAGTACCCGGAACCGGAAGCCGATTTGTCGGGCGTTGTGGTGAAGTAGTCAGCGCGCCGGTTTCTCCGCTCCGGACCGCTTGACGAAGGGGCCGTTGGACCCGTTCGGCAGAACGGTGGTGTGGTCGGTGCGGGCTTGGGCCAGTTGATCGGAGGTGAGGCCGCGGGCGCCTTTCAGGTTTGCGCCGCGCAGATCGGCGCCGAGCGTGTGCGCTCCTTCGAAACGCGCCGACGCCAGTTCCGAGCCGCACAGGTCACAGCCGGACAGCTTGGCCTCGCGAAGGTCGCAGAACGTCATCTTGGCCTTGATGAAGCAGCTTCGCGAAAGATCGGCGGCGTTGAATCGCGCCCCGCCCATCTCGCACTGGGTGAAGTTGCAACTGGCCAGAACCGCGCCGCCGAAGTTGACGTCGGCCAGCATGGCGCCGTAGAAGCGGCTCATCTGGATCCGCGCGCGATGGAAGTGGGCGCCCTCGAAGTTGGCGCCGGAAAAGTCGCAACTGAAGATCCTTGCCTGATGGAACTGGGCGCGGTTGAAGTGCGCTCCGTTGCAAGGGCACAGATGCATCGACGCCTCCATCCACCGCGACTCCTCGAGGTGGGCGTTGTGCAGCGAGGTCTCGCTCAGCTTGGCCTCGGCCAGATTCGCGCCCATGAGCCAGCACGACTGGACGCGGGCGTGATCGAGCTTGGCCGCGGTCAGGTCGGCGCGATTCAGCGTCGCGCCGCGCAGGTCGGCAAACTGCAGTTCGGCGTGGCTCAGGTCCGCTTCCGACAGATCGGCGTCGAGCCAGGAGGTGGAATCGAGTTGCGCGCGGGACAGGTTTACTCCGCGCCAGCGGACGTCGCTGAGCGTGGCGCGCGTCATCACGGCGCGAACTCCTCCCGGAAGCTGGGCGGTCCAGGCCTGATGGGCTTCCAGCATTTTCTCTAGTTGCCGGCTATTCCAGCCGGAGGCCGCGGCCGCGGACGGCGGCGCGGCGGTGGGGGTGGCGGTCTTGAAGGCTCCCATGCGGTATTCCTCGCAAACCTCATCGGCCGCCGCGCGCGAAGAATGAGCGGCATTCGGTTGGGTTATGATGGCGTCTAATGGCGGTAGTGACGGTAACCGGTCCGCCTGGATGCCGTGTCGACGAGGCCGCGCGAGCCATCGCTTCGCGGCTGGAGTACGAATTTGTCTCCGAAGGCGCGCTTCGCGAAATGATCGCCGCGGCCTATGGCAGCGAGACGTCGGTGCCGGCCCGCGCGATGCCCGCCGCGCTGGGCGATCTGCTGGCGCACCTGGCCGGCCGGCACCATCTCGTCGTCCAGTGGGACGGTGTCGAAACCCTCATGAGCGACTTCCCCGGCTCGCTGCGGGTGGGAGTCTGCGGCGGCAACCGGTTCCGCGACGGCGCCCTGATGTTGGACCACCGGCTGGACCGCAACGCGGCGCGCCGCCTCCGCGGCCAGCTCGATCACGAGCAACACGCCCAACGCCGCCGCCATTTTCTGCGCGCCGAATCCAAACCGCCGGACTTCGACCTGGTCTGCAACGCCGAGGCGATGGACTGCGCCGAAATCGCCGACGTGGTGGAACGCGTGGTGACGGTGCGCGGATTGACCGCGCTCGGCACGCTCCCCTCGGCCACCCAGGCCGAGATCGAGTTCCGGGCGCGGCTGGCGCTTTCCCGGCACGGCATCGCGCCCGCCGGCCGGCCTTCCCTCGGCAGAAAGCCGTTCGCCAACCGGAGCGAACAGGTCTTCGCCAATCTGCTCGATTTCTACCGCATTCCGTGGGAGTATGAGCCGCGCACCTTCGTGTTGCGCAAGGACGAGAAGGGCCAGCCGGCCGAATCGTTCACACCCGACTTCTACCTGCCCGAGTTCGACCAGTTCATCGAACTCACCACGATGAAGCAATCGCTGGTGACCAAGAAGAACCGCAAGGTGCGGCTGCTGCGCGAGCGATATCCGCGGATCAACATCCGGATCTTCTATCAGAAGGACTTTCACGATCTGGTCTTCAAGCATGGCTTCGCGAGCCCGGCGGCCATGGCATGACGCCGCCGGACATCGACCGCGTCCTGTTCACCGCCGAGGAAGTGGACGCGCGCATCGCCGAGGTGGCGGCGGCGATCGGCGAACGCTACCGGGGCAAGGACTTGAAGCTGATCGGGGTGTTGAAGGGGTCCGTGTTCTTCCTCACCGCGCTCGCCCGGCGCATCGAGATCCCGGTGAAGATCGACTTCCTGGCGATTTCCACTTTTTCGGCGCGGCCTGGCAGCCCCGGCGTGGTGCGCATCGAAAAGGACCTCGACGAACCGATCGAAGGACAGGACGTTCTGGTGGTGGAGGACATCGTCGATACCGGGTTGACGCTCCGCTATCTGCTGCGGACTCTGGCCGGACGGGGTCCGAACACGCTCGGCATCTGCACGCTGCTCGACCGGGCGTCGCGCCGTCTGGTGGAAGTGCCTGTCGAGTTCCGGTGTTTCGAGATCGGCGAGCACTTCGTGGTGGGCTGTGGACTGGACCACAAGCAGCTTTACCGCAACCTCCCGTACGTGGCCACGCTCCGCCGGCCGGACTCGTAGCAGCCTGTGGTGCAAGTAGCACGGCCGCGCACAACCATGACATGGCTGCGGCGGCGGCCATGGGCGGCAAACGCCAATACGCGGAGCCTGCGTTGCAAGTCCAATGCGCCCGGTGGGTTGCGGCGGCGCCGGGCCGCTTCCTTCGTTGCGGCTCCTCGGAGATGTCCCGCATCGACTACGACGCCGCGCCTCGGATTCGGCCCGGCGGCGCTCGCAACGCGACTCATGCTACTTGCACCGCGGGCTGCTAGTCTTCCACGTTGCTCGCGAAGCAACTCTGGAAGGCGTGGTAGAGCACGTCCTCAGAGAGCTCCCAATCGCGGCGCTCGAACCGAAGCAGGTCCATTACGTGGGTCAGCACGTCGCGCGGCTGGCACCTGCGGCGAGGCTTGCCCGTTTCGCGATAATACTCTTGCAGGAACGCCTCGAGCAGGTCCTCGTCGAACGGCAGTTCGTTCTTGAAACAGAAGCGCCGGAAGATCTGCTTGAACTCCTCCTCGTCGGGGTTCCGCAGCAGCATCTTGTATTGGATACGGCGCAGAAACGCTTCGTCGCCCAGTTGGTCGGGCCGGAGGTTGCTCGAAAAAATCAGGAACGTGTCGAAGGGAACGTTCATCTTGGTGCCGTTCTTGAACGTGAGGAAGTCGATCTTGCGCTCCATCGGCACGATCCAGCGGTTGAGCACTTCGGCGGGCGTCACCTTCTGGCGGCCGAAGTCGTCGATCAGATAGATGCCGTTGTTGGCCTTCAATTGGAGCGGAGCGTCGTAGAACTTGGCGACTTCGTTGTAGCTCAGGTCGAGCATCTTGAGATCGAGTTCGCCGCCCGACACGATGAAGGGCCGCCGCGTCCGCACCCAGCGTCCATCGAACGCCACCATCTGGTTCACCGCGAAGCCGTTATTGTGCCCGACCGGATCGTCGACCGAAACGTGATAGATAGGATCGAACATCTGGATGATCATTCCCTGCGACTCGATCGCATAGGGGATGAAGATCGGCTCGGGGTCGAGGTTGAAGAGCGCCTCCACCAGATACGTTTTGCCGTTGCCGGGCTGGCCGTAGATCAGAAAGCTTTTGCCCGAACTGACGGCGGGGCCGATCTGCGACAACAGTTCCGGAGTCACCACCATGTGCCGGTAGCATTCCACCAGCATCTCCATGGTCAACCAGCCGTCCGGCGGCTTTTGGTACTGCACCAGCGTCTTGTACTGTTCGAGCGGCACCGGGATCTTGCCCGCGTATTGGCACTGTTCGAGGTATTCGCGGGCGAGCGAGCGGCCGTTCTCCGATAGCGCGTAGACCGAGGAGATGTTGCCCAAGCCGAGCGAGCGCCTGACGGCGATCATGTGCTGGCGCTTGAGGAAGTCCATGATGCCTTCGATCACGCTGAACTGCACGCCGAGAGAATCGGCCAATTCGCGGCCGCTCGTCTCGCTGCGGAAGTACAACGTCTTGAGGATCAGTTGTTCGACCATGGCCTCCGGGATTCCGAGTTCGGCGACCGTATCGGGGACGGGAGGCGTTGGTACTCCACGCTCATCGGCGTCGGAATCGGACTCGACATGGTTGGCTAGGGCGGAAAGCGACATAAGGGGGCTTGAATGATGATCGGCCTACGAGCCCTCCACCGTGAACCGGGTGAAGACCTGAAGGCGATCCGCTATCATGCGGAGTACTCCACGATGTTCACCTACGCGCTCGGCGGTTCCGCCGAACTCCGCCTTCTCGAGCCGCACCAAGCCGAAGAGTTCTACGCCCTGGTGGATGCCAACCGCGCGCGTCTGCGCGCTTTCCTGCCTTGGGTGGATGGCACTCGGGGACCCGAGGACGTTCGAGCCTTCATCGGCAAGGCGCTCGAGCAGTACGCCGGGCGGCTCGGTTTTCACGCCGGCATCTGGACCGGCGGGCGCGCGGCCGGCTGCATCGGCATGCACCCCATCGATTGGAACAACCGCGGCGTGTCGCTCGGCTACTGGATCGGAGAGGAACACCAGGGCAAAGGCCTGGTCACCGCGGCGTGCCGGGCGGTGATCCGCGAGTGCTTCGAAACCTACGGGCTCCATCGCGTCGAGATCCGTTGCAGTTCGATGAACACGCGCAGTTGCGCCATTCCGGGGAGGCTCGGCTTCCATCGCGAAGGAACGATGCGGCACGCGCAGAAGCTGGCGTCCGGCTGGACCGACATCGAGGTTTTCTCGCTCCTGAATCGGGCCGAAAGTTGAATCCGGGCGGCGCCCCCGTTCATCCGATGTCTTTACCCCTTGCGTCCCCCCATTTCATGTACACCAACCGGCTGATCGACGAGAAGTCGCCCTACCTTCTTCAGCACGCGCACAATCCCGTTGACTGGTACGCATGGGGTGAAGCGGCGTTCGACAAGGCGCGCCGGGAAGACCGGCCCATCTTCCTGTCGATCGGCTATTCGACGTGCCATTGGTGTCACGTGATGGAGCGCGAGTCGTTCGAATCCGAGGATGCCGCCTCGGTGCTGAACCGCTTCTTCGTACCCATCAAAGTGGATCGCGAAGAGCGGCCCGACATCGACCGGATCTACATGGCCTTCGTGCAGGCAACCACCGGAAGCGGCGGCTGGCCGATGTCGGTGTGGCTGACGCCGGATCTGAAGCCCTTTTACGGAGGCACCTACTTCCCGCCGAACGGCGCCTACGGGCGGCCCGGTTTCAAGCAGGTGCTCGAGTACATCGCGCAGGCTTGGATCTCCGATCGCGCCAAGATCGCCCAGTCGAGCCGCGACATCCTCGAGGAGCTCCGCCGCAATACGGCGGTCGAGTCCGGCTCGTCGAACTGGGTCGACTCCGGGATTCTCGACTCGTGCTTCCAGGTCTACCGCCGCACGTACGACCCGGCTCATGGAGGCTGGGGCCACGCGCCCAAGTTCCCGCGCCCGGTGTCGTTCCACTTTCTGCATCGCCACCACGCGTCTTCCGGCAATCGCGAGGCGCTCGAGATGTCGCTGCACACGCTGCGGGAGATGGCCCTCGGAGGCATGAACGATCTGCTCGGAGGCGGCTTCCACCGTTACTCGGTGGACGAGCGCTGGTTCGTGCCGCACTTCGAGAAGATGCTGTACGATCAGGCGCAGTTGGCCGAAGCCTACGTCGAAGCGCATCAGATTACCGGAGACGCCTATTGGGCGGGCGTCGCGCGCGAAACGCTGGATTACGTGCTTCGCGACATGACCCATCCGGAAGGCGGCTTCTACTCCGCCGAGGATGCCGACTCGGTGATCGACCCCGGGCATCCTCACGAGAAAGGCGAAGGCGCGTTCTACGTCTGGTCGAACCAGGAAGCAGCCGCGGTTCTCGGCGAGGAAGCACAGTGGTTCGGCTCGCGCTTCGGCATCGAGGAGAACGGCAATGTCGCCCACGACCCGCATGGCGAGTTCACCGGCCGCAACATCCTGTTCCTCCGCTCGCCGCTGACCGAAGACGAGCGGCTCCGTTTCGCTTCGGCCCGCGAGAAACTGCTGCGAGCCCGCGCGCTGCGCGTCCGGCCGCACCTGGACGACAAGGTCTTGGCATGCTGGAACGGCATGACCATTTCGGCGTTCGCGCTCGCCGCCGGAGCGCTGGCCGAACCGCGCTACCTCGAGGCCGCCCGCCGCGCGGCCGATTTCATTCTGTCGCGCATGTACGACCCGTCGTCGCGCACACCGTCGCGGCGCTTCCGCGACGGTGACGCCGCGAGTCCGGGCTTCCTCGACGACTACGCGTCCCTCGCGCTCGGTCTCGCCGATCTGTATGAGGCTACGTTCGAGCCGCGCTATCTCGAGACCGCTTTCGCGCTGGCCGAGGCTCTGCTCGAGCGGTTCGAGGACAAGAAGCGCGGCGGCTTCTTCTCCACCACCGGAGACGATCCGAGCCTGGTGCTGCGCATGAAAGACGACTACGACGGCGCGGAACCCTCCGGCAACTCGATCGCGGCAGCCGCCTTGGTGAAGCTCGCCGCGATGACCGGCCATCGCCCGCTCGCCGAAGCGGCGGAGCGTACGTTCAAGGCGTTCGCGCCCCGGCTGCGAACGGCTCCGCACGCGACGCCCCGCATGGTCTCGGCATTCGCGGCGTCGCAAGGAAAGACGAAGCAAATCGTGCTGACGGGCTCGCCCGCCGATCCCGCTTTCCAGGCGCTGCATCGCGCCGCGCTTGCCTCGTTCGCCCCGCACCGCACGATCCTGCACGCCGGGACCGAATGGCTGGCGGCGCGTCACCCCGAGATCGCCGCGATGCGCGAGCACGAAGGCGCGGCGGCCTTCGTTTGCGAGAATTTCACTTGCCAGGCGCCGGTTTCGACGCCGGAAGAACTCATCCCATTGCTAAGATAGGAGCATTCATGGAAAGACCAGGAGCAACCACCCTACGTGGTAACCCGAAGACGTTGATCGGCCCCGAATTGCAGGCCGGCGACGCGGCGCCCGATTTCAAGGCGGTCGACAACGGCCTCGCCGAAGTCAATCTCGAATCGACCGGCCACGGCGTCCGCATCTTCAGCGTGATCCCGTCGCTCGACACGCCGGTTTGCGACGCGCAGACCAAGCGCTTCAACGAGGAGGCGGCCAGCCTGTCCGGCGTCGACATCTACACCTTCAGCATGGACCTCCCGTTCGCGCAGAAGCGCTGGTGCGGAGCGTTCGGAGTCGACAAAGTGAAGATGGTGTCCGATCACCGCGAAGGCAGCTTCGGCGCGGCCTACGGCACGCTGATCAAGGAGTTGCGCATCCACTCGCGGGCGATCTTCGTGGTCGGCCCAGACAACAAGATCGCGCATGCCGAGTACGTCAAGGAAGTGGCCGATCACCCGAACTACGAAACCGCGCTCGCGGCGGTGAAGTCGCTCGCCGGCTGATCATTTGACGGTCAGCTTCCGGTTCTCGAGAGTAGTTCCGGTGGCTTGTTGCAGGCGCGCCGCCGCGCGGTTGAAGTCCAGCCGCGCGATCACGGCGCGCCTCATGCTGTCCAGGTGCTCGTTCTGGCGCGTCAGCACGAGGAAGTTGGTGGACTCGCCCGTCTGAAAGAGGCGGGTCTCGGAGTCGAGTTTTTCCTTGGCCGCACGCGCCGACGCGTCGGCCGCCAGAATCCTATGCCGCGCGGACTCGAGCGCCTGCATGGCGTTGCGCACTTGCGCGGCGATCGCCTGCGCGGCTCGCTCGCGTTCGAGCTTCAACCGCTTTTCGGCGATCACCGTCTGCTCGACCGCGGCGTGAGCGGCGCGGTTGCGCGTGTTGAAGTCCATCGACAGTCCGGCCTGCACGGTCTGGTAATTCCAACCGAACAGGTTCGAGAGCGTGCTGCCGTAGCCTCCGACCAGCGAGGGAGGAATGCCGCCGGAGAACGACGGAGGCGCGACCGGAGGCAGTCCCACGCGCGCCGAGAGTTCGTTGAGGCGGCGGAACGTGATCGTATTGGCCTCGCTAAACGGATTCGCGCCGGCGCTGGTGGGCTGCGTTCCGGCGAGCCCGGCGACCGAGTAATTCGTGTTGAGGTCGATGCGAGGCTTGATCTGGTCCGTCGCGAGATCGCGCTGCGTGCGGTTGTTCTCCTCGCGCAACGAGATCTGGCGGAGTTCGGGCCGTTTCTCGACGGCGAGCTTGACCGCCTGGGGCAAGTCGTTCGAGGCGGCCATGTCGACCATGCGGTCATCGGTGGGGATCAACTGATCGTTCCAGATGTCCTCGGCGCGGCCGGAAGCGATCAGAGTCTTGATCGCGTTCTCGGCCTCGGTGACGGCGGCGAGCGTGGAAAAGTAAGTGTCCTTGCGGCGTTCGAGTTCGGCTTCGGCCGCCGCGATTTCGACTCGCGCCACCGTGCCGGCATCGATCGCGCGCTTGGTGCGGGCGAGTTGCTCTTGCGCCCAGTTGACGCCGTCCGCCGTCACCGTTACGTTCTGGCGCGCGGCGACCAGATCCCAGTAGGCAAGTTCGACGCGCGTCACCACGTCGATGACGCGCAGCTCGAGATCCACCTGCGAGATCTCGACGTTCTTGGAGCGCACACGGATCCCGGCGCGGTCGGGATCGATCAAGCGGTTGCGCCACAACGGCAACGAGACTCCGATGCCGAGCCTCGAATTGGTGTACGGATTGAGGCCGACGAACGGATTGGTGGTCGACTGGCGCGAGTTGTCGAACAGCGCCTGCACACTCGCGCCGTTCCAGTCGAGCTTCCGCAGATAGGAGAGGGTGTGATTATTGAAGGTCTCCTTCAACTTGCCATCGGCCCCGAACAGGATCGACGAAGTCGGCGTGTTGCGATTCTCGTAACCCGGCGCGTAGCGGAACAGCCCGTCGAACACGCCGTACGAACCCTTCAACGAGGATTGGGCGGCCGCGATATTGGTGCGTTCGATCTCGAGATCGAGGTTCGACCGCAGCGCGGTCTCGATGGCGTCGGCGAGAGCAAGCTTGCGCTCGGTCACCGAAACGCCGACGCGCGCGGTCTGCGCCATCGCGGCCAGAGGCAGTAGGATCAGTGCGAGTCTCATCGGTCAATCTCCGGGCGCCGTGGCCGGCGCGGGGCCGAATCCGAGCCGCGAAGGAATGCGGCGGATGGCGAGTTGCAAGTCGTCGAACATCGAATACGCCACTGGCGTGACCAGCAGCGTGAGCAACAGGCAGAGGCTTTGGCCGCCGATGACGGCGATGGCGACCGTGCGGCGGCTGCCCGAGCCCGCACCTCCTCCGAGCGCCAGCGGAATCATGCCGGCGACCAGAGCGGCAGTGGTCATCAGGATGGGGCGCAAGCGGTCCTCGCAGCCTCGCAGGATCGCCAGACCGCGTTCCACGCCCTCGGCGCGCAACGACTTGATATGGTCGATCTGAAGAATCGAGTTCTTCTTCACGATTCCGAACAGCACCAGAATGCCGACGGAACTGTAGATGATGCTGAAGTTCTCCTTGGCCGCCATCAGCGAGATCAGCGCGAACGGAACCGCCAAGGGGAGCGAAAGCAGGATGGTGACCGGATCGATGAAGCTCTCGAATTGCGCGGCGAGAATCATGTACATCAGAACGATGGAGAGCAGGAAGGCGAACATGTAGGCCTTCCCCGCCCTGCCGAACTCCTTGGTGTGGCCGAGCGTGCCGGTGCGGTATTCCGGCGGCATCTTGAGATCCTCGACTGTCTTGTTGAGGATGTCGAGCACATTGGACAGAGACTGCCCGGGCGCGATGTTGGCCAGCATGAGCACCTGCCGCTGGCGGTTGTAGCGCGAGATCTGCGCGGGGCCGGTGGAAGCCTCGAAGCGCGCGACGTTGGCGAGCGGCACGTTGCCGATGGTCGATGAAGGCACGAAGAGCCGCGACAACATGTGAGCGTCGCGGCGGTACTCTTCCTTGACGCGGAGCTGGACGTCGTAGCGGTCGTCGCCTTCGCGGTAGGTGGTCGCTTGGGTGTCGCCGGCCACGAGGGTGCGCACGGCGGTGGCGATCGAGGCGACGCTGACGTTGACGTCGGAGGCCCGGTCGCGGTTGATGACGACGCGCAGTTCCGGCTTGCCGGGCTCGTAGTTGGTATCGAAGTCGACCAGACCGGGGACCTCCGCCAACTTAGCCTTGATGGAGCGTGCATAGCGGTCCAACTGGGCCAAGTCCGGTCCCTGAATGTAGAACATCAGTTCGCGGTTGTCGGCGCCGGAGATGAGGGCTGGCAATTGAACGGCGATGTTGACGTCGCGAAACTTCTTCAAATTGGCGCGGGTCATCCCCATCAGTTCGTCCTGAGTCTCCTTGCGGCGGGTGGGATGCACGAGTTCGACGAGGATCGAGCCCCGGTCCACCGCGCGGCGCACATCCCCGCCGATGATGGTCAGGACGTTGCGAATACCCGGCAGCTTGCGAACCTCGTCCTCGATCTGGCGCAGCGTCGCGTCGGTGCCCTCGAGGGAAGCGCCGACCGGGAGCTTGACCAGGATCTCGAACTCGCTCTGATCGTCGGTGGGCAGGAACGACTTGCCGATCTTCATGAACAGCGGAGCGGAGCTGGCCATCACGAGCAGGCATCCGAGCGCGACCACCCAGCGATGCCGGAGCGACCAGAGCAACATGGAGCGATACGGCAGCGCCATGGCGCGGAACAGCCAGGTATCCTTGGTCTCGCCCGTGTGGCCGATTTTCAGGAAGCGGCTGCATAGCATGGGAGTCAGCGTGAAGCTGACCAGCAGCGACACCATGATCGCGAATGCCGCGGTGAATCCGAACGAGGACATGAAGCGGCCGACAATGCCCGGCATGAAGGCCACGGGAAGGAAGATGATCACCAGCGAAAGCGTGGTGGCCATGACCGCGAGTCCGATATCGCGCGTTCCCATGATCGCCGCCTGGACGGGAGGCAGATGGCGTTCTTCCATGAAGCGGAAGATGTTCTCGAGCACG
>SYLY01000296.1 GCA_005808475.1 Acidobacteriota bacterium
CTGCATCGTGCACGAACCGAGCGGAGAGCAGCCGTAGTCGATCGCGTAGTTGTAGGTCGACAGGCGGGTGAAATGGCGGATGGTCTCCACCTCGCTCACCTCGGGGAAATCCTCGATGCCGTCGCGGACGCAGCCGCCGAGAGCCGCCGCCGGATCCACATCGGGAACATCGAGTTCGGGGAGCTGATACGCCTTCTTGCCCGGAGACGAGATTTCGAACAGCAGCCCCTCTTCCTGCGAAGGATGCGTGCGGACTTTCTTGATCATCCCCGGACTACCTCCACCAATTTGTCCATGTCTTCGCGTTTCGACATCTCCGTGGCGCACAGCAGCATGCAATCCTCGAGCTCCGGATAGAACCGGCCGAGGTCCAGTCCACCGACGATCTTGCGCTCCACCAAGGCGGCGTTGACGGCGGCGGGCTTTCCCGAGCCGGTCTTGACCACCACTTCATTGAAGAAGGGCGCCGAAAAACGCTTGCGCAGGAACGACGCGAGATAGTGCGCCTTGGCCAGATTCTGGACCGCCAGTTCGCGCAGCCCCGCTTTGCCGTAGACCGTCATGAAAACAGTGGCCATCAGCGCGATCAGCGCCTGATTGGTGCAGATGTTCGACGTCGCCTTGTCCCGTCGGATGTGCTGCTCGCGCGTGGAGAGCGTCAGGCAAAACGCGCGGCGCCCGCGGGAGTCCTTGGTCTGTCCCACCAGCCGCCCGGGCATTTGCCGAAGGTACTTTTCCTTGCAGGCCATCACGCCCGCGAACGGTCCGCCGAAGCTGGGCGAAATGGCGAACGATTGCAGTTCGCCGCAGACGATGTCGGCGTCGCGGGGCGGTTCCAGCAACCCCAGGGAAACCGCTTCGGTGAACACCACCACCAGCAGGGCGCCGTGCTTGTGGGCAAGCGCGGAGGCGGTCTTCACGTCTTCCACGCACCCGAAGAAGTTCGGCGTCTGCACGATCACGGCGGCCATCGTGTCGTTCAGCTTGGACTCTAAGTCCTTGAAATCGCACAGGCCGGATCCCGGTACGTAGCCGAACGTGGTGACTTCCATGTCCTGGTTCCGGGCGCTGGTGTCCAACACCGCCCGATCCTCGGGATGGACGGTCCGCGCAATGAGGACATGATCGCGCTGGGTGACGCGCATCGCCATGAGAGCGGCTTCCGGCACGGATGTGGAGCCGTCGTACATGGACGCGTTGGCGACGTCCATGCCCGTCAACTGGCAGATCATGGTCTGGAATTCGAAGATCGTGGCCAGCGTGCCCTGGGCGATTTCCGCCTGATAGGGGGTATAGGAAGTGAGGAACTCCCCACGCGACACCACCACGTCGCACATCACGGGGCGATAGTGGCGGTAGACGCCGGCGCCGAGAAAACTGGGCCAGACGGCATTCTTCTGTCCGAGTTCGCGGAAGTAATCCACGATCTCGTACTCGGAGATGCCCGGCGCCAAATCCAGCGGGCGGTTTAGCCGGACTTCGGCCGGCAGATGAGCGACCAGCGATTCGAGGGATGCCGCGCCCATGGCGTCCAGCATCTCCCTTCGCTCGGAATCCGATTTCGGGAGGTAGCGCAATTCAGTGGGCTCCTAAATACTCCTGGTACTGCGCGGCGGTCATCAGCCCCTCCAGTTCGGAGGGCGACGACAGCCGGATCTTCACCAGCCAGGCGGCGCCGTGCGGATCTTCATTCAGCTTTTCGGGGGCGGATACCAGATCGCCGTTCACTTCCAGCACTTCCCCGGACACGGGCGAGTAGATGTCGGAAACGGCCTTCACCGATTCCACCGATCCCAGCGGCTTGCCTTGGCCACAGTTGGATCCGGGCTTGGGCAGGTCCACGTAGACGATGTCGCCCAGTTCGTGCTGGGCGTGGTGGGTGATGCCCACGGTTCCGGTGTCTCCCTCCGCCAGAACCCACTCGTGCTCTTTCGTGTACCGGAAGTTTTCGGGATACATAATCATTTCGCTCGCTTGTAAAAGGGAGTGGTGCAAACGGCCGCCGCCACGGGCTGGTTTCGCACACTGACGTGGATGGTTTGGCCGGGGGCGGCTTTGTCCGCGGGTAGGTAACAAAGCCCGATATTCTTGCCGAGAGTCGGGGAGGGGCTGCCGCTGGTGACCCAGCCGGCCGGCGATCCGGCGATCGAGATCTCGTAGCCGTCGCGGGCGATGCCGCGCTCCACCATCTCGAACCCCGCCAACCGGCGGGTCACGCCGACCTTCGCTTGCTTCTCCAACGCCGCCTTGCCGTGGAAATCCTTCGACATGTCGACGTTGCGCGCCAGCCCTGCCTCGAGCGGCGTGATCGTGGCGTCGATTTCGTGTCCATATAAAGCCATGGCGGCTTCCAGGCGCAAGGTGTTCCGGGCGCCCAGACCGCACGGTTTGATTCCGAACTCCGCCCCGGCGTCCAGGATCTCTTTCCACAGCCGTTCCGCGTGAGACGGCTCGAAGAACACCTCGAAGCAGTCCTCGCCGGTGTAGCCGGTACGGGCGATCCGCGCGGGGATGCCCGCGAACTCGCCGTCCGCGAAGCGGTAGTACTTGATCGGGGACAGATCCACCGGGGTCAGCTTTTGCGCCGTGGCGCCCGCCTTGGGACCCTGAATGGCAAGCTGGGCGTAACGCCGGCTGGCGAAGTCGACCTGAGCGTCGAACCCGGTGGCGGCATGGACCGCGACGATGTGTTCGTAGTCCTTCGCCTGGTTGGAGGCATTGACGCACAGGAAGTAGCGGTCAGCGGCCACCTTATAGATGAGGATGTCGTCCACGAAGCCGCCGTGCTCGTAGAGAAGCGCGGAGTACTGCGCCTGGCCGAGCGCCATCTTCGACACCGCGCTCATGGTGGCGTAGTTCACCAAATCGAACGCCTGGGGGCCGGCGATTTCGATCTCCCCCATGTGGCTGACGTCGAATAGTCCCACGGCACGGCGAACGGTGTGGTGCTCGTCGATGATCCCCGTGTACTGGACCGGCATATCCCAGCCGCCAAAATCTACCATCCGCGCGCCCATCGACCGGTGGACGGCGTTCAGCGGAGTGGCCTCGAGTGTCCCGGGCATTGAAGTTTCAATCTATCACAGAAACGCCGCCCCGCGGCCTCTCGATGCGCACTCTTCCGGTCGCGCTTTGGCCGGAGGATTGCACTGAATTCTGGCATCGGGACGGAAACCTTGAAGATTGCAAAAATGGAGGCCACTGGAATGAAAAAATTACCGGAAGCCACCCTGAAAAATTTTCCTTCACTCTCTTCTCCCGGCAATCTCGAGTTTTCCCTCTGCAACCGTGCGGTCCTTTTGGGTATGGGCTCGCCCGGCTTTGCAACACAGGATCGGTTCCGTCGGCTGAACCAGCAGACCAGCCCGGCGGGTGAGTCGTCTCCTCCACGACTCTGACCGATAGCGGCCGCGCCGTGGCCTCCCTCTCCACGGCGCGGCCCTTTCTTTGTCCACGCGCGCCTACCTCCGGCTCACCGTGTGGAGTACAATCGTCGCATAGCAGTCGTTCGGGAACTTTCGCGCCATGTTGCGCGAGCGTGTATTCCGTTTGGCCATGCTATTGCTTACGTACTGGAGCTAGACATGAATTTCCTCCCCCATTCGCGTCTACTAAGCCTGCTGGCCGCCGCAGCCCTGCTGTCGGGATGCGCCACCCGGAAATATGCGCGCAACAAGGTGACGCCGGTCGCGGTTCGAGTCGACAAGTTGGAAGAACGTTCGAAGACGATCGAGGCGAATCTCGCCGAGGTCGAAAAGACGTCGTCCCGCGCCGACGAGCGAGCGCAATCGGCGGACAGCCGGGTTACGGAAGCCAACAATACGGCCGTGCGCGCCGCCGAGCGGGCCACACAAGCCGATAACACAGCGGGCGTCGCCCGATCGTTGGCGGAATCGAGTTTTCAGAAGACCCAGGAGTTGGAGAAGCGGGTCAACGCGTTCGGCGCCGCCGAACCTGGCGGGAGCGGAGCCTCGGATGAGGCGAATCTCGCGACGCGGGAGAGCGTCTATTTCGGCGTCGGCAGCGCGGCGCTCTCCAAAATCGCGCGCGATCAACTGGACTTGGTGGCGGCGCGGATTGGCCAGTTCAAACGGTGCGTGATCGAGATCCAAGGGTACGCCGATCCCAGTGGGACGGCGGCGCGTAATCTCGAGTTGAGCCAGAAACGGGCCGAATCGGTGGCGCGGTATCTGGCGGGGCGGCATGGTGTGCCACTCCACCGGCTGCACGTCTTGGGAATGGGTGTGGACAAGGCGCCGCTGTCGGCGGCGGGGAAGCAGAAAAGCCGGCGAGTCGAGGTCAGGGTCTATTCGGAGGGACCTGTCGAAACCAAGAAGCTGAGCTCGATTAGCGGCGGCAAATAAGTTCAACTATTTTCGCCCGCGGCGGTCTCTCGGAGGCGCTGCGGGTGGGTGGGCGCGCCCGTTCGCGGGATTCGTGCGCCCGGCGGAGCGGACGATGGTTCTAGCTACAGGACGCGCTGGAATCCGGATGTCCGCTCCGTCACTTGTCGCGCTACGATAACAGCGAGCAATCGCGATGCGCGCCTCCATACTACTTCTGATTTCAACCGCCGCCTTCGGACAATCCACCGTCCTCCTACAAGGTTGGTATCGCGGCCAACCCATTGTCTTCCAGGATCGCGACGGGCAAGCCCTCGTCGAGGGCGACATGCTCCTCGGCCCGGTCGAGGATCTGCTCCGTCCGCCAGCGGCGGACAAGGACGGCCGCGCCACCGGCGTCATTTCGGGCGACCGCTTCCGCTGGACGGGCCGCGAAATCCCGTACGAGATCGATCCCGCCATCCCGAATCAGGACCGCATCACGAACGCTGTGCGGATTTGGAACGAATCCACCGTGGTCAAATTGAAACAGCGCGACGGCGAGGCCAACTACGTCCACTTCATTCGCGCGCCAAGCGGGTGCTCGGCCAACGTCGGCATGCTCGGCGGCCGGCAACTGGTGAACCTGGGCGATGCCTGTTCGCTCGGGAACACCGTCCACGAGATCGGACACAGCGTGGGGCTGCACCACACGCAGGGCCGCAACGACCGCAATCTGTACCTCCGTGTCTTGCTCGAGAACATCAACCCGTCCAGCCGGTCCGCTTACGACCAGGTGATCCTCGCGCGCGAGGACATCGGCCCCTACGACTACGGCGCCGTGATGCATTACTCCGACACGGGTTTCGCCGTCAGCGGCAGGAGCGCCATGCAGTCGATCCCGGCGGGCATTCCCATCGGCCAGCGCGGCACGCTGTCGGCGGCGGAGATCCAGGCCGTCGCGCGCCTGTACGGCGAACCCGTGCGACAGGTGCTGATCGACACCTACCCCTCCGGTCTACCGGTCGTGATCGACGGCGAAGCGCGTGTTTCTCCCCAGTCGTTCGACTGGACCCCGGGTCAACGCCACACGCTCTCCGCTCCGGCTCAGGCGACGGGCGCCGACGACAACACGCAGCACCGCTTCGCCCGCTGGAGCGACGGCGGCACTCCGGAACACGAGATCGAGATCCAGGCCGGCGGCACCGTCTACATCGCGAACTACGCGAGTTATCTGCGCGTCCGAACCGCTGTGACGCCAGCCGGCTCCGGCACGGTGGAGATCTCGCCGCCTTCGCCCGATGGCTTCTATCCTTTCGGGACGACGCTGTTCTTAAAGGCCGTGCCCGACGCCGGATTCCGGTTCTTCAACTGGAGCCCGGGCGCCGGAGGCACGACGTTCCTGGCGGCGAACCTGCAAGGCAACGGGTCGAATCCGGTGGAGTACAACATCCGGTCGTCCGCGGCGGTCTACTCCGCCACCTTCACTCGCGGCGACTTCACCGTCATCGACTCGGTTCCGTCCGGCGCGGTGGTCTCGGTCGATGGCACGGCGGCGAACACGCCGCGGCACGTGTCGTGGACCGCCGGAAGCAGCCACCGGGTTTCGATCGCCGCGTCGCAGAGCCTGTTGTCGGACACGTTCACGCGGCTACAGTTCCAGGGCTGGTCGAATGGCGGGGAGCGGGATCAGACGGTGGTGGCGCAGCCCGGATCGAGCACGATCACCGCCGAGTTGCGGGTACAACACCGGGCTCAGGTGGGTGCTGTTTTTTCGCGGACATCCACGGCCGTCGCGCCGCCCACCGCGGTTCGGTTCGAGCCGGCGGGCGACGCAGGCTGGTTCGACGTGGGCTCGCCGATTCTGGTGGAGGCGGGGTCGACCGGCGAACTGCCGTTCTCGAACTGGACGGGAGAACTCGGCGGAACGGCAAACCCGCGGAGCATCGTCATGAACCGGCCGCTGTTTGCGACCGCGAACCACCAGTCACCGCGGCTCCTCAACACCCTGGGCGTCGTGAACGAGGCGAGCCGCCTGCACCTGACGCTCTCGCCGGGCGCCCGCATGACCTTGTACACTCCGGAGATCGGCTCCGCGGACCCGGTGGACTTGCCGAACCTGCCCAACGAGTTCAACGGCATCAGCGTCGAAGTAGACGGCAAGCCGGCGGGTCTCGCCAGAATCGAGCCCAACGCGGTGACCTTCGTCTGTCCGCGGGACACTCCCGTGCACGTCCCGGTCCTGCTGCGGCTGCGGGGCGTGGTTCGTGGAACGCCATTGAACCTGGCGGTGACGGTTCCGGCGGTGCTGGCGGCGCCCGGAATCTACACACTCGACGGCTCGGGGCAAGGACAGGCAGTAGCGACGCATGCCGACGGATCGCCGAGCACGCCGAACAGCCCCGTTCCGCGGGGCAACGAGTTGCGCATCGCGGTGACCGGCCTCGATCCGGCGGCTTCGGCGATCGAAGTGCGCGTGGGAGGCATGGCGGCGGAGGTGCTGTCGGTGGCTCCGGCCGGCGCCGCGGGACGCTACACCGTGGCGTTCCGTGTGCCGGAGAGCGCGCCGGCGGGCTCCGCGGTCCCGCTCGTGGTCGAGTCGGCGGGGGCGCGGAGTCAACTGACCGCTACGATCGCGGTGATGTGATAGCATGACGACACTCAACGCTGTCCCAGGAGTTGCCTCATGCAAATCAGATCCTTATTGGCGGTGCTTTTCGCCGCCGCGCTCGCCGGCCAGGAGTACCGCGCGAGTCTGCTCGGGGTGGTCACCGATTCCACCAGCGCCACGGTGCCAGACGCGGCGATCACCGTCACCAACATCGAGTCCGGCGTCGCGGCCAACGCGAAAACCAACAACGATGGCTCGTTCCTCGTCCCGTTCCTGATTCCGGGCAGGTACAAGCTGCTCGTCGAAATGGCCGGGTTCCGGTCGTTCGAACGCAGCCCGATCGAACTGCGCGTCAACGACCGGGCGCGCGTCGACGTGGTGCTCGAGGTGGGCCAACTCGCCGACCGCATCACCGTCGCCGCCGAGGCCCCTCTGCTCGAGGTATCCACGGCCACGCGCGGCCAGTCGATCGAGAATCGGAAGATCACCGACCTGCCGTTGAGCGGACGCAATCCCTTCGGATTCACCAACCTCGCCGCCGGCGTTCAATACACGGGCTCGCTTGGCGGATTCGGACCCACCGACAGCGGCGCCATGTCGAGCTATTCGATCAACGGCGGCCGCCCCGGCCAGAACGCGTTCCAGATCGACGGCATGCCGGATCAGTCGATCACCACGGTGAGCAACCTCGCCTACGTGCCGCCGATCGAGGCCACCGGTGAATTGAAGGTACAGACCAACACCTACGACGCGCAGTATGGACGCACCAGCGGCGGTGTCATCAGCCTGACCATCAAGCCCGGCACCAACAAGTTCCACGGCGCGGCGTACGAGTACGCGCGCCGAACGCCGTTGGAGGCGAATTCGTATTCGAACAACGCCAACAGGCAGCCACGCACCAAGCGCCTCAACGACCAGTACGGTTTCGAGATCGACGGTCCGGTGCTGTTGCCGAAGCTCTACGCGGGCCGCGACAAGACGTTCTTCATGTTCGCGCTGGAGCGGATTCGTTCGGAGGGACCGTCGCCATCGCTCGGCTCGGTGCCGACCGCCGAGCAAAAGCGCGGCGACTTCTCCCAGACCCTCACCGCCGCGGGACGCCAGTTCACCATCTACGATCCGCTCACCATCCGCGCGAATCCGGCATTCAATCCCGCCGCCGCGGTCACCATCAACAACCTCCAGTTCATTCGCACCCCGTTCGCCGGCAACCTGGTTCCGGGCGACCGCACGAACGCGATCGCCAAACGCGTGCTCGGCGACATTCCCGATGCCAACGCGACGGGCGATCCGGTCACCAAGCTGAACAACTGGTACGCGGGCTTCGTGCGGTCTCTGCTCGACTACACCAACTACATCGCTCGGGTCGACCACAACATCAACGGTTCGTGGAAGGTGTTCGGCCGCTGGAACTACAACCACCGGAACGGCGGCCGCATCAACTACGACGGCTGGGACTCGCCCGCCCGCCGCGCCGTGCACCTCACGCGCCGCAACGACGGACTGGCTTTCGACGCGGTGGGCACGATCACGCCCACCACCGTGCTGAGCCTCCGCGCCGGCTTCAACCGGTTCAAGGAAGAGTCGATCTTCACGCCCTCCGACGTGTCCGCGCTCGGGTTCCCGCGCGAACTCGCCGGCCAGTTGCAGATCCCGAACAAGTATCCGATTTTCACCTGGGAGAACTACCTGCAGGCCGGGAACAACGAAACGGCGATCCTGCCGAGCGACACCTACGCCGCTCAGGCAAGCGTACTGAAGACATCCGGTAGGCACTCGTTCAAGTACGGCTTCGAGTTCCGGCTGATGCACTGGGGCTCGGTCGGACGCGCCAACGGGCAGGGCAACTACGGATTCACGCGGAGTTGGACCAGCTCCAATCCGCAAATCAACGATCCGAACGGCGGCAACGCGATCGCGTCGTTCCTGCTCGGCTACATGAACTCGGCGTCGGCCGTGCTGAATTCGACGCCGTACCTCTCGTCGAAGTATCCGGTCCTGTTCGTGCATGACGACTGGCAGGTGTCGCGACGGTTGACGTTGAACCTCGGCGTCCGGTGGGACTTCGAAGGTCCCCCGGTGGAACGGTACAACCGCCAGAATCGCGGCTTCGATTTCGCCGCCAAGAGCCCGTTTCAAGTGCCGGGACTGGATCTGCGCGGCGGCATGCTGTTCGCCGGGGTGAACGGCCAGGGCCGCGGCGCTTACAACGCCGACAAGAACAATTTCCAGCCCCGCATCGGCGTCGCGTACAAGATGCTGGATGGCAAGCCCATGGTGTTCCGCGGCGGGGCCGGTCTTTACTACCTGCCGACGGTCGAGTTCGGCGGCGAATTCGGCTTCTCCCAGACCACCAGCGCGCAAACCACCACGCCCGATTTCCGGCCGTTTCAAACGTTGGGCAATCCGTTCCCGAACGGCCTGATCCAGCCTCCCGGATCGAGCCGCGGGCTGGCCACGCAGGCCGGCGACAGCATCTCGTTCAACGATCCGCGGCGGCGCATCCCGTACGTGTGGCAGTACTCGGGCGGCCTCGAATACGAACTACGGCCCGGTATGCTGGCGGAAGTCTCCTACGTCGGCAGCCAGACGCGCAGCCTCCAGGCGAGCCGTTCGATGAGCTATCTGACCGGAGAGCAGTTGGCGCTCGGCACACCGTTCCTGTCGGCCGTGGTTCCGAACCCGTTCTTCGGTGTGCTGCCTTCCAACACGTCGCGGGGCGCTCAGTCGACAATTCAGCGCCGTAACCTGATCACGCAGTATCCGCATTTCTCCGGCGTGACCATGGCGCAACAGAGTCTGGGTACGAGCTGGTACAACTCGGTCCAGTTCAAACTCGAGCAACGGTTCAAGAGCGGACTCACCTATCTCGCCTCCTACACGATCTCGAAGACGATGGAGGCGGTCGCGTTCCGCAACCCGCAGGACTCGGCGTTGTCGCGCGAACTCACCACGTTCGACACGCCGCAACGGTTGGTGCTGAGCGGGTACTACGAGTTCCCGATCGGCCCGAAAAAGAAGTGGCTGAACAGCGGGCTGGTGTCGCACCTGATCGGCGGATGGCAGGCCAACTGGATCAGCGTGATCCAGAGCGGAACGCCGATGAGCTACCCCGACTTCTACATCCAGGGCAATCCGAAGCTGACGAGCGGACAGACGTTGAACCGCTGGTTCGACACGTCGCGGTCGATTTGGGTGCAGCGCCCCGCGGACACACTGCGGACCACGCCGCTGCGCAGCCCCAACATCCGGCGGCACACGGCGGCGCAGGTGGACTTCGCGTTGAATCGCGACTTCCTGATTCGCGAAGGACACCGGCTGCAATTGAAGGTGTCGGGCTTCAACGTCTCCAACACGCCGATCTTCGGGTTCCCCAACCCCGACCCGATCTCGCCGCTCTTCGGCGTCGTGCCACCAACTCAAGTGAACCCGCCCCGTAGCGTGGAACTCGGGCTTCGCTACTTCTTCTAAACGTCAGTCGAAGATCCCGGGCGGACCGATAGTCAGCCCCAATTCGGAAACGTCGAACCGGTCCACCTGCCTCAGCGCGCCGTCGAACGTGTACAGGGCGCGGGCATCGGGATCGGCGAGCCATACGTGCCGGACGCCCCAATTCCAATACTCGGCGAGTTTGGCCGCGACTTCGGAGAAGGAATCGTCTGGCGACAGCACCTCGATGGCGATGAGCGGCGCACGATCGGGTACGCTTTGGGACGGCTCGTCAGGCCAGAACACGGAAACATCGGGAATCCGGTAGCGGCCCGGCCCGAGTTTCAGCCGAAGTTCGGGAGCCACGAAAACCGGGAGGACCGTCTTCAGGCGCCAGAAAAATCCCCCGAGGTTCATGGCGGCTTTCGAATGGCCGTAGCCAGGCATGCTTCTCTCCAGGATTTCGCCGTCGCGAAATTCCCGGTCGGCGCCGGGGAAGCTCGTGCGAAGATATTCGTCTTCGGAGAGCGCGGCCTTTACCGGCATGCCCGTAGCATAGCACCCGCCCGCCGTTACGACACCGATCCGTGGAACTCCACGAAGGCGGCCGCCACCGCGTCGATCACGGCCGTCATGTATTTCTGGCCCCTGTCCGAAGTCGCGCGATCGGGGCTGTCGGTGTAGCCCTCGATCGTCTGCCACGATCCTGGATGCTCGGCGCGATACGGCTTGTGAAAGTTGCGCGGATCTGTGTCGCCCACGTTGTCGCGATGGGGCCGTTCGGCCGGAACCAGATCGGGCCGCTGGGCGAGCATCATCGACGTTTCGAAGATCCCCGCGTGCCCCGGCAGCCGCATTCCCTTGTGCGCGTCGACCGCGATCAGCGCGTCCCAGGCGATCGTCCAGTACGACGCGGCCGCGACGTGCGCCGGCTTCTGCAACGCGATGTCGCGCGCCACCAACTGCAGGATCTCGTGGTTGCCGCCGTGGCCGTTCAGCAGAAACACGCGCTTGAAACCGGACTGCACCACGGCGAGCACCATCTCGAACATCGCCCGATAGTAGGTCTCCGTGGTCATCGACATGGTGCCGCCGAAGGGAATGTGGTGCTGCGAACATCCGAACGGCATCGCCGGCGCCACCAAAAGAGGCACGCTATCCGCCGCGATTCGCCCGGCCGCGCGCGCGATGTGATCCACGGTGAAGAAGTCGGTGCCCGTGGGGAGATGAGGACCGTGCTGTTCCACCGCGCCGCACGGAATCACCACCAGGGCGGACGGCGCCGCCGCGCGCAGGTCGGAACGGTTCAGTTCCGCGAAGAGAAGGCGTTTGAGCTTCATGCCGAAGCCGGAGTATAACATCGATCATGGCCCGTTTCCCGATTCCATTCGCGCTGGCCCTCTGCGCCGCGCTCCACGCGCAAGATTCCTGGAAGGCTTCGCCCCTCACGCCGAAGGGCAGTTTCACCGGCTCGATCGAAGGTCCCGGCGTGGATCGCGCGGGCAACATCTTCGCGGTCAGCTACCAGCGCCAACCCACCATCGGCCGCGTCACCCCGGACGGCAAGGCGGAGGTGTTCCTGGAAATGCCGAACGGATCGCTCGCCAACGGCATCCGGTTCGACCGCAAGGGGCGCATGTACGTCGCCGACTACACCAACCACAACGTGCTTCTCGTCGACACGCGCACCAAGGCGGTTCGGACGTTCGCCCACGAGTCCGCCATGAATCAGCCGAACGATCTCGCCATGGCGCCCGACGAGACGCTCTACGCGAGCGATCCGAACTGGAAGGAGGGCACGGGCCAGATCTGGCACATCGATCGCAAGGGACGCGTGCGGCGCGCCGCCGAGGGATTGGGGACCACCAACGGCATCGAACTCAGTCCGGCGGGAGACAAGCTCTACGTGAACGAATCGGTGCAGCGCAAGATCTGGGTGTTCGATGTCCAACGCGGACACCGGCTGGCGAACAAGCGCCTGCTGATCGAGTTTCCGGATCACGGGTTCGACGGCATGCGCGCCGATGTGGACGGCAATCTGTACGTCACCAGGCACGGCAAGGGGGTGGTGGCGGTGGTGTCGCCGGAGGGCAAGGTGCTGCGGGAGGTCGACGTGCTGGGATCGAAGCCGAGCAACATCTGCTTCGGCGGTCCGGACGGGCGCACCGCTTACGTGACGGAGATGGAGCACGGGAGGCTGGTGTCCTTCCGGACGGAGCGGCCCGGGCTCGAATGGGCGCGCTGGTCCAAACAGCGGATGCGCGAGAGCCGCGCGAGCAAGTAGGACGCCATGAACCGGCGCCATTTCCTGTCGATGCCGTTGGCGGCCGCGCAACGCCGCCCGCTGAATTTCCTGGTGATTCTCGCCGACGACATCGGCGCGAAGGAACTCGCCTGCTACGGCAACCAAAAACATCGCACGCCGAACCTGGACGCGCTGGCGCGCGGAGGCGTTCAGTTCCAAACCTGCTACGCGACGCCCATCTGCCATCCCACGCGGGTGGAGATCCTCACCGGGCAGTATGGCAGCCGCAATGGCGTGCACAACTTCGCCGGGCGGCGCGGAGGCCCGGACGAAAACGCGCCCGTGGAGAACATGCGCAACCACTACACGTTCGGGCGGATGCTGAAGGAACGCGGGTACGAGACGGCGCTCGCCGGCAAGTGGCAGCTTTCGGGAACGTATCCGGACATCGTGCGCGAGACCGGCTTCGCCGAGTACTGCATCTGGGCGTTCGAGAACTACGTTTCGCCGGAGGACCGGCCCCGCTACCGCGCGCGGGAGCGATATTGGGAGCCCGCGATCATGAAGAACGGCAAGCTCATCCCCACGACGAAGGACGACTACGGCCCGAACATCTACTCGGACTACCTGGCGGACTTCATCCGCCGCAAGCGCGACCGGCCGTTCCTCGCCTACTATCCGATGGCGCTGACCCACGGTCCGCACGTGCCGTCTCCGGACACGGTGAAGGCGGACGCGGACAAACACGTCGCGTCGAAGGCGAACTACAAGGGCGCGGTCGAGTACATGGACAAGATCGTGGGCAAGATGGTGAAGGCTCTCGAGGACGCGGGCGTTCGCGAGAACACCGTGATCCTTTACACGGGCGACAACGGCACGGCGGGCGAAGGCAAGGGCGATCCCACGGAACTGGGAGCGCGCGTGCCGATGATCGCCAACTGCCCGGGGCTGATTCCGGCGCGGCCCGCGAGCCCGGAACTCATGGATCTGTCGGACTTCTTCCCTACGCTCGCCGCGTTCGCGGGCGCTCCGCTTCCGCGCGGCAAGCGGCTGGACGGAAGGTCGCTGGCGGGGTATCTGCGAGGCGAATCGCCGGCGCCGCGGGAGTGGATCCACAGCTTCATCGCCGACCGCCGGATCTTCCGTACGAAGCGGTTCCTGCTCGAGGACAACTCGCCGCTGCACTGGGGCCGGCTCTACGATTGCGGGTCGAGCCGGGATGGGACCGGCTATCGCGAAGTGACGGGGTCGAGCGATCCGGAGGTGAAGAAGGCGCGGTCGCTGTTCGACCGGCTGATCGCGGATCTGCCGGTTCCCCACGAGCCGGAGGAGGGACACCCGACGGACAAGAAGAGGGCGAAGGCATGAGGACGGAACCGCTCGCGTTCCTGCCTCCCTACCGCGTCAGGTTCAGAACGAACTCCTCCATGATCACGCGGTCGTCGGGACGCGCGTCTTTCAGCGCCTTGTCCGCCGCCGCCATCTTGCGCAACGCCTTGCGGATCTGAGCGTCCGGCAGCGCGTTCATCGTCTGCAGGATCTGGTCGGCGCGCGACGGCCACATGGCGACTCCCATCTTCTGAAAGTACCCCTGCACCTGCATCGAGTTCCGCAGGTTCGCCTCTTTCGCCGCCAAAGCCTGGCGGAACTGCGCCGCCAGAAACTGCAGCGCCAGAGGCAGGTACACGCCTTCCCGCACCAGCGTGTCCAGCAGCCCGAGCGCCTTCACCCGGTCGTTCCGTCCGATGGCCGCCACCAGCGCGAAGATCGTCGTGGATTGCGCCTGCGGCGCCAGCCGCGCGATGTCGGCCTCGGACACCGATCCGCCCGGCCCGGCGAACAGCGACAGCTTCTCGATCTCGATGACGGCACGCGCCGCCGATCCGCCCACCGCCTCCACCAACAACCCGATCTCCGCCGCTCCGATGCGCAGATTTCTTTGGCGCGCCGCCTCCTGAGCGATCCGCCGCGCCTCCATTACGGGCAGCCGCGGAAACTCGACGCAATCGGGGATCGCCGCGAAGAACTTACGCACGCGCTCCGCCTTGGCCTTGTCCTCGCCTTCGAACTCGAACCGGGCGGAATCGAACACCACCACCGTATCCGCCGCGGGATTGCGGGCGTAGGCCGTCAGGATCTCCGCCGCCGCGCCGGCCTTGGAGCCGGACTTCGGCTTGTCGTCGTCGTCGTCCTCTTCCGCCGCGGCGGCCTTGCCCTTGGGCAGAGCGGCTTCGGCGCGGCCCACCCAGATCACGCGGCGCGGCGCGAACATCGAACTCGATCTCGCGTCGTCGATCGCCGCGGCCAGGCCAATCTCGTCCAGATCGTGGCGGACGAAGCCGTCCTCGCGCTCCTCCGGCGGCAACACCCGTTCGATCAGCGCCGTCCGGCAGGCGTCGCGATGGTAGGATTCGGGGCCGAGAAACAAGTACAGCGGCGATGGCCGCTTCTTCACGTGAGCCAGGAACTGTTCCGGCGTCATCTAGAAATTCTCCAGGATGGCGCTCACCAATTGCCGCGCCACGTCTTGGGATACGCGCTCCAGCGCGGCGTTGCTCTCCTCGAAATAGGCCACCTGGTCCACGCTGATCTCGTAGCGCTGCCGCGCCTCGATGGACAGCCGCTCGAACAGCACCTTGCCCGTGGCGCGCTCGGTGAGTTTCGCCTGTAGCACGACGATCAATTGGACGCCGGAGGCCCGGCCCGTAACCGGATCGAACGTGGTGGGGTAGGAATACAGATTCAGAACGCCGCCGTTCAGAACCGCGTCGGCTTGCGATGGATCGGGAATCACCTGGTAGCGTGTCCGCGCGATGAACTCGCGGGTGAGCGCGGCGGGAAGCCGCTCCGACAGCCGGTGGCGCACGGTGGCGTTGGACCACGCCGGAATCGCGATCGTGCGCACTGACTTGGGCAACAGATCCGCCCGGCCGGCCACGCGGTATCCGCACCCGGCCGTCGCGGCCGCGGCGGCAAGGACCAGCAGTTCGCGGCGCGTCGGACTCACGCTTCCAGGATAGCTTCCACCAACAGCGCGGCGTTGTCGGCCACGATGCGGAAGTTGTCGGCGGCCAGCCAGAACCAGGCCGCTCGCGAATGATTCCGGTCCGCCTCCACCGCGCCCACCGTGACTCCGTCCATGCCCGCCGCGTTCACCGGCGACGGCGCCTCGGTCTCCGGACCCCGCACGTCGAAATACGCCGACTGGATCGCGTTGGTGAGCGCCAGCGGATGCGGCGTCTCGACGAATTCCACCCACACGCTCAACGCCAAGCCGTGCATCACCGGCGCCTGAATCGCGCGCAATGACGGCATCGGAACCGGCGGACTCAGCGAGAGCAGGCTTGCCAAATGGCGCTCGATGCGCTTTTCGATGCTGGAGACGCTTACCTTCGCGTCGAGTCCGTAGCGCGCCAGCAGGTTGAACGCGATCTGGTCGTCGAAGACGGCGCGGTCCTGCTTCTGGAAAGTCAGCAGTTGCGCGGTCTGCCGCTGCAACTCGCTGACGCCAGGGCGGCCGAACTCGCTCACCGGCAGCAGGATCTGCGCCACCGATCGCGTGACGGGAATCCGCTTGTGAAGATGCCGGAGAAACGCCGCCAGCACGATCGCCGCGGGGTGCGCCACGCCTTGCAGGCGGGTGAGGGACGGCAGCGCCGGTTCGGCGATCGGCGCGCGCACGCGAACTTCGGGCTCCTCCTCGAACGCGTGCGTGGCGTCCACGATGGCGGGCGCGTCGTCGGCCCGGTCCACCGTTTCGTAGAGCATCTCGAGGGCCTTGCGGCTCGATTCGACGCTACCCGCCAGCACGATGGCGCCCGCTCCGGCCAGCGTGTCCCCGTCCAGCCCGGTCATCACCACCGCTTCGCCAGCCTCCGCCGTCAGGATCGCCGTGCCGTCTTCCTCGCTCCCCACCAGCCGCACCTTGATCCCCGGGAAGCGGTCGCGAAAGACGTCGCGCATCTCCGCCCCGAGCAGCGACTCGCCGCCGACGAGCGCCACCATGCGGCGATCACCCATGCAGCACCGGCTCGCGAGGGGGTGGCGGAGGAGCGCTGCGCAACTTCCGCTTCAGAATGCCGCCGATGCGCACCACCACGCCGCTGCCCGCGTAGGTGCACGCGACCAACAATAGCACCGGCTGCGAAAAGATCGCGGTGACATAAATGACGCTGCCCATCGCGATCAACGAAATCGGCGACCGGGGGTTCAGATAATTGAAATCCTTGAAGCTGCGATAGCGCCAGGTGGCGATCATCAGGAACGAGACGAATCCGAGCAGCGCCGTCCAGGCCACCGCCAGCGGCCACCATTGCAGTGGAACCGCGTCCGCGGCGTACACGATCGCGGCCACTACCGCGGCGCCCGCCGGAATCGGCAACCCGACGAAGTACTTGCGATCCGGACGGCCGGGATTCTTCGGCGCCGGATTGGTGGTGATGTTGAAGCGGGCCAACCGGAACGCGCCGCACATGACGAACAGGAACACGAAGAAGTAGCCGAAGCGGTGGATGTAGTCGCGAAGCTGGGGGTCGATGCTCGAGTCGAGGAACTGAAAGCCCCAGATCCACGCCAGGATCGACGGCGCGACGCCGAACGCGATGACGTCGGCGAGCGAGTCGAGCTCGCGGCCGAAATCGGAGGTGGTGTTCGTCATGCGCGCGATCCGGCCGTCCAGCCCGTCGAGCACGCTGGCCGCGCCGATCATCAGCGCCGACGCCTCGAGGTGAGGATTGTGGCCGAGCGATCCCGACGCGGCCAGCATCGCGCCCTGAAACGCCTTGGTGATCGCCAGGAATCCGAGGAACAGGTTGCCCGCGGTGAACAGGGTGGGCAACGCGTAGGCGGCGCGGCGCGGCGGCTTGGCGGTGGGATGGTGGGTGCTCATGGCGGCTCCTTGCGGACTACTTTCTGCGGGCGAGGATCGACGAACCGGCGCTCACGCGATCGCCCGGACGCACCGGAATGTCCCACTCCGGTCCGAGCAGGATGTCGACTCGCGAACTGAACTGGATCAGCCCGATCCGGTCGCCCATCCGAACGTCGTCGCCGGCCTTTTTGTGGCAGATGACGCGCCGGGCGACCAGTCCGGCGATCTGGCTGAAGGTCACCCGCACACCGTCCGCGCCCTGAACGGTGATGACGTTCTGCTCGTTCTCGAGCGACGCCTCATCCTTGCTCGCGACCAGGAATTTTCCGGGCCGGTACTTCACTTCCACGATCCGGCCGTCGATCGGCGACCGGTTCACGTGCACGTCGATAGGGCTCATGAACACGGCGACGCGAGTCAGCGGGCCCTCTTGCCGGATCATCACCACTTTGCCGTCGGCGGGCGAGACCGCGTGCCGCCCCTGGGGAATCCGCCGTTCGGGATCGCGGAAGAACCAGAGGAAGAATCCAGCCAGCACGAACAGCGGCGCGGCCAGCCACGCCTTCGTCGCATACGCGATCAGCAGACCCGCGGCCACGCAGGCCGCCGCATAGTAAATCCCGGTGGCAACCATGAACTACTTCGCCGTCTTCCGCCGGACCACGCGCCGCCGCTTCTCCGGCGCCACCTGTCCGGCCGCGAACGCCGCTTCCACGATCTCGGCCTGCTCCTGCTCGTGACGCTTGTACGAGCCGGTGGCCGGACTGGCGCTTTCCGGGCGTCCGATGTAACGGATCTTGCGGCGCGAGGGTTCGAGCATCGGCTGGACGTAGCTGCGCATGAACCGCCACACCCCCATGTTGCGAGGCTCTTCCTGCACCCAGGCGATATCGGTGCTCTGCGAGTAGCGCATCAGCAGGTCGTGAATGTCGCTTTCGGGGAACGGATAAATCTGCTCCAGCCGGATGATCGCCACGTTGGAAGCTTCCCTCTTTTCCCGCGCGGCGGCCAGGTCCCAGTAGACTTTGCCCGAACACACCAGCACCCGGTTGACCTCGCGCGGATTGTGCGCGGAGCCGTCGCCGAGCACTTCGCGGAAACTCCCACCGGTCAGCGCGTCCAGTCCGCAGGCCACCTTCGGATGGCGCAGCAGGCTCTTCGGGGTGAACACCACCAGCGGCTTGCGAACGCCGCGGCGGTCGGGTCCGCCGTTCATGTGGCGGCGCAGCACGTGGAAGTACTGTTGCGGCGTGGTGCA
>SYLY01000297.1 GCA_005808475.1 Acidobacteriota bacterium
CGCATCATAACGGGTCCCCGGGTTGAAGAACGCCGCGTAGAAGTTGTTCGTGGTGAGGATGTCCAGGGCGGCGCGGTTGCGCGAGAAATCCTGGACATAGAGCCGGTACGTGAAGTTGGAGCCGGTGTCGCCGGCGACGCGGTTCCAACTGAACTCCACCTTGGGCGCCAAGTTACCGCTGTTGACCGACTCGCCGTTGAACGGCGTGCCGAGGATCGGCAGGTTGGGGTTGCCGAACGCGGCGGTGAACTTCGCTTCCTCGCTGAAGGGGCCGCATCCATCGCCCGTGCAGGCGCGGACGATGGCGGAGGCGGGACCGTTCGGGATGAGCAGACTGGTGGAGGTTCCACCGACCTGTCCGCCCGCGACGGTCAAGGCTCCGCCGCCGGGGCCCGTGCCCTGCTGGACGACGTTGATGAAGTAGAAGTTGGCTCCGGCGACGGCGGCCCAGTTACAGTTGAGCCGGTTCTGGCTCGTGTCGTTGACGACGGAGCATGAGAGTCCGGTGACTTGCTGCGAGGGAACCGCGCCCGCCTGGATCACGAAGTTGGTAATGGCGGCGGCGGAGCAAACGGAATCGTTGCAGGCCTGGAGTTCCCAGCGGTAGTTGCCGCTCGGGAAGGTGTAGACGGCGGTGGTGTTGGCCGGAAGCAGCGAGACCCGGAACTGCTGGGGCGTGCTGGCTTCGATGAGGCGGAACTCGTAACGGGTGACGCCGGCGACCGGGTTCCACTGGAACGTCACGATGGTGTTGTTCAACGTGGCGTTGTTGGCGGGCGCGACGATCACTGGCGGGGCCAATCCGCCGGATCCGACGTTAGTGAGCGAGAAGGTGGCCGGTTGTGGAATGCCGGGGGCGGAAGCGGCGACGGTGTAGCCGCCGGCGGTCCCGTTGGCGGTGGCGTTGACCTGGGCGACTCCCGCGGCGTTGGTTACCGCCGTGGCGCTGGACAGGGTGGCGCTGGCTCCGCTGGCGGGCGCGGTGAAGGTAACGGCGACCCCGGCGACCGGATTGTTACCGGCGTCGCGTACGATGGCCTGCAAGGCCGCGGCGAAGGCCGCGTTGATGTTGGCGCTCTGCGGGGTTCCCGCTTGTGCCGCGATCGTGCCGGCCGTTCCGGCCGTATTCGTCAGGGAGAAGCTCGCCGGCGCGACGATGCCCGGAGCCGCCGCCGTCACCGTGTAACCACCGGCGACCGAGTTGGCCGTGGCGGTAACTTGTGCGTTTCCAGACGCGTTGGTAACCGCGGTGGGGCTGGAGAGAGTCGCGCCGGCTCCGCTGGCGGGCGCGGTGAAGGTCACGGTGACCCCGGCGACCGGATTGTTACCGGCGTCGCGGACCAGAACCTGTAGAGCGAACGCGAAGGCGGCGCCGACGCCGGTGGATTGCGGAGTTCCGCTCGAAGCGGAGATGCTTCCGGCGGCTCCGGCGGTGTTGGTGAGGAAGAAGCTCACCGGAGTGGCGACGCCCAGCGCCGAGGCCGAGACGTTGTAAGCGCCGGCGATGCTGTTGGCGGTGGCGGTGACGCTCGCCACGCCCGACGCGTTGGTAACGGCGGTGGGGCTGGAGAGGGTCGCGCTGGATCCGCTTCCGGGCGGCGAGAAGGTCACCGTGGTTCCGGCGACCGGATTGTTGCTGGCGTCGCGAACCGTCACTTGTAGCGCCGTCGCGAAGGCTTGGCCCACCACCGCCGACTGCGGCGTTCCGCCCGTGGCCGAGATCGAACCGGGCGAGCCGCTGAGGTTGGTCAGCGCGAACGTGGCGCCGGTGGCGACTCCCGCGGCCGCGGCTGTGACGCTGTAGCTACCCGCCGTGGAATTAGCGGTGGCCGTGACACCCCCCAGTCCGCCCTCATCGGTTTGGACGGTGGTGTTGGACAGGCTCGCGCCAGCGCCGGAGGCCGGTGGCGTGAAGGTAACCGTTGCGTTGGCGGCGGCGTTTCCGTTGGCGTCCGTTACCTTCACGCGTAACTGCTGCGTGAATTGGGCGCCCACCGTGGCCGACTGCGGAGAACCGGACAACATCGCGATCGCTGCCGCCGGCCCCGCTGTGTTCGTCAGTTGGAAAGCCGTGCTAGTCGTGCCGGTGACATTCGCGATACTGGCGGTCAAACTATAAGTACCGGCCGTGGTATTCGCCGTGGCGGTGACGCTCGCCAGTCCCTGTGCGTCGGTGACCGCCGTGGCTGCCGAGAGCGACGCCGTGGCGCCAGAGGCGGGAACGGTAAAAGTGACCGTAATTCCCGCCACCGCGGCCTGGTTCGCGTTGGTCACTTTCACTTGTAGCGAGGAGAACTGCGTTCCCACGGTCGTGGAGCGGGTTGCGCTTCCCACCACCGCGATGGTTCCCGCGCCGATGGTGATGGACGCCGCGGTGCTGGTGGACTGGTTGAATAGGCTGTTCCCCAGGTATTTCGCTGTAAGGTTCGCGTGGGCGCCGGGCGCAAGCGTCGAGAACTGTAGGGTCGCCACTCCGGCCGCGTTCAGCGTTCCTTCCCCGATCTTGACCGCGCCGTCGAAGAACTCCACCGTGCCGCCGGGATTGGACAGCAGCTTGACTCCGGCCGCGCCGGAAACGGTGGCGGTGAACGTCACGTTCGTGCCGAAAAGCACGTTAGCAGCCTGGTTGTGGGTCAGGGCGACCGTGGTATTCTGCGCCGCGCCCAGAACCACGGTCACCGATCCGCCGGCGACCGCGAAGTCGCCAAACCCGTTGCCGTCGAAGTCGTCCGCCGCGATGGCTTGCCCGCCCAAGGCGCCGAACGGGCCTGGAGCCAAAGTAAAGCCGCCGGATCCGTTGCCCAGAAGAACAGCAGAGTTTCCGGCGCCTAAAAGGGAGACGATTACGTCCGGATTTCCGTCGCCGTTCAGATCGGCCTTGGCGAGGTAGTTGGCGGTCGCACTCGTGGCGATCGGACTGCCAGCCGGCGGTGTGAACAGCCCGGCGCCGTCGCCGAGGAAGATGGCGACGCTCGCTAGGCGACCGACCGCTACGTCCTGCTTGCCGTCTCCATTCCAATCTCCCACGACCAAGTCGTTTGCCGGGCCGGAGGAAGCGATCGTGGTTCCGGCGGTGAACCCGCCGGAACCGTTGCCCAGGAGGATTTTGGCGCCGTCGCTGGTCGCGACCGCCAAGTCGAGGAGGCCGTCCTGATTGAAGTCGGCCTCGGCGGTCCGGAACGCGAGCGGCATACCGGCGATCGGGGCGAGCGGGGCGAAGGTACCGGATCCCGTTCCCAGGAAGATCGTGACCGTGCCTGCTGTGTTGCTGGCCACCGAAAGGTCAAGCTTGCCATCGCGGTTGAAATCGCCGGTCGCGATGTCGAACGCGGAGGCGGAGGTTAGCGTGGGGAACGGTGAGGGTCCAAACCCTCCGGTACCCAGACCCAGCAAGATCGAAACCGAACCGCCGGTGTTGTTCGCGATCGCCAAGTCCGCCTTGCCGTCGCCGTTGAAGTCGCCGGCCGCGCCGCCGATCGGACCGGTCCCGACGGTGAAGGGGCTGCCCGGCGCCGAGGAGAATCCACCGGCGCCGTTGCCTAGGAGCACCGTCACGTTGTTGGAACCATTGTTGGTCACCGCCAGATCCAGCTTGCCGTCGTTATTGAAGTCCGCGACGTTCGGATACTGGGAGTCGGTTCCGGTGGTGAACGTCTGAGAGGTCATTCCGCCAGAGGCCCGGGAGACCTGAAGAGACGCCAGCAGGCCCTCGGTGAATCCATCCGTAATCGGCCTGAGACGCACGCGTCCCGAAAAGCGGCCGGGTGCGAGTCCCGAAGGATTCACGGTAATGCAGGAGGCTCCACAGCCGATGTCGCCGCTGAGCCAAGGCTGAGTCGACGCGAAGGGTATAAAAAAATTCGCCGGGCTAAATGCACTAACCGTTCTGTTGACGACCGTGGTGGAACCGGCCCTCGTATAGTATTCGAGCCGCGACGGTGCGAAGAAGTATTTGCCGAGGTTGTTCAGGAAGATCCGCACCTTGGCATCGAGAACCTCGACCGTACCCGATTCCGAGGCGGCGATGTCCGGTTTGCCGTCGTTGTTGAAATCGCCCACCGCGGCAAGCGCCGCTGTGCCGTTGACACCGAGCGGAGTTCCGGTCAGAATGCTGAAACCTCCGCTGCCGTTGCCGCGGTACACGGAGAATCCGCCCGAAGCGGAGGTATTGGTAAATCCAACGATCGCGTCCAGATTGCCATCGCCGTCCATGTCGGCGAGTTCGAGCGAGCCGGGACTTGCCGACGCGCCCGTGACTTGAACCGGGCTTCCGGCCGAGGCGGAGAACCCGCCCGACCCGTTACCCAGCAGAATCGCAAGGCGCCCGCCTCCGACCAGGAGGGCGAGGTCCACCTTGCCGTCGTTATTGAAGTCGCCGGACCGCAGCGTTCCGGCCGCCGCCCCTGCCGCGGGAACCGCCACGGTTCCATTTGCCGTGAACGTGTAGTCGCCGTTCCCCAGGAAGATCGCCACGGTGGTCGCGGAACTGCTGCTGACCGCGATGTCGATCTTGCGGTCGCCATTGAAGTCGCCCACGGCGACGGATTGGGCATTGGTAACCGGGCCGACGATGAAGAACAAGCTATTCCCGGAGAGAACCCCCTGAAAGACGCGCAGGATCGAGCCTCCCGCGAACACCGCATCCTGTATGTTGTCGCCGTTGAAGTCGGCGACGGCGTTGTCGGTTAGGCCGACTCCAACGCCTCCGCCGAGTGCGTTGACAAAGCCGCCAGCTCCATCGCCGTTCCAGAGGCCAGTGTTGCCGTTCGAGAACTCCGCCTTGAGGTCGAGCTTGCCATCCAGATTGACGTCGACCAGGGCGATCCGAGTCCCGTTCGTGAATCCCGCGATGGGCGAACCCGGGCCGAGCGCGAACGTGCCGTTCCCCGCGCCGAGCAGCACGGAGACGGTCCCATTGGAGCTCAGGGTGACGACGTCGAGCTTGCCGTCCCGGTTGACATCGCCGGTCACCACCTGCAGATGCCCGTTTCCCGCGGGCACTGCCGTAAACGCACCCGGCACTGTGAACGGCTGCGCCTGAAGCCCGAGGGCGCAAAAGGCTCCGCAGATCGCAAGTTTGGCGACCGGCAGCCTCTGTGGCGGGTCCTGTCCGGGCCTCGCGAGGCTTGCCCTTCCAGCCGAGGGATTGAATATACGCACGATCGGTTCTCCTTAAGGTCGTTCTTGGGACCGGAGGGGAGCCGGCCGCGCCTGCACCACGCGCCCGGCTTTCCCACAGCTGCGCGGTCCGGACAGGGCTCCACGACTCCCAAGGAGGGAGGCGGAACGCGAGACCGGAAAACGCGGCGGTTTCCGTGGACCCTCGGGGCGACTCCCGTACAGGTCTCATAGGGGATAGCGCAACCCCCAGAAAAATCCCGCCAGATTCCGTAAAGAATGTTTTTTGAGGCCGATCCGGTGTACGCGCCGATGCTATGGGAGCCCGGCGGACGCAGGGGGTCCTATCTCACCGCCACCGCCTGCACCTGCACCAACTGCTGCTGGATCACCTGCACCGTCGTCCGCGCAGGCGGATTCTTCGGGAAGTACTCCTTGAACACCGCGTCCATCGCGCTCATCTGGCCGATGTCGTTCAGGTAGACATGCGTGTCGACAACGTTGCGCAGGTCCATTCCCGCGATTCCGAGTATGTCTTCGATGCTCCGGATCGAATCGCGCATCTGCTCTTCGACCGTGGTCCCTTTGCCCGATTTTCCCGAGGTGTACAGCGTCTGGCTGGCGATCACGCCGCCGTTCGAAGACGTCGGACTCGGACCCGCCGAATCCGGCACCACACGCCCCTTTGCCCGGTCGCGCGATGCGATGAACGTGAACTCCACCGAGATCTCGCCGGGCAGCTTGGAAACGCAAAAACTCGCGCGGCTGGGCGCGAGCCCCAGCTTGAAGTAATCCTTGTAGACCGAGTTCAGCTTGCCATAGGTGTTCCCCTGGTATCCCCGAGGATCCAGAAAATAGACGTTGGTAAAAACCGTATCCTTGGTTTCGAGCCCGGCCGCCTTGATGATCGCGCCGATGTTTTCCATCGTCTGCCTGGTTTGCCCTTCGATCGTCCGATCCAGATCGTTCGTTAGCGGCTTGCGCCCGCCGCTTCCAGAAACGTACAGCGTATCGCCCGCCCATACGCCCGCGCGATAGGGACCCATGGCGGGCGGAATCGAACCTTCGGGCGGAACCACCAGGGAGATCTTCGACTTGTCGCGATACGCAATGCAGGTGACCTCGATGTTGGCGCCGCCGGGCAATCCCGGGAACTCGAGCGTGGTGCGCGCCGGATAGTGCGCGGGCCCGAAGAAGCTCCCATACACCTGGTTCATGTCCTTGTACCGCGCCATGTCCTTCAACTGGACGTGACAGGACACCACGTTGCCGTAGTCCATTCCCGCCGCGCGCAGCACGTGGCCCATATTGGTCATCGCCAGCCGCGTCTGGTCCGCGATCCCGGCGGGCTGGGCTCCGGTCCGCGGATCCTTGTCTACCTGCCCCGAGATGTAGAGCGTGCCGCCGGCAAGCACCCCCGGACTGTAGGGACGCCCGGGACTGAACTCTTTCGGGTAAATAACCTTGCGCTCCACGGCGTTGGCGGCGCCGGGCGAGAGGAGCAGGAACGCGACGAGAAGTTGGTGGTTCACAGCCCAAAGGCTATCAGACCGGCGTGATACGATGAGGGCCATATGAAGAAGATCCAGCCGAACCGGCGCGATGTTTTCCGTGCCTCCGCCCTTGCCGGCGCAGCCGCGCTCGCCAATCCGGGAACCGCCAGGGCCGCGAGCCTGCCCACGCGCGGCGGCGGTCCGGATGTGTACGCCTCGTTCGGCGTGCGCCCGTTCATCAACTGCACGTCCACCTACACGATCAACGGCGGCTCCGCGATGCTGCCCGAGGTGATCGAGGCGATGGCGAACGCGTCCTTCTATCCGGTGAATCTGGACGAACTCATGGCGGGCGCGGGAAAGCGCATCGCCGAACTGCTGCAAGTCGAAGCCGCCATGGTGAGTTCGGGCGCGGCCGGCGCGATGACGTGCTCCACGCTCGCCTGTGTCGCCGGCGGCGACCCCGAGAAGATGCAACAGCTCCCGAGCACAACGGGGCTGAAAGGCGAAGTCGTGGTACCGCGATGGTCGCGCAGCATCTATGACCATGCCGTGCGATGCACGGGAGTCAAAATGGTCGAAGTGGAGACACTGAAGGATCTCGAGGAGGCCTTTTCGCGGCGCACCGCCATGGCCACTGGCCAGATCAACGTCGCCGCCGAAGGCAATCCGTTCACGTTGGAACAGTATGTCTCCGCCGCTCACAAGTTCGGTGTGCCGGTCGTCCTGGATTGCGCGGACCGGCTTCCGCTGGTTCCGAACCCCTACCTCTCGCGCGGCGTCGATCTGGTTGCGTACTCCGGCGGCAAGATCATCCGCGGTCCGCAGACCGCGGGGATGCTGCTGGGCCGGAAGGATCTCATCACGGCGGCATTTGCCAACTCCGCCCCGCATCATGCGTTCGCGCGAATGGTGAAGGTGAGCAAGGAGGAAGTCGCCGGCATGGTGAAGGCGGTGGAGATGCTGCGTACCGGCAAGCGCAACCGCGACGCGGAAGACGAAGAGTGGCGCATGTGGTTCCGCCACATCGGCGCAACGGTCTCCAAGGTCGCCGGCGCCGGGTTCCACATCATCGAGCCCAAGGACAAGGCCTACTATCCGACCATGATGGTGAAGTGGGACGCGGCCAAGATCGGGATCACGGCGGGCGAGATCGGCAAGGCCCTGCTCGATGGCGAGCCGCGCATCATGACGCACGCCGGATTGAGCGAATCGAACGACGCCGCCGAAATGCTGCTCCGTCCCGCCGCGATGTGGCCGGGTGAGTACAAGGTCGTCGCGGAACGCCTGCGTGAAATCCTGAGCAAAGCGCCCGCGCCTCGCGCGAAGAAGAGTCGCGCGACGCCCGCCGGCGACGTATCGGGATTGTGGGACGCGAAGCTCGATTTCAGCGTGGGCTCCGCCAAACACAGCTTCTACCTCGACGCGAACGGCAGCGCCCTCACCGGGCAGTACAGCGGCCGGGTGGTGAAAGGCGCGCTCAAAGGTCACATCGACGGAAACAAGGTGGAGTTCCGCTGCGGCGGCCGCATTGAAGGCGCCTCGCTCGGATATGTCTACAGGGGTTCGTTCGACGGCGGTAAGATGTCCGGCGTTGTCGACCTCGGCGAATACGGAACGGCCAAGTTCACGGCAACGCGGAAGGGATAGCGCTCCGTCGCGCCGCCACCGCGCCGCCTCGAGGAGGGTATCTCGGGAGGCTACCGCCCGCCCAGAAACACGCCGGCCACCACGGCGTTGCCGCTCAGCGCCGTCGACCGCAAGGTGAGGCGGCCGCTGACGTCGTAGACCAAATACTTGCCGGCGCCGAACGCCGAAACGACGCGGGAATCGAGCACGGCTCCGCTCGCGTCGAGCATCTCCATGCGCTGGCTGCGCCCGCCGCCGTAGGCGTCCCAATCGAGCACGTAGACGGCCAACCGCCGCGGCGTGGCGCCGGTATCGAAGTCCAGGTGGAACACTGAATTGGAGTACCAGACCGCCGCCGTCCGGCTCCCGGCCATCGTGAGCAGAGCCCGGGGCTCGCTCGTGGCCGACGCCCACGTATAACCGCCCGCGTCTCGCGGCTTGACCCAGGCGGGGACGGCCTGCCCGCCGCCCACGACATAAGAGCCTTCCGCGCCGTACACGCGATTCCAGTTACCCTGGGTGGCGGCATCCTCGCCGAGGAACCGCACTTGGCCGCCCGCGTTTCCAGTGACGGGACCGGGCGTGGAACCGGCGGAGTAAATCTCGACTTCGTCCAAGTGGAGGTAGGTCGTCTCCTGGAGTTGTAGCCGCACCCAACGCGCCGCCGCGCCGTTCAATGGGACGCGAAGGGGTTGGCCGTTGGCGCCGAACGGCTGGCCGCCCTGATCGTGGGCCACCCGCCAGTTGACGCCATCGTTGAGCAGTATTCGCATCGTCCGCGCTCGATCTTCGTATCCGGCGCGGTTGTAGACGCGGATCTCGGCGAGGCGGGTCACTTGTCCGAGGTCCACCTCCCACCAGGGATTGGCCTCCGTTTCGGTGTGGAATCCGAAGCCGCCGTTCTTCACTCCGTCGTTGCCGCCCGCCTCCGA
>SYLY01000298.1 GCA_005808475.1 Acidobacteriota bacterium
CGACTGCTGGCATCCCGATCACGACGCGGTGACGGTGAGCGATATCATCGCCAATCTCACCAGGAACGCCGAGAACGCCGCCAAGGTGGTATCGGAGGCGGTGAAGGCGATTCCGGTGGAGTGCCGGGACAAAGCGAAATCGGCGCTGGCGCACGCGCTGATCACCGACCGCAAGGCGATTCCGGAGGCGACGCGCCGGAAGCTGGCCCTGCTCACCAGTAAGTATCTGGGCTGATCGTGGGCTTTTTTCTTTCCAAGCTCGCCGGGGCGCTCACAACTCCCGGCAACTGGGCGATCGGCGTGCTGCTGGCGGCGCTGTGGATGACGGTGAGCCGGCGGCCTCCGGGGCGCGTGCTGTCGTGGGCGGTCCGCTTTGCCTGCGTTTTCCTGCTCGCCGTCTGGGCGCTGCCGGTGGACTGGGTTTTCCTGAAAAGTCTGGAGCACATGGTGCCGGCGGCTCCTCTGCCGGCGCACGTGGATGGCATTATCGTCCTGGGCGGATGGGCCGCCACCAACCCGGAAGCGCTGGGGGTCAACGACGCGACCGAGCGCTTCATCGAGGGTGTCGGTTTGGCTCGCCGTTATCCTGCGGCGAAGCTGGTGTTCACCGGTGGCAGCGCCGATCCCTTTCGCCAGGACATCGGGGAATTCACCAGTGTCCGGCTGGCGTTGGATCGCATTGGATTCCCGATGGACCGGGTCGTGGTGGAGGAGCGCTCGCGCGACACGTGGGAGAACGCGGTTCTCAGCAAACAACTGGTCAAGCCCGGACCGGATGAAGTCTGGATCCTGGTAACGTCCGCCTTCCACATGCCGCGATCGATGGCGGTGTTTCGCAAGGTGGGCTGGAAGGTGTTGCCGTATCCATGCGATTACAGGACGGGCAGCGTGTTGCAATGGTCGGGGCGGAGCTTCCTCGAGCGGATCGACAAGATCGATATCGCCGCGCACGAGTGGGTGGGATTTCTCGGCTACTGGGCCATTGGCCGGATCTGATTTCTCAGCGGCGGAAGACGAACCATTCGCTGACGGCGAAGTTGGCGATGGCGGTCAGCGCCACGGCGATTCCATTGGCGGCGAGGTAGTGCATGCCGAAGCCGCCCACTAACAGGCGCATCAGCAGCAGGTTGGCGGCGATCGAAGTGAGTCCGGTGGTGGCGTTGAATCGCAGGAAGGCGGGCCATCCGCCGGGCCGGTCGCGCCAGGTCCAGCGGTCGTGCCACAGGAAGTTGTGGATCACCGCCAGTTCCACCGCCGCCGCCGTGGCGGGCAGATAGGACCAGTCCAGCACGCCCGTGAACAGGCTGAGCGCCGCCAACTGCACCCCGATGCCGAGTCCGCCGACCGCGTAGAACTTCAGTCCGCGGACCGCGAGACCATTCACGGTAGCCGCTCTTCCTCGTACAACTGGCGGGTGTGCCGGTAGACCGCCGAGAGCAGCATCACCGCCATGCCGGCGATCCCCACCAAGCCGCCAATGTCGAACAGCAGGAAGCGTTTGCCATTGACCTCTCCCCACGGGCCCACGAAGAGCAGCACCAGATTGCCGATGCACAGCAGGATCCGGAGTTCGGTGGGACTGAACTTCCAGAACGACAAGTGGAACGTGCCGATCGTGTAGGTGGCCAGGTAAACTTCTATCGACAGCATGAAGTAGACAACGATCAGCCCCAGCGCGACCATCGGACTGATCCACCCGGAAAGCGACAGCCCACCCAGCAGGAACAGCGTTCCGAACGCATCCACCACGTGATCGAGGTAGAAGCCGTATCGGGGGCGCTGGCGGTTCCTGACGCGGGCGAGCGTACCGTCGAGCGAGTCGCCGAACCAGTTGAGGATCAGGCATCCGATCACCAGCAACAGCCCGATCTTGTTGTACGCTGAGTACCAGTAACAGAGACCGGCCGCCAACAGCGACAGGAGCCCGAGCGAAGTCAGGTGGTCGGAATTCACCCGCGCCGGCAAACGGTGAGCCAGCCAGATGAGCGTCTTTTTTTCGAGCGGGGCCAGGAGGCTGAGTTGCGCTCGCTGGGCTTCCTTGAAGCCGGGCTTGGACATTGCGTGGACCATGAACTCAATTTCACCGACGCCATCGCCCGCGAAACGGTTTCGTCACAATTTGAGCAGGAACCAGCCGAACGACGCAAGTCCGCCGAGCAGCGCGAGCCAGCCCCAATTCCGGGTGGCGGGCAGTTTCCACCACATGTAGAGGCCGGTGAAGATCCAGGCGAGGAAGCCGAGGCAAACCAGGTCGACCACGGCGCCCCAGAGCCAGTCCTGAATCCGGGGCTGCTCGAAGCCGCCCTTGGCATGCATGCCGGTCAGGAACTGGTCGAAGCGGAAGCGGCGGTTCTCCACCACGAGTCTCTTGCGGTCGAGGAAGTATTTGATCTGCGTCGAGTTCAGGAATGTGTAGACGTAGACGTTGACTTGGTTCGGGCCTTGCCGGTAAGTCCCGTAGGCGCCCTGGAGGCCGGTCTCCTGGACGATTCGGGCGCCGAGCGGAGCCAGGTCGCCGTCGGGAACCGGAACGTCGAAGTCGCGCTCGAGGACCGTGGTCCACAGCGGCAGCCCCTTGGCCTTGTCCATCGCCTCGAAGTAGGCGGGGTGGTTGAAAACGTAGGAACTGATTCCATACATCACGAACCACGGCGCCAGCGACAGCGCGAGGTAGAGATGCAAGCGGCGATTGAAATAGCTGAACTTCACGTCAGGTAGTCCTCAGGAACATCGCGAACACCGCGATGCCGCCGAACAGGGCGATGCCCCCCAGCGTGCGAGTGATCTTCAGTTCCCACCACAGCCACAGGCCGGAGAGAGCCCAGAACAGGATGGCTGCCACCACGAGATCGACTGAGAATGCCCACGCATTATCGGCGGCATAGCCGCGGTCGTAACCGCGCCGCCGGTGGAACCGCTCGAGGACGAAGTTCGGGCGGAACGCGCGCCGCTCGATCGTCACGGCGCCGGTGGCGGGTCGAAACGTCACGCGGCGCTCCCGCACGGCGAACTGGCGCACGATCGCGATCGAACCGTCGTCCGCCGGCTTGGCGACCGTATGCGCGCCCTCCATGCCGAGGCTCGCCAGAATCGCCGGCGCTATCGACTTGGGATCGGCTCCGGGCGGGAACGCGCCGTCATACCTGGTCTCGCGCTCCTTTTCCCACGCGGGCTGGCCTTTCCCGAGGACTCCCTCGAGTTCGTGGCGATGGTTCATGACGAACGTGCTGAGGGTGTACATGAGCACCCAGGGCGTGAGGAAGAGCGCCAGATACATGTGCGTGCGCCGGAGGATCTTGGAGAACATCGTGGGAAGATCATATTATGACTCGCGCGATGCCCTGGTACATGTGGTGCGCGGGGGCGGCTGTGACATCGGCGATGATCGGCGTCCACTGGGACATCTCCTGGCACCGGTCGATCGGGCGCGACACGTTTTGGACGCCGGCGCACATTGCGATCTATCTGTGCGGCATCCTGGGCGGGATTTCGAGCGCGTTTCTCATCCTCTCGGCTACGTTCGGACGAGGCGCGGAAGCCGCCGCCACTCGCGCCGCGTCGGTGCGAATCTGGGGTTTTCGCGGTCCCATCGGCGCGTTCATCATGGCCTGGGGCGGCATCGCGATGCTGACTTCGGCCCCCTTTGACGACTGGTGGCACAACGCCTACGGACTCGACGTGCGGATCATCAGCCCACCGCACACCGTGCTGGCGGCGGGGATCTTCAGCGTGATGCTCGGCGCGCTGTTGCTGGTGACGGGTTTGATGAACCGCTCCAGCGGCGAACGGCGGCGCATGCTCGGCCACATCTACGTCTTTCTCGGCGGACTGGTGGTGGTCAACATGGCGACTTTCGTCATGGAGGAGATCTTCAACGTCGCGATGCACCGGGGATTTTACTACCGCGCCGTGGCGCTGGCGTTGCCGTTTTATCTCACCGGACTGGCGCGCGCATGCGACCTTTCCTGGCCGGCGACCCGCATCGCCGCGGTCTACATGCTGTTCTGGGCCGCGATGAACTGGATTCTGCCCTTGTTCCCGGCCGAGCCCAAGCTCGGACCGGTGCTGAACCCGGTGACGCGATTCGTGCCGTCGTACTTCCCGATGTTACTGGTGATCCCGGCTTTCGGCGTGGACTTGGTGTTGCGCCGGGCATCGGCCTGGCCGGCGTGGCGAACCGGACTGGCGGCTGGAGCGGTGTTCACGGCCCTGCTGCTGGCCGCGCAGTGGCCGTTCGGCGAATTCCTCATGTCGCCCTGGGCATCGAACTGGTTCTTCTTCGGCGGCGCCCGGGACTATCGCACGCCGGCGACATCGTTCAGCGCGCGCCGGATTTTCCTGCCCGCCGAGCCGGCGTTCGCTTGGAATCTGGCGGCCGCGTTCGCCGCCGCTTGCGTGACGTCGTGGCTCGGGCTGAATTGGGGATCGTGGCTGCGCAAGGTGCGGCGTTGACGCGGATCGCCGTCGCGGTGCTGGTGTGTGGCTGGGGCGCGTCCGCGCATGTCGGCAGTCCCGACGTGTTCTTCGAAGGCGCCGCCGGGCCCTATCGCGTCTCGGTGGTGGTGCGGCCGCCCGCCGTGATTCCCGGTGTGGCCGAGGTCGAGGTGCGATGCGCGAGTTCCGCGATCGACCGGGTGTTGCTGACACCGGTCGCGATGGTCGGCGAGTCGGCGAAACACCCGCCCACGGCGGACCTCGCGCTTCGGGACAAGAGCGACCCTGGCTACTTCACCGGATCGCTGTGGTTCATGGTCACCGCGAATTGGAACGTCCGCGTGCGGATGGAGGGCGCCGCGGGCAAGGGCGAACTTTCCGTCCCCGTGCCGGCCGCCGCGCAACGAACGATGGCGATGGATCGAACATTGGCCGGGGTGCTGGGGCTGCTCTGTCTGATCTTATCGGTGGGTGTGGTGAGTATCGTGTCCGCCGCGGTTCGAGAGGCGCAGGTCGAACCGGGCGGCACGCCAGGGCCAGACAGGCTGTTACGCTCGCGCCGCTACGCGATCGGAGCGAGCGTTGCCGTGGTGACGGTGCTGGTGCTGGGCCGGCTCTGGTGGAGCGCCGAGGCGGGGAACTACGATCGCTACATCTACAAGCCCTTGGCGATGACGCCTTCGGTGGAGGGCGATTCGCTGCGGCTGCGGCTCACCGACCCGGGCTGGATCCGCTCGCGAGCGCTCGACGATTTCCTGCCGGACCACGGCCATCTCATGCACCTGTTCGTGGTGCGAGCGCCGGAGCTCGACCGTGTTTGGCACTTGCATCCGGAGCGCGTGGAATCGGGCGAATTCCGCCAGGCGCTGCCCGCCCTGGCCGCTGGCGAATACCGGCTGTTCGCGGATGTGGTCCACGGGAATGGCTTCCCGGAGACCTTGACGGCTTTACTCACGATCCCCGCCACTCAGGCCGGCCGGGCTCTCGAGGGCGACGATTCGCACGGCCAGGCGTCGAGCTTCGGACCGTCCGCTCCCTTGTCCGGCGGACACAGGCTGGTATGGTCGAACGCAGGCGAACGGCTCCGCGCCCGAGCTCCGGCGTCGTTCCGGTTCCGCGTGGATGACGACAAGGGGAAGCCCGTGCGCGATCTCGAACTGTACATGGGCATGCAGGGCCACGCCGTGTTCCTGAAGAAGGATCTGACCGTCTTCGCGCACGTGCATCCGGGCGGCACCGTGCCGATGGCGGCGTTGGCGCTGGTGGCTGGTCCGCATTCGATGCATGCGATGGGGGAGATTCCGGCGGAAGTGTCGTTCCCCTACGGTCTGCCGTCGCCCGGCGAATACCGGGTGTTCGTGCAGGTGAAGCGCAGTGGAAGCGTGGAGACCGGGATGTTCGACGTGTCCGTGCCGGCCGAGTGATGGCGGCGCCGTAACCGGGTCCCGCCGAGGCGCGTCTGTCGCTATGATTGTCTACCATGGAACGCCGCACCTTCATCGTCACCGCCGGAGCCACCGCGATCGCCACGCAGCGAGCGGCCGGCGCCAACGATCGCGTGAATATGGCCGTCATCGGCGTACGCAGCCGGGGACGGGAGCACGTCGACATCTTCGCGCGCCAGCCTGGATCGCAGGTGGTGGGGCTCTGCGACATCGATAGCGCGCAAAGCGAGCGCGCCGTGCCGCTGGTGGAAAAGGCGCAGTCCAACAAGCCGCGCGTGTGGCAGGATCTTCGCCAGATGCTCGAGAGCAAGGATATCGACGCGGTATCCATCGCCAACTGCAATCACTGGCACGCGCTCAGCGCTATCTGGGCCATGCAGGCTGGCAAGGACGTCTACTGCGAAAAGCCCGCGAGCCACAACGTCTGGGAAGGACGCAAGATGGTGGAGGCGGCGCGCGCGCATGGGCGAATCTGCCAGGTGGGGATGCAGAGCCGGAGCATCGCGCACAAGAAGAAGGCGATCGAACTGCTGCGGCAGGGCGCGATCGGCAAGGTCTACATGGCGAAAGGCCTCTGCTTCAAGCGCCGCAAGTCGATCGGCAAGACGCCCGAGGAGCCCGTTCCAGCCGGCGTCAACTACGACCTGTGGCTCGGGCCCGCGCCCAAGCAGCCGTTCACCAAGAATCGATTCCATTACAACTGGCACTGGTTTTGGAACACCGGCAACGGCGATATCGGCAATCAGGGCGTCCACGAAATGGACATCGCGCGCTGGGGCCTGGGCAAGAGTCAACCGCCGTCGAGCGTGTTCTGCTCCGGGGGCAAGTTCGCCTACGACGACGATCAGGAAACTCCGAACACGCAAACCGCTACGTTCGACTACGGCGACGCGCAACTGGTGTTCGAGGTGCGCGGGCTGTTGACCGGCGGCGAAGCGTCGATCTCCTACGACGGCTCCAACTTCATCGGCAATCTGTTTTTCGGCACGGATGGTTACATGTCGGTGGACTCGGGGGGCTTCCAGATCTACCTCGGCGAAAAGCGGGAACTCGGCCAGACGATGAAGCCCGCCGAGGCCAAGATCTGGGACACGGCGCCGCACATGGCGAACTTCCTCGCCGCGGTGAAGAGCCGCAAGAAGGAAGACCTCAACTGCGATATCGAGGAAGGGCATCAGTCGGCGGCGTTGTGCCACCTGGCCAATATCTCTTACCGCGTGAAACGCGGACTGGCGTTCGACGCGGCCAAGGAGAATTTCGGCGCCGATTACGACGCCAACCAGCTTCTGTCGCGCGACTACCGCAAGCCGTACGCGATCCCGGACAAGGTCTGAACTACCGCCCGCGGATCCGGTTCAGCGTATAGTAAGCCACGTCGTGCACGGGCGCGCCCCCGGCCGGCGACCGCACTCCGGAGTACTTCAGTTCGTGGACGTAGCCGGGCCGCAAGCCTTCGACGGTGAGCCGCGCTTTCGCGCCGCCATCCAGCGATTCCACCTTGGCGATCCGCAACGCGCGAGCGTCGATCTCCGGGCTTCCGTACGTCGGGTGGTAGAGATACGTGTAGCTGGTCATGGACCAGGAAGCGGGATCGCGCAGCGTTCGCTCATCGGCCGGACCCGTGAACGTGACGTCGAAACCGTCCGCGCGGGACTCCATCGACTTCGCCTCGAACGGCGCCTTGCCGGTGAACACGACGCGCTGTAACCCGTACGATCGCGTGCCCAGTGAGTTCCAGCCGCGATTCGTCATCCCCACGAACATCGAGCCGTCCTTGCCCCAGGTCATCCGCACCACGGCGCTTTCGAAGCCTTCGCGGAACGGGAAGCACGCGCCCTGGTACTCTCCGTCGACCTTTTCCAGGAACACTCGCGTGATCAGCGAGAGCGTGAAATCGCCGGCGAAAAGCTGTCCACTGAACGGGCCGAACCGGCCGCCGGTATCGTCCAGCAGCACGTCCGTCGCGCTCATGCCCATCTTGCGATAGGGAAACCAGATCGCGGGCAGCAGGCCGGGGATCTTCCTGGCTGCCTCGGCGATCGGGATGCCTTTCGGGATTTCGGTGGGACGCTTCACGGTGGCTTCCGGGCGGTCGCAATCGCGAAGCGAATCGGGATGGCCGTGAAAGGCGCCGCGCCGCATGTGGTGCAGCGAGTTGGTGGGCACCCAGTTGCCCTGTTGATCGGTGTAGAACGCGTCCCCTTCGGCGTTGAGTCCGAGCCCGGACGGCGACCGCATACCCGCCGAAACCGGGCTCCAGGCGCCGTTGGGCTGGACCAGCAGGCTCCATCCCCGCCACTTGTCGTCGCGAGTGAGCTTCTCGCCGATCGACTGGTTCAGCGTAACCCACATCGATCCGTCGCGGTTGAACTTCGGACCGTAGGCATACTCGTGATAGTTGCCCGTCACGCCCCAGCCTTTCGCGATGGTCTTGTACTCGTCCGCGACGCCGTCGTTGTCGTTGTCACGAAGCCGGGTCAGTTCACTACGCTGCATGAGATAGAGTGCGTCGTCCCGCGCGGCGAGCCCCAGCGGTTCGTGAAGACCGGAAGCGAAGCGGTGGTACCGGAGCTCGGTGGGCGGCTCATCGTAGGCGTTGGCCGCCAGCCAAACGTCGCCGTTGCGCGTCGCCGCGGCGATACGTCCGTCGGGCAACCGGTCGAGTCCGCTCACTTCCATGCGGATGCCCTGGGGAACCGGCAAGGTTACCAGGCGGTAGTGATCCGCCTCGGCTGCCCCGAGCGCGGCCGCGGCCATCAGCAGAACGGGAATCACCATCGCACCACCTCCACATACTCGCGGTTCGACAAAGGAGCCACCAGTTCCAACGCGCCGCCGGATTCCCGCTCGCGGACGGCGAATCCGATGGGTTCGATCGACGCGCGGCCGTGCTTGACTCCGGCGCGGACCAAAAGGCCGTCACGGGCGCCGGTTACCTTCACGGTCCTACGCAGCGGACCGTCGCCGGCCGGCTCCAACCGGTCCTCCAATTGGACTCCGCCACAGTCGTAATCGAAAGTGGGCGTGCCCTTGCGATCCAGGCGGTAGCCGCCGAACCGGCAGGTAACCGGTCCATCGGCGCCGGTTACCGCGGCCGGAAGCGGCAGGTCGATCACGTCCGATCCCAGCGGTCTGGTCGGCGGGTTGAAGCGATTGTCCCAGGTGTTCTCGGCATCGAGGAAGGCGCCGCGCCACGCCTGCGCCCAGCGGACCTCCAGCGCGTCGAACGACGCGTGGACATTCTCCGGATATCCGACGGCGACTCCGTGGGTTCCCGCCGCGTCCAGGAACGTGCGCAGCACGATCGCACGCCCTTCCGGTTTCAGTTCGAACCGGCCCTTGTCCTCCATCCCCGCGGGCAGGCGCGACTGGTCGATCTCCATCAGATAGACCCAGATACTGTCGATCTGCCGGTCCGCGTTGCCGCCGAGTATCTTGCGGTTCGACGCCTTGCCGCCGGGCCAGAACGACGGCATGCGAGTGCCCGGGTGAAACCTGGCCGGATCGATCAGAAGATCGCGGAACCACTCGACGCGGAGCCGCTTGGGCGCTTCGGTGAGATCGCTTGCGCCGATACCGGACGACTTCCGGCCGTTCAGGTTGTGGCACACAACGCAGCCGAGCCCGGTGGAGCCAACCAACTCCCGCCCAAACCCGTTCCGGCCCACGCGTTCGACGTGGGCCGTTGCGCGGGCGTCGGCCTGTTCGAACCAGGCGGCGAGCTTGGCCGCCTGAGCGGGGCCATAGCCGGGCATTCGCGTGGCGATCTGCGGCCGCACGGCGATCTTGCCCTGGATCGCCGCGCTCAGCGCCTCGCGTGTCAGCTTGGCGCCCACGCCGTCGAGCCTGGGCGGTAGACGGCCTTCGTCGCCGAGGTCGGTATCCTGACGAAGTTCGAAGAACCGGTCGCGCGCGGGATCGGGTCCGGCCTTTCCGCGAACGTGGCAGGCGGGGCAGCCGAGCGCGGCGAGTTGGGATTGCGGAGACGGAGCGCCTCGGGCGGCGAGCGCTTGGCGCAGGGCGGGGGACAGGCCGTAGTCCGCCTGGGTGCAGTCCTTTGCGCGGTCGAGCCCGGCGAAAGGCTTGGCGGCGAACTTCGTTCCGCCGTGGCAGGAGCCGCACCCCAGGCGTTGGTACGCGGCGCGTCCGAGCCTCGCTTTCGCTGAATCGGCGGGGACGCGCGGCGCGTCTGGCCTCGGCCGGGGGATGAGATAGGAGGCGAGATCGGCGGCTTCCTGGGGAGACAGCGGCGTGCGCGGCATGCGAGCCGCCGGACGGGACGCGATCGGATCGAGCAGGAACGCGGTTAGCGAACGGTGGGTGTGCCGGCGGTCGAGATTGGCGAGCGGTGTCTCGCCGTGGCACTGGACGCAACCCACGCGATGAAACAGCATCTTGCCGCGGTCCGGGGATCCGGCGAGGGGGCGGACCGGTTCCGGGCCTTGCGGCGACGCCAGCCAGACGGCGATGGCATCGGCATCCTGGGCCGTCATGCGGAGGCGCGGCATGGCGCCGCCGGGCGCGGCGCGTTGCGGATCGAGAAGGAACGCGCGGAGGTAGGCGGGATCGAACCGTTCAACCACGCCCGCCAGGGCCGGCCCGGGCGGCGCGGAATCAGGGCCGGCGTGGCAGGCGGTGCAGCGGAGTTCAGACGCCACTAACGCGCCATCGGAACTCCAGCCGCGGTCGAAGGCGGGAATCGAGGGCGCGGCGGCGGCGAGAGCGGCCATCAGTGCGAACGTGGCGAGTGCGCGCATGCAAGCCCTCCACTATATCGCGGCGGACTCGGAAGCCCGGCGTTGGCCAAGTGGAGCGGACATCGACAGGCCTCGAGGCATCCCCGAGCGCCGCGCTATACTAATCGGTCGCATGGCCCTCGATCGACGAACCTTCCTTGCCGGCGCCGCCGCGGCCGCCGCCGCCTCAGCCCAAACTCCGCGCGACTGGAGCGGACGCAATCCCACGCGATATCCCGATCCAGACATCAAGTCCCTGGACAAGCGGTTCGACAAATACAAGCTCGGCAACACGCCGATCCAGCGCCTCCACACCGGCACGCTGTGGGCCGAAGGTCCCGCCTGGAACGGGTCGGGCAAGTACC
>SYLY01000299.1 GCA_005808475.1 Acidobacteriota bacterium
CAGCGAAACCTCGTCGACCGCAAGGTGGGTCGGGAACTGTTTCGTGATGGAATGCAACTCGAGAACGGACGGCATCTGGACATGACAATGGTACGTCCTCAAAGGAGCGATTCGCAAGGAGAGGAACCAGCCGGCAACTCAGCGATCCGATCGGGACCGATCGAGCCCATTCGTGCGCCGCAACGGCGGCCCGCAACCGCTCCTGCCGGCCGGCGCGTTCGACGACCTTCAGTGTCTGCTCCGCGCCCGACTCCTCGCGATGCGCGGCCGTCCGCCGTGCAGGACCGTCTGGCGCTCACCCTCGGGATCGGAATAATAGGGAGGCTGCGGCACGATCGGATCGAACGTCCCGCCGCCCACCGGCTCGTGAACTCCATCGCGCGGTCATCGACATGGGTCGCGACAACGGCGCCGGTCCGCTTCCCGAAAATCCACAGCCATGGAGGGCTCGGGCGAGATCGCGTCCCAGCGCTCGTTCGGCATCTGTCACTTTCAGAGTTATTTGGCGTAGTTCCGTCAGTGCTTAGCGCAATACAGTTTTGCAACGCCGAAAGCCCCGCGGTTGGAAGCCTTCGCCGCCGTTGCGAAATCTTCCGCTTTGGCAAGCCCCAAACCGTGCCGGGAGGGCTGGCAGGTGCACTGTACAGTACGCCGTCAGCGTGGGGCTATCGTAGTCGCCGCAGGCTGGGGGTGCTCTACGGCGAACTCGTGCGGCCAGCACTGTGCGCCAATTCTGATTCTGGGACTGTCTGAGCCACTTCCCAAAGGCAGATCGGGTTCCCATCGGGATCTTCGCAAGCGGCGAAGCTGCCGGCAAGATCCCGGACGATTCCGCCAATCCTCACGCCCCGTTCGGTTAGGCGAGCCGTCGCCTGCTCAATTGATATTCCAATTTCGAGTGCCAGCATCATGCTGCCCTTGGTCCCCGGAGCAGGATACTTGGGTGATGCCGGGTGTAGTCCAATGGTCAGCCCCTTCCCTGCGTCCACCGTGGCCCAGTGGTCGCCGAAGCGATTCGTAAGCCGCAAACCCAAGACTTCCGTGTAGAACCGTACCGCATTGTCCATGTTGGATACGAATACCGTAGCATTGCCGCCGATGATCATTGTCTTCTCCTTCAACCAAGCATGCCTGATGTGGCACAGAATAGGAAGAGCCACTTCATGGAGCCACTTTCAAGACGAATGGAAGTTCCGAGCATCCTGCTCGCGCGACATTCAGGTGAGCCACTCTACGAGCAGATCACGCGTCAACTGGCCCAGTCTATCCGAGAAAATCCGAGAAGGACGTCTCCGTTCCGGTTCTCGGCTGCCCTCAACTCGCCTGCTTGCCCGTATGCTTGGCGTCTCCCGAAACACGGTTGTGATTGCCTATGAAACCCTCTGCGCTCAGGATCTGATTCTCAACGTGCCTGGCTCTGGGGCGCGTGTGAACAACTTTGCGCCTATGACTCTACCGCCCATGGCTCGCCTGCTATCGGCGGCCATGTACCCAGCGCTTGTCACGCTCCTTCATGATCCTGACGGCAATCCCTTCTACCTTAGGCATCCCGATCGCCACTACGATCCTGTGTAGTCGCAAAGGAAACCGCGAACTGGCCCTGGACCGCTGCTCGTACTACCCGCCGCGTGGCCGACGCCTGACGCTGGTACCGATTCGGAGATCGGGCCAGTCTTTTGCCCGCTGCGCCGTTAGGGCGGACCTATGCCGCTTGCCACCCTTCTGCCGACTATGCTGGCACCGCATATCACTGTTGCCGCAACGCTGCGGTCGGTTCGAGCTTCATCGCGCGGCGGGCCGGGAAATAGCAGGCGGCTGCGGCGACTGCGGTCAGCAACAGCGACACTGTAACGAAGGTGAGGGGATCCGTGGCGGTAACGCCAAACAAGAGACTCGATCCGGCCCGGCCGATCCACACCGCCCCCAAAAGCCCGAGTGCCATGCCGGCTAAGCTCAGCTTCAGACCCTCCCCCATGATCATCCGGACGATTTGTCCCGATTGTGCGCCTAGCGCGATGCGGATGCCGATCTCTCGGGTGCGCGTCACAACCGAGTACTGGATGAGTCCGTAGATTCCGATCGCGGCGATGACAAACGCTGCCACGGAAAACCCGACTAGAAGCGTCGTCTGGAAACGGCGCTCGGCAAGAGAGGCGTCAAGCTGGCTTTCCAGCGTCGTCGTTGCGTAGACCGGTGCATACTTCTCCACGCGGCGCACGGCTTCCTGTACCGCTCCCGCAATCGACAGCGGGTCAGCCATGGACGTTCGGACGAGCAGAATCGCGCGGCCCGGAGGGTTCTGCGCCAGGGGCTCGAACATTTGCGAGATCGGCTCCTTCTCCAGGCCCTGGCGGCGCATATCGCCGACGACGCCGACCACAGTGAACCATGGCAGTTTGGAATTCTGAGGGCCGAACTTAAACCGCTTGCCCACGGGATCGCCTCCCGGCCACAAGTTGCGCGCCATGGTTTCATTGACGATGGCCGCCAACGGGGAGTCGGGGCTGCCGTCGGCGGGTTCAAAGAAGCGGCCTTTGAGTAACGGAGTCCGGACGGTCTTGAACAGGCCTTCACTGAGCTCATCGCTTCGCAGTGGTCTGCGCTCCGAAGTTCGCTGGGTGTCCCCTTCGACGGTGACGATCCGTGTTCCGCTGCCGCTCAGAAAGAGTTCGCTTGTAACGCCAGCGCTCTCCACGCCGGGAACGGACTCGACCTGCTCGATCACGCTTCTATAAAAGCTGTTCCGCTGCGCAGGCGTCGTGGAGGCGCGAGGGGCGAGTGAGACTGAAAGGACGCGCTCGGGCCTGAATCCCAGATCGACGTTCTGCACGGACAGGAGACTTCGCACCAGGAGACCGGCACCGGCGAGCAGAATGATCGCCAACGAAAATTCTCCCAGCACCAGCACGCGGCGCGTATGAAGCGTGGCCGCCCCTCCCGCGACGCCCTTTCCGCCCTCCTGGCTGGAGGGCTTCAGGTCCCGCCGCACGGCCGTTAATGCGGGCGTCAGTCCAACCAGGATTCCCGTGAGGAGGCAAAGCGCCAAGGCGCATCCAAGCACGTACGAGTCCAGACTAACCTCGTTCAAACCGGGCAGATTTCCGGGCTTGGCGGCAAGTATGACGCGGATGCATGCGTATGCCACCAGCAAGCCCAAAAAACCTGCCGTGACAGACAGGGCCAGGCTCTCCGCGAGCAGTTGCCGGATGATCCGAGTACGGCTTGCCCCAAGCGCCGCGCGGATGGCCATTTCGCGTTCTCGACTGGCGCTGCGCGCCAGCGAGAGGCTCGCGACGTTGGTGGCGGCGATCAGGAGCACAAGGAAAACCGCACCCGCTAGCATCCGCAACGCCAGTCGCGGCCGGGCCCCAACGACGTGAAGACTCAACGGCACGACGGCAATGGCCCGGTTGCGCTGTCCTGGCGGCATTTGTTCGTCGAGACGGCCCGCGATGGCGTTCATTTCCGCCTGCGCCTGCTCGACGGTGACGTTCGGCCGAAGCCTCCCAAGCACAGCCCAGAACCCCACTCCGCGTAGATTGCGCAGGCTCGCCTCCCACTCCGGGTACATCGTATGCGGCTCCCATACATCCACATCGCTGAATCGGAAATCGGCGGGGAGAATGCCGATGATCTGGGAAGGAGCGCCATCGACATGCACGTTTGTGCCGATGGCATCGAACGAGCCTCCGAAGTGGCTTTGCCAGAAGCGATGACTGATCAGCGCCAGGCGTTGCCGCTGCTCGGCTTCCTCTGCCGTGAAGATGCGTCCGTGCAAAGGCTGAACGCCAAGCACTTCAAAGAGGCTCGCTGAGCTCCGGATGGCGCTGATCTTTTCGGCTCTGTCCGCCGTCGTCAGCGTCGCCGAAACGCCATCGAAGAACGCCAGGTCCACAAAGCTATTGTTTTGCCGCCGCCACTGTTCGACATTCCAATATCCGGTCGTTCCACGCATGTCCTTGCCCGGATCTTGACTCCACAACATCACCAGTTGCTCCGGCGATCTGTAGGGAAGCGGACGGAGCAGCACGGCATTCAGTACGCTGAACATGGCCGTGTTGATGCCAATGGCAAGCCCCAGTACCGCCAGAGCAGTGATCGTGAATCCGGGACTCCCGCGGAGCGTCCGCAGCGCGTAGCGCACGTCCTGCGCTGTCGTTTCAACCACGGAGAATGCCCTTCCTTCCCGGTATGCTTCCTTCACTGGATCGATGCCTCCAAAGCTACGTAGCGCCGCATATCGCGCCTCCTCGGGCTTCATCCCGGCCCTGACGTTGTCGTCGACTTGCATCTCCAGGTGAAAGCGCACTTCGGCGTCGAGTTCGCGCTCAAGCCGCTTGCGCTTGAAAAGCCCAAGCAGACGGGCGGCGGCGACGCTCGCCCAACTCATCCTGCCTCCTCGGCCAAGCTGGCCTGGTCGCTGATGAGGAAGCGCTCAATGGTCGACGACATGCGCTTCCAATCCTCGGTCTCTTTTGCAAGCCGTCTTCGCCCGGCCGCGGTGATGGAGTAAAACCTTGCCTTGCGGTTTTTCTCGGAGGCCCCCCACTTCGACGAAATCCATCCTTCCTGCTCCATGCGCAGCAGGGCTGGATAGAGGGTGCCCTGGTTGAGTTGCAGCACGTCGTTACTGATCTGCTCGATCCGGCGGGCAATGCCGTATCCGTGCTGTGGTCCGAGCGTCTCCACCGTTCGTAGAACAAGGAGGATGAGAGTGCCTTGCAGAACTTCCGCCTTTTCGGTCTGAGCTTTTTTCATTAGGTAACCTACAGGGACACTATATCAGTGTTCCTGTAGGGTGTCAACAGGGAAGGGCTTGGCGATGGGGACGCGAACTTGGGCGCGCCAAATCAGTTGGCGCACCTGCCTTCGCGTGGGCGTCATAGCGCGAAACGCACTCGGTGCTCGCAAGCCGACATTCGTGCCGATACCATGCTCTCGTTCACAGAGCGAGTGCGGATTCAGACCGATAGCTCGCGCAAAGTCGCGCAGTGTAGAGGAGACCGGTACTCGGTCCACCCCCGTACCAATTCAATTCAAGCACCCTCGGTCGCGACTGGCCGTCCGCAAGACAACATCCGGAACGCCACCGCGCGAGGCTCGTCGTCGTGGATCGCGGCGCGGGAAGGGTCGAGCCGGCCCCCGAGCACCTCGGCGTCGAAACCGGAGAACCCGTCGATCGGGGGAAACCGCCCGGTCAACCGTTTATGGTACCTTGTGCGGATATGAATCGAGTCCGCATCCTGATTCCGTTCGCCGCCCTGCTCGGCGCCGCCGCGTTCGTGGTGGGCCAGCCGAACTCGGTGAAGCAGATCGCCGACGGCGTGTGGTTCCGCGAAGGCGATATCAAGGAACAGGGCCACTGCAACAACATCGTCATCGAGATGAAGGACTACCTGGTCGTCATCGACGCCAACTTCCCGAGCGGCGCCAAGATGCTGATCGAGGACATCAAGAAGCTCTCGAAGAAGCCCGTGAAGTACGTGTTCGACACGCACCACCACGGCGACCACGCCTATGGCAATCCGGTCTGGACGAAGATGGGCGCCACCACGCTCGGTCACGAAGGCGTCGTCGCGGAGATGAAGGCGCGCGAACCCAAGCGGTGGCAGGAAGCGCAGTCGCGCAAGGACGTCGCCGAGTTGAAACTGGCCACGGCGGAGCCGCCCCAGAAGACCTTCTCGAAGAGCCCGTATTCGATCAGCGACGGCAAGCGCCGCATCGAGTTCCACCACTTCGGCTGGGCGCACACCAAGGGCGACGGGTTCGCCTACCTGCCGAACGAGAAGATCGTCTGCACGGGCGATGCGGTGGTGAACGGCCCCTTCAACTACACCGGCGACGGCCACGTCGGCAACTGGGTGAACGTGGTGAACGGCGTGAAGAAACTCGGCGCGGCGAAGGTGCTGCCCGCCCACGGTCCGCATGGCGGAACGGAGATCCTGGACGGCGAAGCGGCGTTCATGACGGAGTTGATGAGCGCCGTGGTGGCGGCGCGGAAGTCCGGCAAGAAGCTCGCCGACGTGGTGAAGATGGACGGGAAGACGCCGAAGTCGACCACTCTGAAGCTGCCCGATTCGGTGAAGAACTGGGTCGGAGACTTCCTGCCCATGCAGGTCTACGACACCTGGATGGAACTCGAAAAGGGCAAGCCCCGGGGCGACTTGGAACTGTAGGTCGCAAGCCCCCGGTCAGCTTCACGGCTTCGCGGGACCGCGTGTTCCCGGAGCAGCATAGGCCGCGCCAGTTTCCATACCCGTCACGGGAAACACTGGCCTTTGTCGGGACAGGCGGCGATTGCGCGCCGCCTGTCGCGGTGAGATTCAGCCCGCCGAAAATTTCCCGAAAGGAGGGAACCCCCGGCGCCATGTAGGTGTCAGGAGGTCTTGATGGACAACATGAAACTGATTCTGACGGGATTGGCCGCCGCCGGCGCGGCTCTGACGCTGTACTCCGCCGCCCGCCCGGCTCCGGCGCGCCCCGAACCCAAGCCCGGACCCGCCGGACCGCAAAAGGCCGAGCGAAGCGGAACGCTGCTCGCGCTGGATCGCGATGGGCGCCCGGCGATCGCCTGCCCCCTTCGGCACACCGATATCACCGCCGATATCTCGGGCTTTCTCGCCCGCGTCAACGTGACTCAGGAGTTCGAGAACACCACCGGCGGCAAGATCGAAGCCGTCTACACGTTCCCGCTGCCGGAGAAGGCCGCCGTCGACGACATGACCATGCTCGTCGGCGACCGGCGAAGTCGCGGCAAGATCGAGCCGAAAGAGAAGGCCCGCCAGATCTTCGACGAGGCGCGCCGGCAAGGACATACCGCCAGCCTGCTCGATCAGGAGCGGCCGAACATCTTCACTCAGTCGGTCACCAACATCGGCCCGGGGATGAAGGTGAAGATCACGATCAGTTATGTCGAGACCCTGAAGTACGAGGGCGGCTCCTATTCGTTCGCCTTCCCCATGGTGGTGGGCCCGCGGTACATCCCCGGAGAGCCCATCGGCAAGACGGGCGGAGGCTGGTCGCCCGATACCGGCCATGTCCCCGACGCGTCCAAGATCACGCCGCCCGTGGCGGTCCCCGGAACCCGCGCGGGGCATGACATCTCACTGCGCGTGAATCTGGACGCGGGAGTACCCGTGACCGGCCTGAGCGCCGAAACGCACGCCGTCGACATCGAGCGGCCGAACGGCCACACCGCGCGAGTCTCGTTGAAGAACGCGAACGAGATCCCCAATCGCGACTTCGTTCTCACTTACGGAGTGGCGGGCGGACGCATCGAGGACGCGGTTCTGGCGCACCGCGCCGAACGGGGCGGCTTCTTCACGCTGATCCTGCAGCCGCCGGACCGCCCGGCCGCCAACGAGATCACGCCCAAGGAAATCGTCTTCGTGGTGGACACCTCCGGCTCCATGCACGGATATCCGCTCGAGAAATGCAAGGAGCTGATCAAGCTGTCGCTCGACGGACTGCACCCGCGCGACACGTTCAACCTGATCACGTTCTCCGGCGACACCGAACTCCTGTTCCCCAAACCAGTGGCGGCCACGCGCGAGAATGTCCAGCGCGCCCAACGCTTCATGCTCTCCCGCGACGGGAGGGGCGGCACGGAGATGATGACGGCGATCCGCGCCGCGCTGGAACCCTCGGGCGAACAGGATCACGTGCGCATCGTGGTGTTCCTGACCGATGGCTACGTCGGCAACGACATGGAGATCGTGGGCGAGGTGAAGCGCCACTCCAACGCGCGAGTGTTCTCGTTCGGCATCGGGAGTTCGGTGAACCGCTTCCTGCTCGACAAGATGGCCGAGGAAGGCCGCGGTGAAGTGGAGTATGTGAACCTTCACGAGGATGGATCGGCGGCGGCCAAGCGGCTCTACGAGCGCGTGCGGACGCCGATGCTCACCGATATCGAGATCGACTGGAACGGACTGCCGGTGCGCGACACCCATCCCAAGCGCGCCCGCGATCTGTTCGCCGCGCGTCCGCTGATCGTTCACGGACGCTACGACGGCGCCGCCCACGGCACGATCCGGCTGAAGGGCAACCGCGCGGGACGGCCGTTCGTGCGCGAAATCCCGGTGGATCTGCCGGCATCGGAAGCGAACAACGACGTGTTGGCGTCGTTGTGGGCGCGCACTCGCGTCGAAGAGCTGATGGCCGGGGATTGGAACGGCATGCAACGCGGCCAGCCTTCCGGCGATCTGAAGGACCGCATCGTCAAACTCGGCATCGAGTTCCGGCTGATGACGCAGTTCACGTCCTTCGTGGCGGTGGAAGAGACGACGGTGGTCAAGGGCGGCGAACTGACGCGTGTGGAAGTGCCGGTGGAACTGCCGCACGGAGTCAGCTATGAAGGCGTGTTCGGCGACCGGGCGAAGTCCCGGGACATGGCGCAAATGGCCCCGATGACCGCCGCTCCCACGGGCTCCTTTGGACGCGGCAACATGAGTGGCGTGATCGGCGGCATCATCGGCGAAAGGATGTCCACCGCTCCAACGGCGCCTCCGCCTCCCCGGCGGGAAGCGGTGAGCGCGGTGGAGCGGGACGCCTCGTCGAAGCTCGACGGCTCCCTGGCAGGCCTGTCCCAATCCGGATCTCAGACGGTGGTGCAGGTGAAGATCTGGCTGACCGAGGAGTCCGCCGCCGTGATCGACAAGCTGAAGAAGCTAGGGTTCGAGATCTCCGCCCGCATGCCTGGCAAACTGCTGATCGGCAAAGTGAAGGCCTACGCCCTCGCCAAGATCGCCGAAATCAAGGAGGTGCTGTTCGTGGGCCGCGACCTGGGTAAGCCGTAACCCGCTACTTGGCCGCTTTCGGAGCCGCGCGAATCGTCTTCAGTTTCGCGAGCTTCGAAAGCGGCTTCAACGTTTCTTCCGTCACGGGCTGCCGGCTCAGATCCAGGAACTCGAGATCCTTCAGACCGAGCAGCCCGCTCAGATCGCGCAGTTCGGACCGCTCGGCCTCGGGGTTGCCCGGCTTGTCGGTCCCGCGATCGGCAAGAGTGGCGCCGGAAAGGCTCAGCCACTTCAGGCGAGTCAGTTGCCCGATCCGCTCGAGGTTGGCGGCGGTCAGTGGCAGACCCCACAGGCCGCTGTCCACCCGCTGGATACCGCCCAGATCCAGATGCGTCAGCGCGGGAAGCGGCTTTAAGAGCGGCAGCGCGGACCCGGTCAGCAGATTGCCGCCGATCGCCAGCTTTTCGAGCTTCGGCAACAGCCCCAACTGCTCGAATCCTTCGTCGTAGATCTGCGTGAACGCCAGGTCGAGATCGCGGAGCCCGGTCAGTTGGGCGATGTGATCGAACACCTTGCTCGTCACCCGCGTTCCGCGCAGATTCAGCTTCTCGAGGTTCTTCCAGCCGCGCAGGTGGCCGATCCCGTCCTCGGTGAGATACTCGGCGTAGTAGCAGTTCAGTTCGCGGACCTCGGTCAGCCCACGCAGGTGCTCCAAGGCCGCGTCGGTGATCTTGGTGTGCGACAGGTCGAGTTTGCGCAGTTTCTTATGACGTCCCACTCGCGCCAGATCGGCGTCGGTGATCCAGGTGGCGGTGAAGTCGGCCTCGATTACGTCGCCCGCGGCGTCGCGCGTCAGCTTCCCTTCGTGAATGGCGAAAAAGGCGAGAACGGCGGCGGCGCCAAGCATGCTAACTCCTCCTGCGGTTCGGCAAACTGGAACCGGCGTCCCACACGATCCGGCAGCCGGGCAGCGCGGCGCGGAGCTTCTCCACGGCCGCCTTGCTTACCAGCGTGTGATACAGGTTCAGCGATTTCAGATTCCCGAGCTTCGACAGAGTCTCCACCGCCGCGTCGGTGACATGCGTGCTGTCGAGACTCAGGCCGGCCAGATCGCGAAGCGCCAGCAACGGCTTCAGACCCTCGTCGTGGATCTCGCCATAGTCGGCGATCAGCGATCGTAGCCCCACGATCCGCCCCAGCGTAGCCATGCCCTTGTCGGAGATTCGGGTTCGCTGCAGATCGAGGGACGCCAGACCCGGAATCGCGGCGACATGCTCGAGCCCGGGGTCGGTGAGGCGGGTGTCGCGCAGGATGAGCGCGCGCAGCGAGGGCAGCCGCCGCAACGGCTCGAGCCCGGCGTCGGTGAGATCGGTCGCGGCCAGGTCGAGTTCTTCCAAACCGCGCGGCGCGTCCAGCTTCGCTCCGTCGGAGATGTCGGTGGAAGCCAGCGACAGCTTGCGTAGCTTCGGCAGCGCCCCCAGAACGGCCAGCGCGGAGCTGGTAACCGGCGATCCGTGGAGATCCAGTTCCTCCACGGCGGCCAGGTTCGCCAAGCCCGGTCCTTCCACATAGGTATTGCGGAGCGTCACCTTGCGGAGCTTGGTCAAGCCGCGTAAGTGCGCGAGCCCGGCGTCCGACACGGACGTGCTCGACAGGTTCAATTCCTCGAGTCCGCCGAGCCGCGCCAAGTGGACCAGGCCCGCGTCGCCCACTTCGGTCGCCTCGAGGTCCAGCGAACGCGCGGACGGGAAATCGGCGAGCCTGGCCAACTGCGCGTCGGTCACCGCCGATCCGCCCAACCGGATGGCTCCCGCCGCGTACGAGCCTCCCGAAGCCTTCAACCAAGCCTCGCCCCGGAGCGCCGCCGCGTTCGCCGCCATTCCAGGACGCGACGAGAGTTCGAGAAACGAGACGCGCGCCGATGGAACCGCTGCCCGCAGCGACTCCACGCCGCCTCGCGTGACGCGGCTATAGCGCAGGTCCACCTCATCCAGCCGCGTCATTCCGTGGAGCACCGCCAGGCCTGCGTTGGTCACCTTGGTGCGGTAGAGATTCAGTTGCTCGATCCGCTTCAACCCGGCCAGCGCGGCCATGCTCTCGTCGGTGACGGGCAGCCCCATGAGGTTCAGCTTGCGGAGCTTGGTCAAGCCGCGAAGGTGGAGCAGACCCTCGGCGGTCACCGCGGTCCCGTGCAGGTCGAGATCCTCGAGGTCCTTCATGCCGGCGAGGACGGCCATCTGGGCGTCGGTGATGGTGGTGTCGCCCAGCCAGAGCCGCTTCATCCGGGTCATGGCGGCCAGCGACTCCAGCCCGGCATCGTCGAACGGACAAAGCGTCACATCGAGCGCTTCTAGATTCACGAACGGCTTCAGCGAGGTCCCGCGAACGGCCGACTGCCGCAGCACGAGTTCCCGCATACCGGTGAGATTTTTGATTTCGGCCAGACCGGCGTCGCGGAACCGGATATTATCCAGGAAGTGGTAGCTGAAGGTGAGCGTCTCGAGGGTGGGGATCGCCGACAGGTACTTGAGATCGGTGCTGCCATCGCGGCCGCCATCGGCGTTACGGTTCCAGATGGGTCCCGGCAGGTGCAGTACGCGCAACCGCCGCAAGGTGACCGCCCGCTCGAGGTCTCCCGGGTCGGCGTTCATGCCCACCCAGTCGAGCGTGTCGACCTCGAAGTCGCCGGCCGGAAGCTCGGACACATCGCCTAGCCGGCGAGAATCGCCGTGCAGCACCACCTTGCCACCCATGGTGAGGGTCCACTCGGCGATCTTCCGGTCGGCTGGTCCGGCGAACAGCGGGATCGCGGCGGCCAGAAACGAAAGTGCGCGGAGGGTCATGGCTCTCCGCCATCATATCGCGCCCGCCAGTCCGTGTCAGTCCCGAGTGTCGCCGGGATCGGCGGACAGATCCGCGCGAGCCATACCGCCCGCCGCGGCGGGGACCAGCAAGGGAGTGCGAATCCACTCCTGGATCGCGTTCAGCAGCGGATTGCCCGGTCCGTCGCCTTCGCGGAGCGCCGCCTTCAGATTGGCGGCGAAAACGTAGGAGTCCCGGACTCCCGCGGCGCATTCGCCGCAGCCGAACATGTGGTCCTCGAAGAGCGCCAGTTCGTCGCCTGTCAGTTCCGACAACAAATAGCGTTGGACGGCCTGAGACTGCACCGCGTCAACGTGATCCATGCTTCCTCTACTATCATACGTGATTTTTTTCGGTGCGTCGTTTCACTATGCGCCGAAAAACATCGCTAATAGAGGGCTGTCTCCTTGCAACTCCACTTTGAACCGCGTTTTGGCCCGGTGTACTAGTACTCTGAGGTAGTTCCGGTCTACGCCCATCTCCGCGCAGACCAAGTCCTTGTCGCGCTCCTCCAGGAACACCTGCTGCAGAATTAGGCGGTCACGCTCCTGCAAGGAGGAAAGCAGCCGGCGAACCAGCCGCTTTCGCTGCTCGTCGATCACGCCCTCTTCCACGCCGGTGCGGCCATCGGGGATCTCGAGGTGCTCTTCCAGGGATTCGCAGGACCTTCCCTCGGACCGAAACCGCTCCAACAGCACGTTGTTGCACACGGTATTGACTAAAGCGCCCAGCCGTTCCGGGTGCTCCAATTCCCCTCCCCGCCGCAGGAAGCTCATGATCCGGCAGAAGGTGTCCTGCACGATGTCCTCGCGCAATTCGGGAGACCGGACCCGCATCCGCAGCTTGATGGACAACAGGGGGCCGAAGTATTGGTAGAAATGGAGCTGTACCGCTTCATCGTCCGCGATGAGCGCGCGGACGTATTCTGCGTCGAACTGGTACAACTGGCGCATGCACTCCGAGGTACCAGTCAGTATATCCCACAAACGTAGGGAAGGCTAGTGCCTTGCGCGAAAAGTTCTAGCCTATCCCCCCAACTCGGTTCGGATGGCAGCCGCGATGTCGCTGGCGTGCCGCTCCACTTCCGCGTCCGTGGGACCTTCCACCATCACGCGCGCCAGTGGCTCGGTTCCGGAAAAACGCACCAGGACGCGGCCTTGCGTGCCGAGCGATTCCTCCGCTTTGCGGATCGCCTCGGCGACAGCGATCAGATCCTGCAACGGGCGCCGCTCCTTCACCCGCACGTTGACGAGCTTCTGCGGATAGACCTCGAGATCGGCGACCAAATCCTCGAGCGGGCGGCCCGCGGCGCGCACAGCTTCGGTCAGCCGCAGCGCGGTGAGCAGCCCGTCGCCCGTCGTCGCCTGATCGAGGAAGATCACGTGGCCGGACTGTTCCCCGCCGATCGCCATGTTCTGCCGGCGCATCTCCTCGAGCACGTACTTGTCGCCGACCGGGGTGCGAATCAGGCCGATGCCATCGGACCTCAGCGCCCGCTCGAGTCCGAGGTTGGACATCACCGTAGCCACCACGGCTCCGCCGTGAAGCAGGCCCTGCTGTTGCATCCGGCGCGCGCAGGCGAGCAGGATCGCGTCGCCATCCACGATGCGGCCCGAGCGGCTCACGGCGATGCAGCGATCGGCGTCGCCATCGAAGGCGAACCCGAGATCCGCGCCGAATTCCACCACCTTCGCCGCCAGCGCGTCGACGTGCAGGGCGCCGCAATCCAGGTTGATGTTGCGCCCGTTGGGTTCGCAGCCGATCGTGTGGACCTTGGCTCCCAACCGCTGGAACGCCGCCGGCGCCAGGTGGACCGCCGCCCCATTTCCGCAGTCGAGCACCATGGTCATGCCCTCGAGGGTCCCCTCGAAGGCGTGCACGAGAAAGTCCAGGTAGCGCAGATCGAGGTTCTCTTCCACGGGAACCGGTTTGGCCACCGGCTCGAAATCCGCGGCGAGTATCGCGAAGACGGTCTTTTCGATGTCTTCCTCTTCGCTATCGGGCAGTTTGTAGCCGGAATGGCCGAAGACCTTGATGCCGTTGTCCAGGTACGCGTTGTGGGAGGCGGATATCATCACGCCCGCGACGAACTCGTCGTTCCGCGTGAGGTAGGCGACGCCGGGCGTCGAGATCAGCCCCGCGGATCGCGCCCGCACGCCCTCGCGCGCGAGCCCACCGGCCACCTGAGCGGCGATCCATGGGCCCGACTCGCGCGTGTCCATTCCGATCAGCACCACGGGATCGGCCGAATGATCGCGGCACCAGCGCCCCAAGGCGGCTCCGATCGCGTGCACGGTGCGTGGATCCAGCGGATAGGCGCCCGCGACGCCGCGCACTCCATCGGTGCCGAAAAGTTCTCGTCCCATTCGTATCTACTCTTTCCTCTTGATTTGCACCGTCAGCGCCACCTCGCCCCGTCCGTCGATGCGCACCTGCGAGTCGCCCACGTAGACGGGAACGCGCAGTTCCGATGTCTCGGTGACGCCGCTCAAGTCCACCGCGTCGGTCTCGACAGACGTTTCGTCGGCGACCCGGCTCTCCGGACCCACGATGCGAATCCGCTCGGGCACGGTCCGTTGCGCCACCACTTCGAACCCGGACGGAGGCTGCTTGCCGATCCGCACGCGCACCGGCACGTCCTTGGTCATCCGTTGTTCGAAACGCAGCCGGATCTGCGAGGGCACGGCGCGATCCAACACCACCCCGGAGGGCAGCGATGCGTTCTCGGCCCGCACGGCGAGAGTCCGGTCGCCGGGCTGGCTGACGCCCGCCAAGTCGAACTGCAACACCACGGCCTCAATGCTCGCCGGCGAAAGCTTGCCCGAAGGACCGCGGATATCGAGATGCACCTTCTCTGAAAGATCGGAGGTAGTCTCGAGATCTTTAGGGAGGTTCCTGTATTGCACCGGTACGGCGATCGACGTAGCGATCTCCTGTTCGCCGCCGATCAGAAGCCAAAACACCACGGCCAGCCCCAGCGAGAGCAGTTTCACCGGAAGGTTCCTAAGAATGAAATCCTTCATGGCCGCTCCAGCCTCTCGACGGGGTCTGTATCGCCTTCGCCTTCCTCCGCTTCCCGCGCCTTGCCGCCCAGGTGCGCGGCGATTCGGGCGTCCACGTCGGCGAGCGTGAGGTCGCGCTCGATCTCGCCGGCGACGGCCACCGATAGCTGGCCAGTCTCCTCCGACACGATCAGAGCGATGCAGTCGCTCTCCTCGGTGACGCCGATGCCCGCCCGGTGGCGCGTTCCCATGGTGGAGGCGAGCGCCGGATTTCCACTCAGCGGAAGAAAGCAGGCGGCCGCGGCGATCCGGTCGTTCTGAACGATCACCGCCCCGTCGTGGAGCGCCGCCTTGGGAAAGAAGACGGCGAGAAGAATGTCGCGGGAAACCACCGCGTCCAGCGCCACTCCGCTCTCGACGAAGGTGCGCAATCCGATGTCCTTCTCGATGACGATCAGGGCGCCGGTCTTGGTTTTCGAAAGGGCATCCATCGCCAGCAGGATCTCCTCGACGAACTCGCGGCGTTTCAACCGCGCGCCAAAGCCTGTCCATCCCTGTTGGCCCATTCTCGCCAGCATCCGCCGGATCTCCTGCTGGAACATCAGAATCAGTCCGAGCGGCGTGTAGGGCGCGAGCGTCTGCAACACGGCGCGGAGCAGTTCCAGGTTCGCGGCGAGGGCGGCCAGATAGAGCGCCAGCAGCACACCCAATCCGACGAGCACGTTCGCCGCGCGGCGGCCGCGCAGGATGGAAAGGAACTGATAAATCAGGACTGCGGTGACGAAAATGTCAATCGCGGCGACGGGAGTGAGCTTCGGCAGATGGGTCAAGGAGGTTTCCGATCCAGATGGGCATGCGAAGTCTCAGAGAGCGGTGGCACGATGCGGCTCAGCGATACAGTATATCGCGGAGACGGGGATAGTCCGTGGCGACCGGATAAGAAATACTTATGGCGCGATTTCGGATCCCGACGAATCTCAACTCGCCAGCGGCAGGGAGGGCACCGGATGCCGTCGAAGCTGCTGCTCGATCCGTCGTATCAACTCGGAGGAGCGGAACGGTTTCACGACGTAGTCATCGGCACCGGCCACCTTGGCGGCCTCGCGCAGGGAGTCACTCGACTGGGCTGAAGTCATGATCACGGGCAAGAGCCTGGTGCCCCCGAAGCCCCTGATGCCCCGGCAGACCTCGACACCCGGCAGCCCCGGAACGCCACTGTCGAGGACAGCCACGTCAAGGCTCAAACGTCTTGCGGCCATGAGGGCCCTGTTTCCGTCACGCTCGTGATGGACGACGAAGCCGGCGGCCCGGAGGCTCGCCGACACCTGGTCCGCAGTGACGTGGTCGTCCTCCACGTAAAGGAGTTCCGGACGCAGCAACTCCTCCGGGTCCTGTGGCGATGTCAGGGTCTCGCCAACAGCTCCGCGGATGTGCTCCAGCGCGTTGCGATACCATTCCTTGAGAGAGTCCGGGGCAAGCCGTTTCATTTGACGCGCGCAGACAACCAATTCCCGCTTGATCAGCGTGGCGCTGCCGGACCGCCGCGCCAGAGCAAACCGGTCCAGGGGTGAGGCGCTTTCCATTCTCGGATCGGACAGCAACTGAAGCAGCAGGTTCGCCTCTTCGCTGCGGGCATGCGCCTCGGCGTTGCCGGCGCCATCGACGAAGAGGATTTCCCTTTCGGGATCGAAGCCCGCGAAGCGGGTGCCGTCGATTTCATGGTACTTCTTCCCGGATCCGACGGCTTCGAACGCCATCCCCGAACCACATTCGTGAACTGCCACCAACTTGCCGCCCATCCGGCCAATGGGTACCACCGGGCCAACCGGCACTGATGGGGCATCATAGCCTGCTAGCTCAAAGTCTGACATCTCGATTTCCCTTCATCATAGCACCTGGATACGTCAATGATAAAACGGCGCGGGCACGCTGTTCCAGATCGTGGGCGATCTGGTCCGGCGAGAACCTCCGCTCTTCGGCGTAGGCGTAATGCTTGGGACGCCGGCCGATCTGTCTACACAAGCGATCGAAATGGAGCCAGAGGCGGCTCGGGAATCCGACCCATTCGAGGAGGTCAAGGGGAAGGGACCGATGAACGTGGCCTTCGATCGCGTACTGCCGCCGATCCACTCCCGCGCCGCTGAGGTCATCGTTGAGGAACCGGAGCAGGAGGGGGACTGGTGCGGGGCTGACGGCGAGCTTGCGGGGATAGCCCCGAAGGTAGCGATCGTTGGTCGTGAACAGCGCGTGGACGATGTCGGCTCCGGAGTTTTGACGCGCCTGAACGGCGAAGCGCCGCTTGAAGGGTCTGAGCTTGGCACCCCAGGACCCATACAGCTCTCCGGAGAGCGCTCCGGTGTCGAATGGATAGTATCGCACAACGTGGCGCGCCGAAGCGGCTCGGAACAAGTACCCAACGGGCATCTCGGTAGCGTTCTCGGTCAGTGGGAGGCCCGGTCGGTAGAACAGCCCCCCGTAGAACACGTACAGGACGTTCCGGTTGAAGACGGGGCACTCCCTGGGCATCAGATGGCCATCGGCCACAATCTTTTCGAACGAACGTGCGGAGCCAATGTGTCCGAGCGGCAGTGCCGGCTGGGCGGTTCTCGGTTTCGGGGTGTGGCGAATTGCATCGTCGAGATTCATGGCTGCGCCGCTCATGCTATTCATCGGATGATACTAGTCTCTCCTGCACCGTGACGCCGGAAACAGCACGGTGAATCTCCAGCCCGGTCCGTCGGCCCATTCGTCATCAGCCACAGTGCCCTGATGCGCCTCCATGTGCTTCCTCACTAGGTATAGGCCCAGGCCGTTTCCGGCGCTGGGGCCGCTGTGAACGTAGGCATTATACATCGTCGCACGCGTTTCATCGGGGATTCTGGGCCCCGTGTTGCACACCGCGACCGCAAGTTGGCCGTCAGGGCGAATCTCGCCACGCACCAAGATCCTCCCGCCCTGAGTGGCGTTCTTGAGGGCGTTGCCAAGCAGATTCACGAGTACGGAGCGGATCTTGACATCGTCAACCTCGACCTCAAGCGTCTGGATGGAGTCCCAATCGGGCTTCAGGGTGATGCCGCCCCGCCTGCACTGATCGCGGAACCTGGCCACCGAACGCTCCAGCAGCGCGGAAGCCACGTATATGCCTCCGACGACCCTAGACTGGCGGTCGCGGATTTGTTCATGGTCCAGAACATTGGTCACCATGGCATCGATCTCTTCTACCGCCTCGGTCATTGCTGCCACGCCGGAGTTCGATGGGCCCGCGGGTACACTCTGGAAAATCTCGCCAATGGCGCCAACGATGCGCTGGAGCGGCTGCCGAATGTCGTGTGCCACGCTGATGAGGAACCGGTTTCTCCATTCGTCCCGCTCCTGGTAGCGAGCACTTGTAATCGCCATCGCTGTATGATTGGCAATAGCCTGCAGGATGTTGATCTCCTCCAACGTGAAGTTGTGGATATATTGGGAGTGCACCAGCATCGCGCCGACGACCCGACCATTTTCATCGACCATCGGAACGCTGAGACCAGACCGGATCCCTCGCCGAAGCGCGATCTCCGTGGGCTTGAATGGAGAGTCCACTGCCTGAATGTCGGGCACCGGAACTGGCCGACCTCGATCGATCGTCACTCCGGCGTGGGACTGGTCGCCCCGGTCCAGCTTGTATGCCTTATCCTCTGGCTCCCAACCGTGAATGGACCGGAATACGAGGCGATCCGACGATTCGTCCGGAACGACGATGTTGCAGAACCTCATGCCTAGGACGCGCGCCGCGAACTTCACGGCCAGGTCCATTCTGTCCTGAATGTCGGTGGAGTCCATGAGATGCTTCGACAACCGAACCATGGTGTCGAGGACTTGGCTGCTTCGAATCGCCACCGCTGCCTGATCAGCGAACCGTTTGACCAGCTCCATTTCGTCGGTTAGGATCGGATGTCGGGACCGGTAGTTTGCGAACATCACTCCGACCCGATGCGGACCGGCGGTCAGAGGCACCACCACACAGGACTTGATTCCCTCGTCGATGGCGAAGCGTCGGCCTTTGAACGCCGGATGTGCCGTCACGTCTGCCACCGGCAAGATCTCGTTCAGCTTTAGCATCTTGTAGACCAGGGAAGCGCGGGGAAAACTCTCCTCCCTCCTGGCACGGTCTTCGAACCTCACCCCTTCCATTGTTGGCGGGTACGCAACCTCGTCGAACGCCTGGTTGTAGCCGTACAGCACGATCGCATCACAGCCCAAGGACTGCTTTGTGAACGTCGCCACGGACCTGAGCGTGGCGTCCAGGTTGCCTCGCCCCGTCTCAACGGTCACCATCCTCGCCCGCTCAGCAATCAGCGCTTTGTTCAGGGCGAGAGTACAGTGCAGGCAGAAGGCCTCATGGCATGCGCGGTCGGTCTCCTCGTAGGGCTCGTCAGCCGCATCTCTAGAGCCTGTCCCAAGATCCGCAAAATCGGACCAACCTCGGGGCCCGGCCCGGGCGGCCGCCCCGAAAATGTGGAGGGCGACGATTTCCGTGCCTCGATCGGCGGCATCCAAGGCCGCTCCAAGGCCGCCTAGGGCCTC
>SYLY01000034.1 GCA_005808475.1 Acidobacteriota bacterium
TGAATAGTGCGTGGTCCATTTTCCGATCCAGCGTGGGTGTCTCATCCATCTCTCGACAGGCCCAATCGAATCGTCCTTCATTGGCCGCCCTTTGTCAATAATGATTTCCACATCCCTAAAACACTTTTGCAAGCACCTCTTTAGCCGGAACGCGGAAATTCGCCCGGCACGGGCGCCGGCGGATACAGTGGATGCGCGCCCTTCGCGGGGCCGCGCATCCACCTACTGGAAGTTGGTGTCTTCGGTGAGGAATTCCGGCGTCTCGAAGGCGTCGCGACCCAGGATCAGCCGCAAGGTGCTGTTCACATCCGGCACCGCATTCTCCGTCGATGCCAGAAACAGCAGCGCCTGCGCCTGCGTGCCCAACCCGATCGCGAAACTCGCCTGATCTTCGAGAACCGACGTCAGGTAGGTGTGCGGGTTGTCGCCCAATGCGGGTAGCCTCCCCCGGAAGCGGTCGAACCGGAACACCGACGTCATGGTCCGCATGTTGGCCGCGCGAACCAGCCCGCTGTTCTGAGGATTGGGGACGCTGCGGTCGCCGATTGCGTATTGGAACAGGACGCGCTTCACGGGAACGCCGGGGAGCGTCGCCGTCGCGAGCCTCGGCGCGAAGGCGCCCGCCTGGCCCGGCGCTTCCACCCACTGGAGCAGGTCCAGCGTATTCTGAATCTCGACGGCGCCGCGGACATCGTTGACCTTCACCGCTTCGTACCGGAGCGGCAGGTTCGGATCGAAATCCGCTCCCTTGTTGAGCAGTCCGCGCGCCGCCAGATATTGACCGCCGAGTTCGCGAAACGCCGGCGAAGTAATGGCCGTGGAGACCAGGGAATCGCCTCCGACATTGAGGATGCCCGATCGTACCGCCGGCTCCACCGCGAGGAAAACGGTTCCGTAGAACGCCCCGAACGACTGCCCGAGATACGAGATGTTGCCGCCATCGAGCAGCGGGCGTCCCGAGCCGTCGAGATCGGCGCCGGAGCGGATGACGCGCGTCAGTTGGACCAGATCGAGCGCCGTCTGGCGAACCGCGTCTCGGCCGAATACCGGCGCTCCGGGCGCCACCACGATCGTGCCGTCGATGGGGCCGATCGAGCCGTCGGCAACAGGCGCTCCGCGGCCCGGAGCCGGTATCTCCACCGGGCCCGCGCGATCGGTAATCACCACCGAACTCTCCGGGCCGAAGCCGTGTCCCACCGCCGTGATCGCGGCGACGGCGAAGCCCTGATTGCAAAACGTCAGCGCCAGGATGGAGGGCATGCCGAACCGGCTGTCTCCCAATCCGTGCCCGGCGATCACAACCGGATATCCACCTGGGGGCGGAGGCGCGGCCGGCAGCCATACGTGGAAGAACACCTCCGTGGCCGCGGAAGGAACGGCAACCTCAGCGCCGGTGGGCGTCTGCGGAATGAAGCCCTGCGCGTTCAGGAAATTCGGCGACTGGAAACTGCCGAACGCGACCCGCCCGATCCCCGATTGCGCCAGCAGGCCCGGAGGCAGCGGCAGGACGAAATCGTTGAAGCGGTTCTCGCCGCGCGCGCGCACCTGCTGCCGCCACGTGACGCCCTGCACTTCCGCGGCGGTGAAGACGTTGCGCGCGCCCGTGCGGCGGAAGTTCACCGGCGTCGAGGTGACCGCGCGGCGAGCGGATTCCATGAAGGCTGTGACGGAAAGCGTTGTGTACACGGAGGCGGCGACCAACGGACCGGGCGCGGCGCGGCGAATGGCGGCTAGCGATGGCGCCACCTCGGCGCAAGGTCCAGTGGCGCCTCCGGACAGGCAGGCGGCGAATTCGGGCGAGGGCTCCACCGGATCGCCGGCGCGGTCGCGGATGGCGGAGGTTACGGCCACCGCGTACCGGTAGAGCTGATCGAGCGGCTCATCCGGTTTGGCGTAGGCGGTATTGGTGGTGGGATCGTAGACCACTTCGTTGACGACGGTTACCTTGCCCGGCTGCCCCAGGGCGTAGGAGCCCGGGAAGAGCGGATCGAGCCATATGATCGCCAGGCCGGCGCGGAGCGTCTCCGGATCCACGGGGCCGCTGAACCGGACGCGAACGCGCTGCTGCGGATTGAAGCCGTCGAGTTGATTCACGGCGAGCACTTCGCCGCAAGCGGCCAGATTGGCCAGTTGCTGGCAGTCGGGAAAGGGCATGTTCACGCGCCTCCCCGAACGCTGCGCGGGATCCGCCACGGTCAGCGTGTTGGACGGGAAGGGACCGGTTCCCGGGTCCGACGGGTCGAAGAGGACGCGAGTGCCGGCGGCGGCGAGCGCCCCGGCTCCGAGCGCGAAAATCAGTGTGAAGCGGAGACAAGCCATGGCGAATCCTCAGTGTGCCATACGCGGCGGGCCGCCCGTCCGGATCTCCGCTACTGTGTGAGAGGAATCGAAACGCGTCCGCTCTGCTGTCCGCCCGCTTCCAGATACAATTCCGCCGGGCCCACGTTGACCAGCGCGGGCAGTTCGATTTCGATCAGGTAGAACCCGATGAACCCCGGAGCCAGGGTGGCGCGTGTCACCTTCACCGGCGAGCGGTCCACGAACACGCGCACTGGGGCGTTCACTTTGGGAGGATTGTCGACCGGCGCGGCCAACCCGGTAGGCCACTCGGGCGTCACTTTGCCCAAACCGGCGGCCAGGATCTGCACGCGCGATCCGGCCGAAACCGGGCGGCCGGGCTCGATCAGGACGCCCCGCTCGGCGTCCACAAGCATCGGCGAGCCGTCCTGGTCCAGGAAGATCGAAGGCGCGGTGCTCTCGAGCGACAACTTCAATTCGCGCCGGTTGGCTCGCGCGTCGGTCAGCGCAAGCGACAGCGAGGTTCCCACCGCCCCGAACGGAACCTGCACTTGCGACTCCGAGTCCGATGCGTCCAGCACAGGGAACTCCAATCCTCCGGCTCGCACCGACGTCACGCGTGAACCGAGAATACTCAGCAACGCGCCCGGCGCGGCCGGTCCCGATCCCCGATCCGCGGCGCTCACGATGCGGGGTTCGCGGAAGCGGTGGGGCGCCATCGCGGCGAAGACGCCGTACCCCTCGAACAGCACGTACAGTTGGTTCCCGGCGTCGTCCAGCCGCGCGTCCAGGGCGGGAGCCCTGGGCAGCGCTCCCGCGACCGGACGCCACTCGGTGGCCGGGCTCGCCCCCTTCAGATCGGCATACGTAAAGAAGAGGCCTCGATCGCCCGCCACGTAGACTGCGCCGGTGGCCGGATCGGCCGAGATGCCTCGGATCGTGCCCGCGTCGAGATTCGAAGTGAGATCGTCCCAAAACAGCCCGCCGTTGACGGTCCGGGCAATGCGCAGTCCCACGGCGGCCAGCGCGAGCCGCGGATCGGAGGCAGCGGTGAAGATGGCCGTGACCGGCCCCGCGCCGAGTTGCTGCGGCGGACGCCAAGTGGCGCCTTGGTCGGGCGAACTCCACAAGCGGCCATCCTCGGACCCGGCGTGGACCCAGTCTCCGGCCGCGCCGGCCGCGGAGACAGGCGTTCCCAGCCGCGCCGTGACGCGGGCCCGGAGCCACAGATCCGGCCGCGCCGATTCGCGGACCTGCCAACCCTCGCGGATGCCCGGAAACCACGCGATCTCCGAGCGGCCATCCACGGCCACGCGCACCTCGCGGCCCGCCGCCAGGATTCGCGAACCCGGTAAATTCGGCAGTGTGTCGTTCAGACCTGTCCAGGAATTACCACCGTCGAGCGAGCGCCACACCCCCGATGCGTTGGCGGCTACGATCTCGGCGGCGTCCCGCGGCGACACGGCGGCATCGGTAGGATCGCCGCCCAGGATCGACTTTCCGCGGTACCTGGTTCGATCCACCGGAACCCGCGCGGTGGAAACGGCGGGAGCGGCCGCGGCCGATGCCGTCCACGTTTCGAAGTCGCTCGTCTCAAAGACATTACCGCCCGTCAGCCGCGCGTGCAATCTGGACCCATCGGGCGAGTACCAGACCCGCTGGACGGGACCTCCGCCCGGACTGGCCAGCCCGGCGTCTACCACCGTGTTCCCGACGCGCCGCCATTCGAGCGTCTGCGCGCCGGCGAAACCGGAGGTCCACACGTACAGCAACAGCGCCTTTCGGACGATGTTGGGTGGTGTGGCAACGCGACACATATGCTGAGACTATTCTATCCTCGACTTCCTATCGTACTATCGGCCAACATCATTGATAACGCTACGGCCGCCCCCGTGGTTTCGTCGCGGCCCACCGATTGCAATGCAATTTTGATGTAGACTGACATCAGAACGGGTGGGACTACCGTCTCCGCCCGGAGTCCTTAGATGAAATTGCGTCCTCCGAGTTCGAAGTGGGCCGCCCGGGCATTGTTTTTCGCCCTGGCCGCCGCGGCGTGCCTTGCGCAGGACGTGGGCTTGCGGCCGGATAACGTAGCGGCCGTGGTCAAGCAGATGGATGGGCGCGTCTCGGTGATGCGCGGCTCGGTCCCCTGGGCGCTCGGGACCGGCGACTCGGTCAAGCCCAGGGAAGTGATCGTCACCGGACCCGATGGCTCGGCCGTGTTCCAGGTCAACGATGGCAGCACCTTCTGGGTGTTTCCGAATTCGCGGGTCACCTTCCGGAACGACTACAGTCCGTCGAATCTGTTGGACGTCATCATTGGCAAGATCAAGGTCCACATCCAACGATGGGGCGGACAGCCGAACAACACGAGCATCAGCACGCCGACCGCGGTGATCTCGGTACGCGGAACCACCTTCGACGTGGACGTGGATCCACAGGACGATTCCACTTTCGTCGCCGTTGACGAAGGCGAGGTACACGTCAAGCACCTGCTGATGTACAACGAGCGGCCCCGCGTGCTTCGCGACGGCGACCAGATTCGCGTTTACCGCAACGTTCCGCTCGCCAAGGCGCGCATCGACAAGGGCGCTGTGGCGGAACGCGCCGGACGCGCACTGATGGACGCCTTCTATACGTTGGCGCGCGCGGGAAGCGGTCGTACGGGCGGCGCGGGCGGCGGCCCCACCATTCCCGGTGGACGCGGCCCGGTGGGCGATACGGGCAGCGGCGGCGACAGCGGATCCACTCCGGCGCCTCCTCCCCCTGGCGCGCCGCCTCCGCCTCCGCCACAATAGAAGAGTGCGACATCTACCGGCGATCCTGATCCTGCCCGTAGCGGCGTGGGCTCAAGGCGGTGTCACTCCGCCGTGGGGAATCCAGCCGACGCTGCGGTCCCTGGCGTCGGAGACGGCGCGGCTTCGCCCCCTTCTGGAACAAATCAATCCGGCCGAGTGGGTAAACAAGGGTGCGCCCGAGGCGTACGTGGCGCAGCATGGCAGCCTGAAAGCGGAACTCGGATACCTGACCGCGAAGCTGGGCGAACTGGAGAAGGATCCGGAACGGATGACGCCCACGCTCGAGACGTACTTCCGTTTGCAGGCGGTCGAGTCGCTTTTGAATTCCATGAGCGAAGGCGTGCGGCGGTATCAGAACCCCGCGCTCGCCGACCTGGTCCTCGGCGTGATTTCGGAGAGCGAGAATAACCGGAGCCGGTTGCGCTCCTACCTGGTCGAACTGGTATCGACGAAGGAGCACGAACTCCGCATCATGGACGGCGAGGCGCAACGGTGCCGGGGCATGATCCTAAAGCAGCCGCCCGCGCGCCCGGCGGCCAAACCGCCCGCCGCCAAGCCGGTTCCGGCGGCGAAACCGCAATGACGCCGGTCTATTCCTTCACCTGCAGCATCTGCGACGGCGCGAGCACCGACATCTGCGTCTGGTGCACCAAGGACGCCTGCGCCAACCATCGCTGTTCGCGCTGCCTGCGTTGCAGCGACTGCTGCCGTTGCGAGTTGCACCTCGACGAGGCCCCACCCGTCGCGGCGAGCCTGAACGGCAAACCAGCCAGTCCGGAACCCGCGTTTCCGTGGCTGAAACACTACGATTGGTTCGTGCCGCCGGTGCTGCCCGTCCCCGACGACAGCCTGATCGACCGGTTCGAACAGACCGTGGACGATACCCCGGACGAACCGGCGATTCACTACTTCGAGACCACCTACACCTTCGCCGAATTGAACACCCTGGCGGACCGGTTCGCCGCCATGCTCGCCCGGTTCGGCATCGGCAAGGGCGACCGCGTGGCGCTCTGGCTGCAGAACGATCCCGAGTTCCTGGTGGCCGTTTACGGATCGTGGAAGCGCGGCTGCATCGTGACGCCGCTGAGCCCGATGTTCAAGCGCCGCGAGATGGAGTACCACCTCGCCGACTGCGGCGCGCGGGTGCTGGTGTGCCCACGCGGCCTGCACGACGCCGAGGCGGCGCCCATACTGCCTTCGACCGCCGTGGAACGGGTGGTGTTCGCGGAAGGACTGATCGAGGCATTGGCCGGTGAAACGCCCAACCCGGCGAACCGGATCCCGTGCGGCCCCGACGACATCGCGTATCTGGTGTACACCTCCGGAACAACCGGCAGTCCCAAGGGCGCCATGTGTCCGCACCGCGCCATCGCCTTCAATACCGAGGTGTTCCGCACCTGGATGCAGGTGGGCGCGGACGATCGCATTCTGGCGATGGCGCCGCTGTTCCACATCACCGGGCTGGTGGCCGAGATCGCGTTATCGGCGCTTTCCGGCGCTCCCCTCGTTCTCTACCACCGGTTCGACGTCAAGCGAACGTTCGAGGCGATCGAGCGATGGCGTCCCACCTTCTCTCTCGCGGCGATCACCGCCTACATCGCGCTGATGAACTCGCCCGAAGCGGAGACTGCGGACCTGAGTTCGCTGCGCAAGGTCTTCACCGGAGGCGCCCCGGTGGCTCCGGCCGTGGCCGCTCGATTCGAGGAGAAGTTCGGAGCCTACGTCCACAACACCTATGGACTCACCGAGAGCAACTCGCCCGCGCACATAACGCCGATGAACGCGCGCGGTCCGGTGGACCCTGGCTTCGGCGCGCTGTCGATCGGCGTGCCAATCCCCAATTGCGAGGCGCGTATCGTCGACCTGGAGGACCGGGACCGGGAAGCCGCGCCCGGCGAATCCGGTGAACTGGCGCTACGCGGTCCGATGATCTTCCCGGGTTACTGGAACAAACCGGAGGCCACCGCCCAGGCGTTCCACGACGGCTGGTTTCTCACCGGAGACATCGCCATCCGGGACGAGCAGGGCTGGTTCTACATCGTCGACCGCAAGAAAGACATGATCGTGGCGTCGGGGTACAAGGTGTGGCCCCGCGAAGTGGAAGACGTGCTGTACCAGCATCCGGCGGTGAAGGAAGCCGCCGTGATCGGCGTGCCGGACGAGTATCGCGGAGAGACCGTAAAGGCATTCGTCGCCCTGCGGCCGGACTGGCCCGATCCCGTGACGGCCGAGGACATCATCGCTCACTGCCGCGAACGGATGGCGGCCTACAAGTACCCGCGTCAAGTGGAGTTCCTGCCGGAAATCCCCAAAACGGCAACAGGCAAGTTCCTGCGCCGGCAGCTACGCCAGAGCTAGGCCTGGGCTCTAGATCTAGACAGCCACGCCCGCCGACCATAGGATGTAGGCCATCGCCTGGCGGGCGCACAGCCACCAGTAGCGGGGCGAATCCTTCGCTTCGCCGGGCCGGGGCGATCCGTAGGCGGTGAGGCCGTGATCCCGCAGGATCCGCTTCACACGGTAGATGTGGTAGCCGTCGCTGACCACCACGCACGACTTCAGACCCATCCGGTGCAAAATCTCGCGGATCGCCGCCGCGCTCTCCACGGTGGTGGACGCCTCGGGTTCGACGATGATCGCCTCTGACGGCAATCCGCGCCCGATCAGGTAGTTGCGGCCCACTTCACCCTCGGTGAAGACCGGGTCTCCGCCGGAACCTCCGGTGGTCAGCAACAGCGAAGCGACGCCGCGCTGGTAGAGGTCGTAGGCATGGTCCAGGCGGGCGCGCAAAACGGGCGAGGGACGCCCGTGGTATTCCGCCGCGCCGAAGACAACGATGACGTCCGCGCGTTGCGCCTCGTCGACCACGGAGTCGGCGCGCACATCGACCGTGAACTTCGCGGCCAACGCCAACGCCGCGGCAAGAAACGCGAGCACTCCTCTTCGCACGATTTGCGGTTGTCTCCGAGAGCCGTTATCCCCAGTCTACGACGGATTGGGGCTCCTGACCCAGCGATGCGGTCCCCGATACTCCGGCGATTCGGGCTCGAACGGCTGTTAGCCGTCGAGCGGTGAAGAAGTCGACAAAACTGGGCGCGTTTTTCGCCAAGCTGCCGAGCAGGCGGTCCAGCGGGGCTTCGATGGCAGCCGCTTGGTCGTGCAGCTTGCCCACGAAGGAGGTGGGATCGAGGTCGTAGAGGCGGCACAGAAACTCGGACGGTCCGATGGCCTCGATACCCAGCGGATCCAACGACGCGGGAGGAAAGTGGCGACGGTTGTAGGTGACGATGGCGCCGCACTGCGACACGGAGGCGGCCGCCAAGACATGCCGGTCGCCGGGATCGTTGGTCATCTCGGGGATCAGCGGGCCGTCGCCTTCGACCAAGGCTTCGGGAAAGTGGAGCCGGATCGCAGCTTCCCGCCGGCGCGCCTTCGCTACCGGCATGTCCCACTTCGCAACGAGGTTGCGAGTGACTTCGTCCAGAATTGTCCGCGACCACTTGGGCGAGTAGAGCCGGGGATCTTCCGCCATCCGCAACAACGTGTCGGCCAGCGGCATCGGTATGAGCACGCACGCGTCGAGCAGGACGCGCGAGTCAGCTCTCAGTCTTCGCCTCCCTCGGGGATACCGGTGCGGTCATACAGGCCGAGTTCGAAGGCCTCCTTGGCGATGCTATCGAGCGCGGCTTTCCGCTCCGCGTCGCGTCGCGTCATGTAGGCCTCCACATCCGCCCGGAGGACCCGGCGGTGCTTTCCCACCTTGAAATACGGCAGCTTCCCCGTTTCGAGCAGCTTGATCAAGTGAGGTCTGGACGCACCGATCATACCGGCCGCCCTTTGCGTCGAGAGTTGCTCTTCGGCGGACGTCAACGTGACTACCCGGCCCGAACGAAGACCGCTCACCACACCCTTCAGAATCTGGAAAATCGCGTCGGGCAAGACGAGGCGCGTGCCGTCGACGCCGACCAGGGCGGGGGCTCCGAGTTGGAGCATGCGGTTCAGCTCCCGAATCTGCTTCTCCCCCGGCTCGGGAACGATCTCCGCATCGGTTGTTCTCAGCATCGTCGCGGGCATGTGTCGTCCTCGATTTCGAGTGTAACACCGATTCGAAACAAACGCAACAGGTTCCGAAATATTCGAAACCGCCGCCGGCTTTCGACAATGGCCGGGCCGCCCGGGATTTGAACCCAGCACCTCTTGCACCTCGAGCGAAAAATATCAATTCATCAGGCGGCTTCGCAGCGGATGGCTTCTTCGATTTCACTGGCGCCCAGTCTGAAGTCGTGCGCGAGGTCCGCCACGGAATCGCCGGCCCTGTAACGTTCGTAGATGGACGAAACCGGTATGCCCGTACAGGCGACCACGGGCCCGCCAAAGGAAACCGACGGATTCATGACGACAAGACGCGGGTCCCTCTTGGGCGCTGCATCCGATTCGGTGTCGCGAGTGAACGGATAAAGCTTGATCGGAAGACCCTTCGTGTCCCTTTCAATGCGCTCGAGGTACACGCTGATGATTTCCTTCATCGCCTGCTGTCCTTCGCGCGACGCGTTGATCAAGTCGCCGTAGCGCTCCACGAACAGATCCAGCCCGTCCGTCTGGAAGGTTTGATCGATCAGGGGACGTTCGATATGGAACTGCCGCTTCACGTAATCGAGCGCGGTGCGCACCTTCGGGAGCCTGACGCCATGGCGACGCCGAATGGCGGCAAGGACATGCGCCTCGACGAGGTTGATGAAGGAAAGATACCGCCTCTTGGGATCGCTCAGATGGACCAGAGGCTTGGACCGCTTCTCCTGTCCCGCAACGGGATACCACCTGCCCACCACCCAACTCCGCAACGTTCCTTCCGGCATGCGCAAGTAGTGGGCCGCTTCTCGAGCGAGTAGGCTGGCATCAGGCGGGGATCGCCAGTCTCGTAGCGGGTTTCGATCGTCGTGAGCGCCATTCCTCCTCTCGAACGTTATCAGTCTACCGTGTTACGCACAGGGCTGCTGTCGATTCGCCGGGAATAGAGGGACGGGACAGCCTACTGGAGGATGTACGAAGGAATTTTGGTCGGGCCGCCGGGATTTGAACCCGGGACCTCTTGCACCCCAAGCAAGCGCGCTAGCCAGGCTGCGCCACGGCCCGATACCAGTTCCCAGTCTACCGCACCTACCGCAGCAGCAACAACGCGGCCGCCGCCGTCAGGATCAATACCAGAGCGTCGAACACCTTCTGCGGAATCCGCTTGACCAGCCACCGGCCCGTCACCGCTCCCGCCACCGTGGCCGGCGCGATCGCCAGGTCGAACCCCAGAGACCGCGCACTGAAGAGCCCGTGCCACCAATAAATTGGGATCTTGCTCAGATTCACCAGGAAGAAGAACCAGGCGCCCGTCGCCAGGAACTCCTCTTTCGGAAGCCGTTGGCTCAGCAGGTACAGGTTCATCACCGGACCCGCCGCGTTCGCCACCGTGGTCGAGAATCCCGCCGAGACCCCATAGAACGCCGGACTGCCGCCCGCTCCCCATGTATCGGGCCGGAACTGCTTCCGCAAGTGGGCCAGCAGCATCACCAGCACGATCATCCCCACCATCGGCCGCAGCGTCCGCTCGTGCAACGACAGCGCGAAAGCGCCCGCCACGATACCGGCCAACACCCACGGCGTCAGCGAGAAGAGCCGCGCCGACGCCGCGTGGTTCCGCCAGTAGTACACCGCGAACAGGTCCGCCGTGCACAGAATCGGCAGAGTCCACGCCGCCGACTGGCGCGCGTCGCCGACCATCAGCACCATCGCCGGAATCGCCAGTATCCCGACGCCCGGCATGCCTGTCTTGGCAACGCCGATCAGAAACGCGCAGACGGCGCCCACCGCCCACTGCCAAGGTTGTAGATCCGGCACGAAGCGCTTAGCATATCACGCACCACGGCGGGAACCCGCGGCTGTACCATAATGAGGCGATGCCACCGATTCGCCGGCGCGAGTTGCTCCGTGTCTTACCCGCCGCGGCGCTGCTCGCCAACGACGCCGCCAAGGCCGCGCCCCAAACCACGCTCGACTCGATCGAATTGATCCGCGTGAAGGTGAACCGCCGCGGCAATTGGCTGCTGGTCCGTGTCAAAACCTCCAGCGGACTCACCGGTCTCGGCGAGGCATCCCACGGCAAGGACGAAAACACCATCGCCTTGCTCCGCCGTTTCTTCGACGCCGCGCGGGGCCGATCCGCGTTCGATGTCGAGCCGCTCAGGCGCGCCGTCTGGCCCGAGGTGGACAAGGCGGGAACCGACGGTGGATGCGCGTTCTCCGCCATCGAACAAGCGATGTTCGACATTCAAGGGAAGGCGCTCGGCGTCCCCTGCCACGATCTGTTCGGCGGCCGGCTTCACCCGCGGATTCGCCACTACGCCAACATCAATCGTTCCACCGATAACCGGCTGCCGGAGGGTTTCGCCGCCACCGCGTCGCGAGCCGTGGCCGCCGGATTCGACGCGATCAAAATGGCCTCGTTCGACGGCATGCCCCGCAACGACGCGGGAAAGCGCCGCGCCCATACCGATCGCGGCGTGGCCTGCGTGGCGGCGGTCCGCCAGGCGATCGGCCCTTCGCGCGATCTGCTGGTGGACGGCCACGACAACTTCGATCTCGAGCAAGGCCTCGAGTTGGCACGCCGGCTCGAGCCTCACAAGCTGTTCTGGCTCGAGGAGGTCTCGCCCGGAATCCCTTGGATGGCGAAGCTGAACGAAGCGTTGCGCATGCCGACCGCCGGTGGCGAATCGCTGATCGGCGTGAAGCAGTTTCTCCCCTACATCGCGGGCAAGGCGGCCGACATCATGATGCCCGACGTCAAGTACTGCGGGGGGATGCTCGAGCTGAAGAAGATCGCCGCCATGGCGGAAGCGGCGGGAATGCCCTGTTCGCCGCACGGCCCGGCCAGCCCGGTGGGCAACGCCGCCGCCGCGCATGTTTGCGCCTCGCTCCCGAACTTCCTGATCCTGGAGTTGGGCTTCGGCGAAGTCCCCTGGCGCGGCGAACTGGTGAAGCCCGAAGAGACGTTCGAGAAAGGATACATGACCATGAGCGCCCGGCCCGGATTGGGAATCGAACTCAACGACGCCATTGCCAGGAGGTACGCCGCATGAGACTGAAGAAGTCCGTGATCGGGGCCGCGATCGCGCTCAGCGTGGGGGCGGCGTGGCTGCTGAGCCAGTCCTCCACGCAGACCACGCTCATCGATCCGCCCAAGCGCGCCAGCGCCGTCTATCTCGTGAAGCTGGGGCTTACCGACAAGGCGGAGACCCAGTGGGACGGTACGGTGGAAATCGAAGGCGGCGAACTGGTGAAGCTCGCCGGTTACGAGATGCGCATCGGGGACGTGGTGCATCCTCCCGATCGCTGGGAGGCCAAGACGCGCAACGCGTTCCTGTTCCAACGCCGCCCCCACGACGAGGACTATCTGAAGGAGACGCAGGGGCCGGTCATCCTGCAACCCTCGCTGTACGTGTACGTGCTGGGGCCGCGCGAAGCTCGCGTGCGAATGAAGACCGCGCAGGGCGAGTTCGCCTTCGACGGCACGCGTATCGAGCCCTCCGCGCGAGCGATGCTGCTCGGCGGCCGGGTGTCGGTGGAACGGGTCGCACTGGCGGAACTGGTGGGACGGGGCCACGGCGCGGATCGCCAACGCCTCTCCGACAACGACGCACCGTCGATCGCCGTGTCGTCCGACAACTCCACCTGGACCGCGTATCAGGGCTATCGTCCGGACCGCGACTGGGTCTACGCCGAGCGCAGCCGCGACGGCCGTCGCACGCTGTTTCAGGTGAGCGAAAAACCCGGCGACGTCTATCGAACCGCGATCGGCGAGGATAGCGAAGGCAAGATCCACGTGGTGTGGAGCGAGCGGATCGGCGACAACTGGGACCTCTACGCACGCGCGTTCGACGGCCAGAGCTGGGGGACCACGCACCGTCTGACGAACGAATCGCAGCCCGACACACAACACACGATGGCGCGCGACCCCCACGGAGCGCTCCATGTCGCATGGCAAGGCTGGCGGGACAACCGCGCGGGCATCTTCCACATGCGGTACGACGCGCAAGAGGGCTGGTCAAAGCCCGCGCGCGTCAGCGCGGCGAACGCGCCCAATTGCTGGGAGCCTTCGATCGCCATCGACTCGCGCGGCATGGTCCACGTGTCCTGGGATCAATACGGCGCCAATGGCTACGACATCCGCCTGCGCACCATGGCCAGTGGCGTGTGGCATGCCGAGGTCGCGGTGGCTGCCACGCCCCTGTTCGAGGCCTATTCGACGCTGGCGGTGGACAAGCAGGACCGCTTGTGGATCGCCTGGCACGAATCGGGCATCAATTGGGGCAAGGACTGGGGCTATCCCTACGACATCAAGGCAAAAGCCACCGGCCTATACAATTCGCGCACCATCCGGATGGCGGTGTGGGACGGAACGCGGTTGCGCGAGCCCGCTCAGCAACTGGAAGCGGCGCTTCCGCCTCCAGGCAACAATTTTTACGAGTATCCCAAGCTCGCTTCCGATGGCGCGGGGCGCATCCACGTGTTCTTCCGCAAGCGCACGCCGCAGCAGTGGAACGTGTATCCGCGCACTCCGTCGCATCAGGCGCTCTGGGAGATCCACACCGCGCACTGGACCGGCGCCAAGTGGTCGGAAGCGACGCTGGTACCCTATTCCACCGGCCGCCACGACATGCGGATCGCCGCTGCTCCGGATCGCGACGGCGTGCTCACCGCCGCGTGGCCCACCGACCGGCGCGGATTCCGCGACATGGTCAACACGCTCCCCGATGTGTTCACGGGGAAGTTCGCCGTGGACGGATCGCCCGGGGAAACCCGCCTGGCCGATTACAAAATCCCCGCCGTGGCGAGCGCCGCCGTCCACGCGGACGAGACCGGCGACGTGCGGCGGATTCGTGGATACGCCTACAAGCTGAACGGCGAGACGCTGAAGATCCACCGCGGCGACATGCACCGCCACACCGAGATCTCGTGGGACGGCTACTCCGACGGTTCCACCGAGGATACCTATCGCTACGCGGTGGACGCGGCCTCGATGGACTTCCTCGCGGTGACCGAGCACAACTTCGGCGTCGAGGACGAATACGACTGGTGGCGCAGCCAGAAGTTCTGCGACCTGTTCCGGGTGGGGTCGAACTTCGTGCCGCTGTTCGCCTACGAGCGGTCGGCGATTTACCCGAATGGGCACCGCAATATCGTGTTCCCCTTTCGCGGCGCGCCGGTGCTGGACGTCCAGCACTACGAATGGGTGTCGAACGCGAACAACGAGCGGCAGGGCGCCGAGCGGCTGTTCGGCTATCTGCGGAAGTACCGCGGCATCGCCATGCCCCACACCTCCGCCACCGACATGGGCACCGACTGGCGCGACTACGATCCCGAGGTGGAGCCGGTGGTGGAGATCTACCAATCGGATCGCAACAGCTACGAGTGCGCCGACTGTTGGCGCGCGGCGCCGAAGGACGTGAAGAAGATGCAGTACGGCGGCTACCGGCCGGAGGGCATGGTGTCGGAGGCGTGGAAGAAGGGCTACCGGCTCGGCGTGCAGGCGAGTTCCGATCACCTGGGCGTGCACACGGCGTATTCGATGATCCTCGCGCCGCGGAACGATCGCGAATCGCTGGTGGACGCGATCCGCAAGCGCCACACCTACGGAGCGACCGACAACATCGTGCTCGACTTCCGCGTGGTCGACGGCGCCCGGGAGTATCTGATGGGCGACGACGCCAAGGTGAGCGGCCCCGCGCGCCTGCGGGTCCACGTGGAAGGCACGGGTCCGCTACGCGACGTCGAGATCGTGAAGGACGGCAAGGTCGCCTACAAGCACCAGCCGGCCGGAAGCGTGGCCGACATCGACTTCCGGGATTCCGCCGCCCCCGGCAAGCAAGCGAGCTACTACTACGCCCGCGTGCGGCAGGCGGACGGGCAGATCGCGTGGGGATCCCCCGTGTGGGTCGCCGCTCGATAGCCCGCTGGCTACGCCTTTCGCCGCAACCAGCGGACCGCGTTCTGCTGCAGCTTGGTGTACTCCGGATTCCAGAGCACGCTCAGCATGTGGCCGGGTGACAGGTAGCACACCCGGCCCTTGCCGTAGTCGTATGACCAGCCGGCCGGCGCCGTTGTACCCTGGTTGCGATACGGCAGCCCGTCCTCATTCACCGTTTCCAGGAATACGTGCTTGGGATCCTTGTCGTATTCCATGTAGTGCTGCTCGTCGGTGATCAGGAAGTCGCGAACTCCCTTGGTGATGGGATGATTCGCGTTTTTCACCTTCACCTTGAAGCGGCGGATCGGCGGATGCCCGGCGTAGGCCGCGCCCAGCACGTGGCGGAAATCCGGATCGGTCAAGCCGACGTGCGTCACGTTGTGCAGGAATAGCGCCGATCCGCCATTGTCCACGAACTGGCGGACCGCTTTGCCCTGTGGCGGCTTCATCCAGAATGCGGGCTTGCCTCCGGCCGGCGGCGTCGGCGGGTCGAACTCGAGCTTGGGCTTGCCCGTGGCGACCCACGCCGCGTTGCTCGATTCGTCGGGATAGCCGTCGGGCCAGATCATCCCGTCTCGCAGGACGATCAGCATCTCGTAGCCGTCGAGCGTCTCGGCGTTCAGATTCGAGGTCTCATCGCAGAAGTCGATGGAGACGCCGAGATCCTTGGCGATGTTGCGGGTCAGGCCCGCACGGATGTAGTCCGAGTTGTGATAGCGGTCGCCGATGAGGGCGAACGCGGTGGCCTTCTTGGCTCCGCGCGCCAGGCGAGGCGCGAGAGCCGATCCGGCGAGAGCGGCGAGGGCGGTGCGGCGGGACGGTGCCATGGAGGGATTGTATCGCGCTTTGATGAGGTTTTGTAAAGGTTTCGTAAAACCGGCCGGTGATGGAATCCCGTTCTCCTCGGGCCGCGTTTAAGTAGACAGAAGCGCTGAGGCGCTAAAGAAAAAAGGAGATAAAACAATGAAAACCCGAAACTTATTCCAAACGATCCTGACCGCCGCGGCCCTGACGATCCCGTTCCACGCGATGGCGTCGGTGGAGAATCCGAAGCCCGAGGCCGAGATCGCCAAGAAGGTCCGCCACGAACTGGTGACCCTGCCGTTTTTCGGCGTGTTCGACAATATGACGTTCGACGTGAAGGACGGCACGGTGACGCTGTACGGCGCCGTGACCCGGCCCACGCTGAAAACCTCCGCGGAGCGCGTGGCTCAGCGAGTCGCCGGCGTGACCTCCGTCATCAACAAGATCGAAGTTCTGCCGCTGTCCTCGTTCGACGATTCCATCCGGCTCCGCACGCTGCGAGCCGTCTATGGGCAGCCCGCGCTGAACCGCTACGCGCTGGGCGCGATCGCCCCGATCCGCATCATCGTGAGGAACGGTGAAGTGACGCTCGAGGGCGTGGTCCTGAACGATTCGGACAAGACGATCGCCTTCCTGCAAGCCAACGGCGTGTCTGGAGTGTTCAAGGTGAACAACAACCTGCGGGTCGAAATCCCCTCCAAGCCCAAGGCCTGAACTTCCTTCTCCTCCGAGGCCCCCGGGAGCGGCTCCACCGCGCCTGGGGGCCAATTCATAGTCCCTCCTTGGATCCGCATCGTCAGATGCGTTTGGGAACGGCGGTCCGGCCAGCGTGCGGGCCGCCGAATTTTGTTCGCGGCAAGACGCCTCCGGGCGGTAGAATCGGACTATTCGTCATGAATCGCCGTAACTTCCTCGCCGCCGCCTCTCTCGCCGCCGCGCCCGCTCCGGCCGCCGCCCGGCTTCCGATTCGCAAGGCCGTGCTGCTGAGCATGCTCGACGCGCCCGACTACACGTCTAAGTTCCAGTTGGCTCGCGAAGCCGGCTTCGAAGAGGTGGAGGCGCATCAGTGCGACGATCCGCGCGAGGCCGAAGAGATCAAGAAGGCGGCCGATGCCGCCAAGGTCCGAATTCATTCGGTGATGAATCGCGATCATTGGGGATCGCCGCTTTCGTCCGCCGAGCCCGCGGTGGTCGAAAAGAGCATGAACGCGATGCGCACCAGCCTTCGGAACGCGCACTTGTGGGGCGCCGACACGGTGCTGCTGGTGCCCGCGGTGGTGAATCCGGCCACCAGCTACAAGCAGGCCTGGGACCGCTCCCGCCAACGGATCGGCGAACTGATTCCGCTGGCGGAGAAGTTGAAGGTGGTCATCGCCGTCGAGGAGGTCTGGAACAAGTTCCTGCTGAGCCCGATCGAATTCGCGCAGTACGTCGACTCGTTCAAGAGCCCCTGGGTGCGGGCCTATTTCGACGTCGGCAACGTGGTGCTCTACTCCTATCCGCAGGACTGGATCCGCACTCTCGGCAAGCGCATCGTCAAGCTGCATCTGAAGGACTTCAAGTTCCACAAGAACGGCAACAAGGCCGAGTTCGTCAATCTGCGCGAGGGCGAGATCGACTGGAAGGAAGTCCACGCGGCGCTCGGCGAGATCGGATACAAGGGAAGCGCCACGGTGGAACTCCGGAAGGGGAACAAGGAGTACCTCACCGACGTGAGCCGCCGGGTCGACCAGATCCTCGAGGGGGCCTGAGGGTCCGGGATCTCCAAAGCTCATGAAAAAATTCCTTCTCGGTCTGGCGGCCGGGTTCGTCCTGGCGGGCTTGGCGTCCGTAGTCGCGTTTTTCGCCCTGGCGCGTATCGGCGAAAAACGGCCGTCGGTGCCCGACGGGGCGACGCTGGTCTGGAAGCTCAGCGGCGAGGTTCCCGAATCGGCTCCGCCGTCAATTCCGCTTCCGATGTTCGAATCGCGTAGCGCGTTGACGGTTCACGAGACCTGGGACGCGCTCCGCAAAGCCGAGGTCGATGGCCGGATCAAGGCGCTCGTCGTCGAGCCGGTCTCGGTCTCGGCCGGCTGGGCCAAGATCCAGGAGTTGCGAGAAGCCATCGTCCGCTTCAAGCGTTCCGGCAAGCCTGTCTACGCCCACCTGCGGACGCCCCAGACCAAGGACTACTACATCGCGTCCGCGGCGGACAAGATCTACCTCACACCGGAGGACTTCCTCTACGTGAAGGGGCTTCGCGCCGAAGTCAGCTACTACAAGCGAACGCTCGACAAGGTCGGCGTCGAGTTCGAGGTGGAATACGCCGGACGGTACAAGGACGGCATGGATACACTGGTGCGGGACGGAATGACAGCGGAAACCCGCGAGGTCATCACCGCGCTGGTGGACGGCTTGTTCGGCCACTGGGTGGAGACCGTCGCGGCGGGCAGGAAGAAGACGCCCGAGCAGATCCGCGCGGCGGTGGACCAAGGGCCGATCCTGTCGGGCGCGGCGGCCATCGCGGGGCTGATCGACGGGCTGAAGTTCGAGGACGAGGTGTTCGACGAGGTCAAGGAGCGCCTGAAGCAGGACAAGCTGCACAAGTTCTCCTTGCGCGACTACTCCCATGTGCCGGCTTCGAGCGTGGGTCTGGCCGGGAAGTCGACCGTGGCGCTCGTGATCGGGCAAGGCGAGATCACTCGCGGCGACGATATCGCGGGCACGGACGACGACGGAATCCGGTCGGCCTCGTTCGTTCGCATGCTGCGACAGGTGGAGGAGGACGCTTCGATCAAGGGCGCGATCCTGCGGATCGACTCGCCGGGTGGCGACGCGATCGCGTCGGAAGAGATCCTGCATCAGGTGAAGCGGCTGAGCAAGAAGAAGCCGATGGTAATCTCTATGTCGGACGTGGCGGCTTCCGGCGGGTACTACATCGCGATGACGGGAGATCCCGTGGTCGCCTATCGCAACACGATCGCCGGGTCCATTGGCGTCTACTTCGGAAAGCTGAACGCACGGGCGCTGCACGACAAGCTGGGCGTGCGGACCGAGGTGATCGAGCGGGGCCGCAACGCCGGAATCGATTCGATCGTGACGCCGGTCGACGAGCAGGGCCGCCGCAAGTTGAAGGACGGCGTGGAAGCGACCTATCGCGCGTTCCTTTCGCGCGTCGCCGACGGGCGGAAGAAGAAGGTCGAGGAGATCGAGCCGCTCGCCCAGGGACGCGTGTATCTGGGTTCCAAGGCGCGCGACATTGGACTGGTGGACGAGATCGGCGGGCTCGACCGCGCCATCGAGTTGATGAAGGGCCGGCTCAAGATCGACGCGAAGGAGCATCTCCGCCTGACGGTTTACCCGCGACGGAAGTCGGTGCTCGATCAGATCTTCGGATCGCCCGAGGACCTGCTGGCGGAAATGGCGCAGTCGCGGCTCCGGGCGATGCTCTCGGGGCTGGGCGTTCCCTATCGCGATCCCGCAACCTGGGGGCGGGGCGCGATCATGGCCATCGCGCCCTACAGCCTCCGAATCGAATAGGCGCTAGTCGGCGAACGCGGAGGTGGAGTGGATTCCGCTCGATGCAAGCGCGGTCTGCATTTTCTCGAGCGCCGACTTGTGGATCTGGGAGACGCGGCTCTCGTTGATTCCGAGGATGCCGCCGATTTCCTTCATCGTCATCTCCTTGCTGTAGTAGAGGCTGACGACTTTCTGGTAGCGTTCCGGGAGAGCCTGCATGGCGGTCGACAAGGCGGACCGCAACTGCTCGCGGACGCACATGAAGTCGGGTTGCAGGTCGGGCGTGCTCGGGAAGTCGGGCGGAGGAAGGTCGTCGCCGTCCTGGCTGCGGGTGGAGGCCGAGATCAGGCCGACGTTGCGCAGGTCCACCATCATCTGTCTCCAGCGGCCCTCTTCCACGCCGAGCTTCTGTGCCACTTCGGCGTCGGTGGGGCTGCGTTGGAGTTCAGCCGTGAGGTCGCGAGTGACGGCTTCCACCTGCTTGTGCCGCCGGCGAAGGTCGCGCGAGGCCCAGTCGAGTTGCCGCAAGCTGTCGAGGATCGCCCCCTTGATCCGGTGCTTGGCGTAGGAGGAGAACGCAACCTGCTTTTCCGGGTCGAATTTGGTCACCGCGTCGAACAGGCCGAGAATCCCGGCGTGGACGAGATCGTCGAGATCGACGTGGACCGGCAGGTTTTCGTGGACGCGGACAGCGATCGCCTTGACGAGAGGGAGGTGTTCCAGGATCACCTTGTCCCGTTTGCACATCTTGGCGGGAGAGAGAGCGGGGGCGCGTTTCGCAAGCATTAGGACCAACCTCACCAGGTTTTGATTTTGTTTTGCGTTCTAGTTTGGCGGCGCATGGTGTGCACCGTTTCGGAGGGAAGCCGGGTGGGTTGACCCTGCATCCGTTATTACTGCAAGCCAGGGACCAAAGTCCGGGGGGACTAAGGTTCCGGCCCTAGCAAGGCAAATGTGGGGGGAGTCAAATGAAGAATCTAAAGCGACTAGGGACTCGCAGGTTTCGCGCGGGTAGCGCCGATCCCCTCATGTGTCCCGGCCTTGGTAGAGGCCTAGCACCTGGGCCTATTCCCGTTTCGAAACGGGAACTACCTCTCGGTGTTTCGTTCTGGAACAAATCGGCCTTCAGGAGCCTTCATCGGGCTCTTTTCCTAGATCATATTGCCCTACGCGTTCGATTACACCACTTCCAGCGCCGAAAATAACTCCGCTGAACACCTTAAGGTGGACCCTAGTGTTCTCTCAGTCGTTCCTCCCCCTTTACCCTGGTTTCCCCCGATCCCCCCTCCCGGGTTTCCCCGATGTGGGGATCGGCTCCTCACCGAGGAGCCTCCTCATGCCTCTAAGATGAGTGAATGGGACAACCCGTCTTTGCAACCGGCGAACTACTCTGGGACCTGTTTCCCGATTCGGAACGGCTGGGAGGCGCGACGTTCAATTTCGCCGCCCATCTCACGCGCCTCGGACACGATGTGCTTCTTTCGACAGGACTTGGCCGGGACGATCGGGGTGATCGCGCCTTCGATCTGGCGCGCAGCCTCGGAGTCCGCACCGATTTCATCGAACGGAACGGCGCCCCCACCGGGGTAGTCTCGGTAAGGTTGGACCGCGACGGAAAGCCGGCGTTCGGGCTCCACCGCCCGGCCGCGTACGATCGCATCGAGGTGGGGCCCCTGCTGGAAGCGGGGATCGCCGCCTCCCGTCCGCGCTGGTTCTATTTTGGAACACTCCATCAATTCGACTCCGGAATCCGTACGATCACCAACCGGCTTCTCGGCGCTTTGCCCGATGCGGTCCGCTTCTACGACGTCAACCTGCGGCCGGACGCCTATACGGACGAACTCGTACTCGACCTGCTCTCGAAAGCGGCCGTTGTAAAACTATCGGACGAGGAGGCGGACGAATTGAGCCGGATGATGGGGGAACAACCCGGCGGAATCGAGCGGTTCTGCCGATCCGTCGCCGGACGCTTCGGGTCGAGCACCGTTTGCGTCACCCGCGGCGCGCGCGGGTGCGCCCTGTGGCATCGCGGCGAGTACCTGGAAGCGCCCGGCTACGCCATCACCGTAGCCGACACCGTGGGCGCGGGCGACGCATTCGCGGCGGGGCTGCTCCACGGGCTCGACTCCGAATGGTCCCCCGCGTGCACTGCCGATTTCGCCAACCGGCTCGGCGCGATCGTGGCGAGCCGCCGCGGCGCGGTACCCCCATGGACCCTCGACGAGATATACTCTCTTCCCTAGCGAATGCCGAACAGCGATTGCGGAGCATTCTTGAAGCGGAACCGCGCCGGATTCACCGCTGTGGCCCCTGGGGTGTCCACTTCGATGATCCGGCCGTTCAGTGGCTCATAGGCCGCCCGGAACGCCACGGCGGCCTTCACGACAAGAATGCGCTGCCGCTCAGGCATGATCCCCAGGCTGTACAATTGGTGGAGCGAGAAAGGCACCATGCGCTTGGTAGTCAGCACGACGTAGCTCGACAGGTCGCGCGTGGAACCTTCGATCTCGATCGCCGCCGAGAGCCCCTGGTCGTAGTACTTCTGCCCGCCGTGGCGGATCGCGGTGTCCATGAAGACGCCGTCGTGGATCACCTTCACGCGGCCCCGAATCCGCACAGGGTCGCCGTGCACCTTGTCGGTGTGACCGCCCACCAGCGCTTCGAACGCGCCTCCCACGCCGAGGCCTACCGCTTGCTTGACGGCCGCCGGATCGGCCAACGCTACCACCCAACCCCGGGCCTTCTGGCGCAGCAACTCGCCAAGCAGGAAGGTGGCGTCTCCCGCCGAGCCCCCGCCGATGTTGTCGCCCATCTCAACCAGCGTCACCGGCAGCGTCTTGTTCTCGGCGATCGCCATTTTCACCGCGGCCGCCGGATCGGGCAGATTCAGCTTCAACCGGTCGCGCGTCGCCCACAACATGTCGCTGAGCCGCTTGGCCTCGCGCTCGGCCCTCGCCCTGTCGCCGTTGGTGACTACGACGACGCTTGCACCTACCGGAGCCACGTCGCTCCACTGATATCCGCCCGACACCGTGGCCGCCAGAATCGCCGGGTCCTTTTCGAGCCGCCGGGTCTCGTCCACGATCGGCTTCAGCGGCTCGGAGAACGTGTGCTGGAACCGGATGTTGTAGATCATGTTCGGCTTCACCAGCACCTGGACGGGCTTTGCGCCTTCCTGCACGATGCGCGACATGATCTCGGCCGCCTTGCGTCCCCGCTCCTTCTGATCGACGTGTGGCACCTCCTTGTAGGTAAGCAGCACGGTGGAGTACTGGACGATCTCCGGCGAAATGTTGGCGTGGAAATCGTGCGTCACCACGATCGGCATCGCGGGGCCCAGCGCTTCCCGGACGCGCCTGACTACCTCCGCGTCGGCAACTGGGTACTGCTCGGACACCATCGCGCCATGCAGCGCCAGCAGCACGCCGTCGAGCTTGCGCGGCGCGGCCTTCAGCTTGGCAACGATCTCGTTGGTGATGCTCTCGAAAGCCTCACGGGTGACGGGACCTGCGGGCATGGCGGTCCTGGCGACGGTGGGATAGAAGTCGAAGCCGCGCTTCCGGCCCTCCTCGATGTACCCCGCGATTTCGTCGTTGTTATCCGCCCAGGCGGTGATCGGATCCATGCCGGCGGGGATGACACGGCGATTGAAGTCGGCCAGTTGCGTCTTGACCGTGTGGAACGAGTTGGATTCGTGCTGGAAACCGGCGATGGCGATGTACGGTTTCTTCGAACTCTGGGCGGCGGCGATCTCGGCGCAGAGGAGGAGGAGGAGGCAAGACGGCAGTCTCATGTTCCCCATCAGGATATACCGGGTGGGGCGGTAGAATGGGGAGCTCATGACGTTCCGGATCGCGCTTGCGAACGTTCGGTTTCCGTCGAGCCCCGGGGAATCGGTGGCGATCGCGATACAGGCGATCAAGCAGGCAGCCGTCGAGGGGGCTGGCATCGTGTGCTTTCCAGAATGCTTCGTGCCGGGCTACCGGGGTCCGGGGAAGGAGATTCCGCCTCCCGATCCCTTGTTCCTCGAGCGGGCGTGGTCCACCGCGGCGGCGGCGGCCGCGAGGGCGGGCATCGCGGTTGTCCTCGGCTCGGAGCGCGTCGTGGAGGGCGCGTTGCTGGCCACTGCCGTCGTGATCGGCCGGAACGGCGCCATCGAGGGCTTTCAGGACAAAGTTCAGATCGACCCATCGGAGGAGCCAACGTACCGTTATGGTACGGGGAGGAGCGTGTTCCAGGTAGGTCCGCTCCGATTCGGCGTGGTGATCTGTCACGAAGGCTGGCGCTACCCGGAGACGGTCCGGGAGGCGGTCCGGCGGGGAGCGCACCTGGTGTTCCATCCTCATTTTCACGAGGCCGGGCCGGAGCGCTACCGCCCGGCTGCGTTCGCCGACCCCGCGAACACATTCCACGAAAAGGCGGCCCTCTGCCGCGCGGCGGAGAACACCTGCTACTTCGCCACGGTGAACTACGCGAGTCCGGGGTCGCCGACCACATCGGCGGTGGTTCGGCCGGACGGGTCGGTGATGTGTTGGCAGCCGTACGGCGAGGAGGGGCTGCTGGTTGCGGACCTCGATCTCGGCGAGGCGACAGGCCTGCTCGCGTCGCGCTACAGACAGGCGGCGGGCGCGGGCGAGCGGCAACCCGCCCGCCAGTTGGAGTAAATTGGTACCGCGATGCGCGTTCATTCGTTGCCACTGCTATTGGCTCTGTCGCTCCAGGCCGCTCCACCCTCCAAGGAGGCCGTGGAGTTCTTCGAGAAAGAAGTGCGCCCGCTGCTCGCCGCCAAGTGCCACTCCTGCCACCATTCGAAGTCGAAAACGAAGTTCGCCGGATTGGCGCTCGACACCGAAGCGGCGGCGCGCAAGGGAGGCGACTCTGGTCCGGTGATCGCGCCCGGCCGGCCGGCCGAAAGTAAGCTGATCCGCGCCGTGAAGGGCGAGCTTGCCGCCAGGATGCCACCGGGCGGAGCACTGACCGCGCCGCAAATAGCCTCGCTCGAGAAGTGGATCGAGATGGGCGCGTCCTGGCCCGCCGAAAAGTCAGCCGAGCCCGGAGCCAAGATCGAATCGTTCGATCTCCAAAAGCGGCGCCGCGAACATTGGGCGTGGCAGCCCGTCCGGGCCGTCAGTCCGCCGCCCACGAAGAACACCGCATGGCCGGCGGAACCCATCGACCGCTTTCTGCTGGCGCGCATGGAGCGTGAGGGGATCGCTCCCTCTGGCGACGCCGGGCGGCGTGTGTGGCTGCGCCGGCTCTCGTTCGATCTCACCGGGTTGCCTCCCACGCCCGCCGAACTCGACGCCTTCGATCGCGACACCTCCGCGGATGCCTACCGCAGCCAAGTCGACCGCGTGCTGCAATCGCCGCGATTCGGCGAGCACTGGGCGCGGCACTGGATGGATCTGGTGCGGTACGCCGAGTCGCACGGCAGCGAAGGCGATCCGGACACTCCGGAAGCGTGGCGCTACCGCGACTACATCATTCGCGCGCTCAACGCGGATATCCCGTACGATCAGATCCTCCGCGAACATCTGGCCGGCGACCTTCTGCCCGCGCCGAGGATCGACGCCAAGGAGCGGGTGAACGAGTCGATTCTCGGAACCGCGAACCTGCGCATGGTGGAGCACGGATTCCAGCCGGTCGATCCCTGGGAAGACCGCATCAAGTGGACCGACAACCAGATCGACGTGTTCGCGAAAGCGTTCCAGGGGCTGACCGTGTCGTGCGCGCGCTGCCA
>SYLY01000300.1 GCA_005808475.1 Acidobacteriota bacterium
AAAGCGGTACGTGAACTGGGTTCAGAACGTCGCGAGACAGTTCGGTCCCTATCTGTGGTGGGCGTAGGAGATTTGAGCGGGCCTGGCCGTAGTACGAGAGGACCCGGCTGGACAGACCTCTTGTGTTTCTGTTGTCACGCCAGTGGCACAGCAGAGTAGCGAAGTCTGGTTAGGATAAGCGCTGAATGCATATAAGTGCGAAACCTGCCGCGAGATGAGATCTCCCAAGCGAAAGCTATGAAGGGCCGTGGAAGACTACCACGTTGATAGGACGGATGTGGACGCGTAGTAATACGTTGAGCTTACCGTTACTAATAGCCCGTTCGGCTTGACCATAAAATTTACTCTACAATCGAAGCCGTATTCAAAAACGACGACTCGTTCGTCCCGTCAATCATTCGATCCAAATTCATTCCGGCGCGCTCATACCGCCAACCGGAGCAAAGTTTGGGTGACTCTAGCGAGAAGGTCACACCCGTTCCCATCCCGAACACGGTAGTTAAGCTTCTCAGCCCCGATGGTACTGCGTGCGCAAGTGCGTGGGAGAGTAGGACGTCGCCCGATTCATTCGTGAAAAACCCCGCCCCGTGCGGGGTTTTTCATTTTCCACGGTACAATATCCCCTTATGCCCCGAGCGATCACCGCCGCACTCGCGGTGGCACTCCTCTCGCTCTTCCTCCTCATCAACCGGGCCGCCTACAAAAGCTGGTTCTCGGACGACGACCTCGACAACATCGGTTGGACCCGCCAGATGCCGGCCGCCTCCTTCGCCGCAGGGCTCTTGTCGCCCCAATACCAGCTCCATCACTTCCGTCCGGTCGGTCACGCCACGTTCGCCGCGCTCAGCCGAACGGCGGGCCTCGACTTCCGATGGTACGTGGCCCTCTCCCACGCCCTCCACTTCATCTGCGTGGGGCTGCTGTGTCTGCTGCTCCGGTCCCTCGGTGTGCCGCATTGGGCGTCGGCGGCCGGGGCGGTATTTTTCCTGTTCCAGATGGCGCTTTTCCAGGCACTCTGGCGTCCGATGTACGTATTCGACCTCTGGTGCGCGCTGTTCTCCCTGGCGACTCTGCTCGCCTGGCGCGTCCGGCGATATTGGCTGGCCCTCCTATTCTTCTGGTTGGCGGTCAAATCGAAGGAGCATGCCGTCATGCTGGTTCCCGCCCTGGCGGCGCACGAGTGGCTGCTGGGTCAACGCCGTTGGCGAAACCTGGCGCCGTTCGCCGCCCTCGGCGGAATGTACGCGGCCCAGGGCGCGTTCGCCAACCGGGGAGCCTCCACGGATTACACTCTGCGATTCTCGGTCGCGGCGCTGGCAACTACCGTCTCCTTCTATCTCTCCCGAGTTCTGATCGTTCCGTACTTGGCGCCTCTGCTGGCCGCCGCGCCCATCCTGATCCGCGACCCGCGAATCACCTGGGGCTGCACCGTTTTCGTCTCCCTACTCGCTCCGATGCTCGTTCTGCCCGGCCGGCTGTTTTCGGCCTATCTCTACGCGCCGATGATTGGCGTCGCCATCATGGCCGCGGCAACTGCGGCGCGAATCGGCTGGCCGGCGGCGCTTGCCGCGGCTCTGCTCTGGCTGCCGCTGAATCTCTGGCACCTGCGTCGGGAGCGCAATGTCGAACTCGCCATCGCGGCCGAGTCCCGGGCATACGGCGAGGAGATCGCCAAGCTCCCCCAACGGATGCCAGCGACGCGGCGCTTCATCTACGACGGCTATCCCAAGGAGTTCCGCCCCTGGGGGATTCAGGGCGCGCTTCGGCAGGCTTATCGGACGATGGACCTGGAAGTCCTCCCGGCCGACTCGAAGGAGCTTCGCAAGGTACTGTCCACTGGATCGTCGGCCGTGCTGACCTGGGACGCGGTGCAGCGGCGCGTGATCGTCGACATGCTGCAGCCCGGCGCACCCGATCGCCCCTACCTCGAAGCCGGACGGCTCATGCCTGTGTGGCAACTCGGCGACGGTTGGTATCCGGCCGAAGGCGCCTACCGCTGGATCAAGCCCCATGCTACTGCCCGCCTATACCGCCCAGCCGGAGCCCGCGTTTTCGAGATGAAGGTGAATATCGGGCCGATGTTCATCGGCGAGGTGGAATGGTGTTGGGTACAGGTCCTCATCGATGGCGTCGAAGTGGGCACGGCGGATTTCCGCGAGGCTGGCTGGCGGACGGTGCGATTCGCGATCGAACCAAAGCCCTCGGGACCGGTGGAAGTGGAGTTCCGCGTCAAGCCGGAGTACCGGCCCTCCAACGGCGACCCGCGCGTCCTCGGCGTTCCCATCGGCGCGTTCGGATTTCGAGAGTAGAATAAGAGACCAATGAAAATTCCCAAGCTCCAGTGGGTCATCGCCACGATGCTGTTCCTCGCGACGATGATCAACTACGCCGATCGCGTCGCGATGTCGGTGGTCTCGCGGGAGATTCGCACCGAATTCCGGCTCGACGAGCAGGACTATGCCCAGATCCTGGCGGTCTTCATGTTCGCCTACGCGATCATGTACGCGGGCTCGGGTTGGGTGGTCGACCGCCTCGGGACCAGGCGCGGGTTCTCGGTCTTCGTCGCGGCTTGGTCCGTGGCCCAGATGCTCCACGCGTTCGCCTTCGACAAGTGGTCCTTGGCGGGTTTCCGCTTCCTCCTTGGACTGGCGGAGCCCGGCAATTGGCCGGCGGCCGCGAAAGCGGTGGCCGAGTGGTTCCCCGCTCACCGGCGCGCGCTGGGGATCGGCATATTCAACGCCGGCTCGACGATGGGTAGCGCCATCGCGCCGCCCCTGGTGGCCGTTCTGACCGTTTACTATGGATGGCGAGGCGCGTTTCTCGTTACTGGAGCGCTGGGCCTAGTCTGGCTGGTCTTGTGGCTCGTCCTCTATCAGCCGCCACACCGCAACCGTTGGCTTAGCAAGGAGGAATACGCCGAACTCGAGGGCAAAGTCCAGCCCCCCGATCAGACCGAGGCCTTCCAGGGCGGTGGCCCGAGTTGGAAGAGCATCATCACCGCGCGGGGCTGCTACACGCTGATCCTTGCGAGATTCTTCACCGATCCGGTGCTGTACTTCGTCATCTTCTGGCTGCCCGAGTACCTCAGGAAGGAGCGCGGATTCGACCTGTCCATGGTCGGTAAGTACGCCTGGGTGCCCTACATATTCGGTGACATCGGATATGTATTCGGCGGATGGCTGTCGGGCAAGCTGATCGACCGCGGCTGGCCGCTGCCCAAGGCCCGCAAGTTCATTCTCTGTCTGGGCGCGTCGATCATGCCGCTCGGGATCCTGGCGCCAATGGTCCCTTCCTGGCAGGGCGCGATCGCGGTCACGTGCTGCATGACGATGGGACACGCGCTCTGGATCTCGAATTTGCTGACCATCCCGACCGACGTGTTCAAGGGCAGGGAAGTCGCCACCGCTTCGGGTTTCACGGGCATGGGCGGCGCGATCGGCGGCGTGATCGCTAACCTCGGAACAGGTTATCTCGTGTCGCGGTTCTCTTACTCTCCGGTCTTTTGGATCGCCGGGCTGATGCACCCGCTGGCGCTGTTCATCGTGTTGAAGATGCTTCCGAACCGGGTATTCGGCGACAAGGAATAGGCGCGGGATCAGCGGTCCGCCACGGTCATCGTCGTCGCCGGAACGGGACGCCTGATATCGTTGCGCTTGGCCTTCGGGCCGATCCAAAGCGTGGTTACCGCTTCCACCACAAGCCCCCCCTGCGACTTTCCGAACACCCGCAACGGATAGTCGCCGGGCGTGAGGTTCTCCGGCACGCGAATCGCGATGGCGGCGCGGGGGATGATGACGTTATCTCCATCGTCGGAGGGTCCAAAGTAGGTGTTCGCCTCGATCGAGCCCTTCCCGGACGAGGCTCCTGGCGGCAGACCTTCCACCCAAACCTCGACGCCCTCCACGAACCCCGGCTCCCGCACGAGCAGAGCCGTCAGCGTGGCCTCGCCGCCGCGTGGCACGGTGAATTCCTCGGGATCGGTCTGTAATTGAAAGCCCGGCCTTTCGGTTCCCAGGTGGAGGCGATAGGCGAAATCCGGACCGCCTCTGCCGGTACGGTCCCGAACCACCAGCCTTAGTTTCTCGTCCTTCGAAGGCGTGTAGTAAAGACTGCTGTCCGGGTTGCCGATGACAGTGCCTTGGCCCGTCATCAGGTCGTCGTGCTCGGCGAGTAACTTGCCGCTTGGGTCGAACAGCTCGAGAACCGTGTCGATGCGGGGCAAGCCGAGTTGCGCCGCGAGCGTCCACGCGTGGAACGGCTGGCCGGCGCGAGCCTCGATCGGGTAAGAGTCCTCCTGTCCGGCGCGATCGAGAGACGCGTCGATCGCCGCCGCCGGGGAGATCTCGAAGTTGATGCCGTCGGCCTCGCCCCGCGGTCCTCGCGTGTGGATGCGCCAAACGCCGGGCGGCGCATCGGCGGGGATTTTAAACGACGCCTCGATCTGGGCCGTGCCGTTCCGTTCGATCTGGCCGTCGATGCGGGGCGGGTCAGGGCGATCCGCGGCGGTCCGGACGGGCAGCGTGTAGGGCAGCGTGAGCCGGTAGTACTCGGCCAATCTGGCTGGAGACATCCACGCTTCGCGAATCGACTCGAGGCCGCTTCCCATTAGCCTGACCCGCACGGATGTTCCGGGACGCGCTCCGAGCGGAGCGGCGGCGGTCACCGACCCGAGCTGGGACATCTCGAGCATGTAGACGCAGTTATATCCGCATTCCACTCCCTGTGGACCGCGATACTGGTCCAGCTTCAAGCGATAAACCCCGGACTTCGTGAACGTATGTTCCAGGAACGGCGATTCGAGATAGTCGTCGCGATCGTCGTTGAAGGCGGTCCGCCGCCCGGCGCTGTCGAACAGCGCCAACTCGCATTCAAGATGAGACCCGTACTCGAGCGAGCGGATCTCGAACGTCCAGCGCTCCCCCGCTTTGGCCTCGAACTCGTACACATCGACGTCGATGTCGCCCTCCATGTATCCGTGGATCACTTGGGGGCGCAACTCGATGCGTTGCGGTTTGCCCGGCGGATCGTTCGGCTCGGTCTCCGCCACCGATGGGAACTGAGTGACATTGAACAGGCGCGAGTTGGTACGGCCGCCCGGCAGCCGGGCGTGCATCAAGTGCGGACCGAGCGCGGCGCCGGGCGCAATCCGAATGGCTCCGCGCACCTTCTTGGCGGCCGCCTCGATCGTCTCGACCCACACGAGGTCCGGGGTGTCGAGCCGGACCTCCTTGACTCCGGCAAGGTCCTCGCCAATCAACTCGACCTCCACTCGCGTTCCCCGCTCGCCACCGAGCGGGACCACGCGGTGGAACTGCTGGGCGTGGGCGGTGAGAGAGGCCAGCGCCAGGCAGCTAGGTAAACAGTTCGCGAATCGGATGGCCATCGCTGTTGATTCTCACCGGCCGGCCGGTGGTCCGGTATTCCTTGTGATAGTCGATGCCGAATTTCTTGTAAACGGTGGCGCCGATATCCTCCACCGAAACCGGCCGGTCCTTCGGCTCGGAGCCGTTGGCGTCGCTCGATCCGATCACTTGGCCGCCCCTGATCCCGGCGCCGGCCGCCGCGATGGAGAAGACGCCCGGCCAGTGGTCGCGTCCCGCGGAGTGGTTGATCTTGGGAGTGCGGCCGAACTCGCCCATCGCCAGTACCAGCGTGGTATCCAGCAGTCCGCGCTGTTCCAGATCCTCGAGTAGCGCTGTAAATGCCTGGTCGAAAACGGGGAACAGCTTCTTGTTACCCTCGTCGTTCTTCACGTGCGTGTCGTAACCGCCATGGAAGACCGTCACCATGCGGACGCCCGATTCCACCAGCCGCCGCGCCAGTAACGCGCCCTGCCCGGCGCCGTTGCGGCCATAGGAGTCGCGCAGGGCCGCTGGTTCGGCCTCGATGTCGAACGCCTTCTTCGCGGCCGGCGAAGTCACTAGGTCGAGCGCCTTTTGCTGAAAGTAATCCATCCCCTCGACGAGCCGCGATTTCTCGACCTGGCGCAGGTCGTCATCGAGCGTCTTCAGCAACTCCGCGCGGCTCTGGGCCTCGTCCATCTTGATGCCGATGGGCAGCGCGAGGTCCTGCACCTTGAACGTCTTGGCGCCCGGGTCGCCGGTCACGAATGGATCGTACGCCGAACCGAGGAAACCCGCGTCGGCGGCGATGTCTTTGCTCGGGATCACGACGAACGGCGGCAATCCGCCGATGGCGCCGAGTTCCTTGGCGATCACCGAACCGTAGACGGGATGCTTGAACGCGTTGTTGGGACGCGCGCCGGAGTAAATGTACTGCTTGGCCTTCTCGTGGATCGCCTCTTTCGAGTAGACCGAGCGGATCACCGAATACCTGCCCAGCGCCTTGGCGCTGCGTGGGAGCAACTCCGAGAAGTGGACTCCGGGGACGGCGGTGGGGATCGTCGAGAAGCCGCCGCGAATCTGCGAGGGCGCGTCCGGCTTGGGATCGAACGAGTCGTGCTGGCAGGCGCCGCCGCTCTGGAAGAAGATGATGCAGTTGATCTGCCCGCGATCCGCGCGGAGCACGCGGGGCAGCGTGAGGCCGCCGAAGATCGATCCGCCAGTCCGAAGGAAAGCGCGCCGGTTCATCGGTTGAGTTGAAACTCCTTCGAATTGAGGATAACCCATAGGAGGTTCTCGAATCCGCGGCGGCGCGAACGGCCGGCCTCGCGTTCGGCGGCGAGGTAGGCTTCCACCCGCGCGCGCTGCGCCGCGGTGGGGGCGCGGCCATACGCTCTGACGTAGAGGGAGTCGATTACACGGCCGTCATCGACGGTCGACTCGAGCAGCGAGCCGAGTATGTTGGCGGGCCTCTCGATCCGTTCCCGCACGCCGTCGCTGTTCATCATGTGGAGCGCCTGGCTCAACGATGGCGTCTGTTGGCGCGGCTCGAGCACATCGCGGCGGCCGAGTCCGTACACGGTGAGAAAGTAGGGCGGTCCGTTGGTGGCGACCAGATCCTTGGATAAGGTGCCGGGCGGATAATTGCCGAATTTGTGCGGCGCCGCCGTAACCTGCGCGATCGAATCGAACAGGACCTCGGCGGGCAGTTTGCGCGGTTCGTAACGGGCGAACAGGATCCGCTCGAGGGCGTCGGTTCCGCCAGGGCGTCCGGGAGCCCACGAGGCCGACTGATAAGCGCGCGACTCGAGGATCAAGCGGTGGAGGGGCTTGAACCGGAAACCCTCCTCGATGAACCGGGCCGCGAGTTTGTCGAGCAGCTCGGGGTGCGAGGGCATGTTGGTGGAACGGAAGTCGTCGGCCGGCTCGACGATGCCCGTGGTGAAGTACTCCGCCCAGATCTTGTTGACGGTGGCGCGGGCGAACTGCATCTTCTGGGCCTTGGTGATCCAGTGGGCCAAAGCCTGCCGGCGGGTGGCTCCTTCCGGAATCTCGGGCGTGACTCCATCCAGGAATCGGGGCTTGGCGGGCTGCTTGGTGACGGGATGCGTCACCTCACCCTCGCGCGCGTCATACCAGATACGCCGGTATTGGCCATATCCATGCTTGACCTTGACGCGGCCGAGAAAGGCGGCCATGCCATAGTAGTCGTCCTGTGTCAGGTTCTCGAGCGGGTGGTTATGGCACTCGGCGCACTCGATCCGCACACCGAGAAACAGCCGCGTGACAGTCGGCGTCGCTTTGGCCACGTCGAACGTCTTGAGCATGAAATCGATGGCGGGATGCCAGAAGTTTCCGGCCGGCCGCACGGTTGTGTCGCCGGTGGCGGTGAGCATCTCGCGGACCGCTTCGTCATACGGGCGGTCTTCGGCGATGAGTTCGCGCAGCCAACGCTTATAGCTGGCGTTGGTCCGTCCTTGGGAATAATACTGCGAGTTGCGGAACCAATCCTCGAACTTGACGAGCCAGTGGGACGCGTACGCGTCCGAGTCGAGCAGGCGGCCGATCAGCTTCGAACGCTTGTCCGCGGAGGCGCCGGCGGCGAACGCCTCTGTCTCCTCCGGAGTGGGCAGCAATCCCACGGCGTCGAGATAGACGCGGCGGACAAACTCGCGGTCGCTCGACGCGGGGAACGGCGCGATGTTGACCTGCCTGAGTTTGGCGAAGATCGCCTCGTCGATGAGGTTGGCTGGTTGGACTCGGGGGTAAGAGGCGTCCGGGGCCTTGTCGATCACGATGGCTTGGGCGGTGGCGGTGAGCCCCATCGCGCGCGCGGCGATCACGGTGAGACCGCGCGATTTCGCGGTGATGGCGCCCTGAGTGACCGGGCCGATGATGCCCTCGTCGGCCACGGCATAGCGCACCTCGGCGGACATGTCCCGGGTGGTTCCGTCGGAGAGGCGGCCGGTGACGGTCAACGGCTGACGCGCGCCGGCCCCGACGAGAATCCGTTCGCGCGGATAGAGTTCGATGCGCGTGATGCGAGGTCCGCCAGCGGTGAATTTCGCGCCCTGCTGGAGCCAGGTCAGCAAGGTTCGGTACTCGTCGGATTGCTTGGTAAGCAGATGGCCGCCGCCGTGAGGAACGGTGAAAGCGGGCTTCTTCAAAAGCAGCGACGCTTCCGGATCGGCTGCGTTGACACGGCGCCCGCCGTGGGTCTCGACGATCATCTTGTGGTCCGCCGCGAGATCGGACCCGTAGAGCGACAGCTTGAAGCCGTTCTGGCCGGCGGGCGAGCCATGACAGGAGGAACTGTTGCAGCCCTTGGTGGTGAGGATCGACTGTATGTCGCGGCCGAAGCTCACTTCGAGCGTGTCCGGCGAAGTTCCGATCGAGATGGTGGTATCGGTGGAGGCCGAGCCGCACCGGGCGGTGATCTTCACGCGTCCCGGCCGGAGCGCCTTGACGAGCCCCGCGTCAATGGAGGCGGCGCCGGCGGGCGTGGCGGACCATTGGCAGTCCGGTGTCGCGTCCGATTCCGTCCCGTTCGCGTTGGCGCCGGTGACGATGAGCCGCTGCGAGGCGCCGGGTCCGGAGAGCGCCACCTGATTCGGCTCGATGCGAAGTTCCCGCCAGTCCGCCGCCGAGACGGCGCCGGCCAGCATCGCGATGGCGAGGAGAGGAACCATGCGCGCTTATCGTACCAAATATCAGGACGTTGCGGAGCGACGCCGCCTCCCTTGCCGAATCCGGCGGTGCGGAACTCCCCCGTATGTGTTAAATTGGAGATTCCGGCTTCACGCCGGGACGGGTGCGTCCGCGCCTGCCTCATCTCCTCACTTCCCCGTCATCCTATCAGAGGTCGAATCATGTACGCAGTTATCGAAACCGGCGGCAAGCAGTATCGCGTTTCCCCGGGCGACAAAATCCGCGTGGAAACCATTCCCGGTGAAATCGGCTCCCAGGTGGAACTCACCGATGTGAAGCTGCTGTCCACCGATAGCGGCATCAGCACCGGTCCGGCGACGGTGAAGGCGAAGATTCTCGCGCACGATCGCGCGGAGAAGGTGATCGTCTTCAAGTTCAAGCGCAAGAAGCAGTACAAGAAGACGATCGGGCACCGCCAGAACTACACAGCGCTCGAGATCCTCGAAATCGTCTAGGAGTCACACGTCATGGCACACAAGAAAGGTCTCGGCAGTTCCAAGAACGGGCGCGACTCCAACGCGCAACGGCTCGGCGTGAAGCGTTTCTCGGGCGAAACCGTCACCGGTGGATCCATCCTGGTCCGCCAGCGCGGCACCCGCTACAATCCCGGCGAGAACGTCGGCATCGGCAAGGACGACACGCTGTTCGCCAAGATCCCCGGTGTCGTCGAGTTCCGCGACCGCGGCAGAATGGGCAAATTCATCAGCGTTCGCCCATCCGCCGGATAGGCATCGAAAATCACAGGCGCACCTGCACCTCCCCTGACGCCGCCGGTCCGTGGAAGATCCGGCGGCTCTTTTTGTCAGGACCCGAACTATCATGTTTATCGATGAGGTGACGATCACCGTCAAGGCCGGCGACGGCGGCAACGGCATCGTTGCGTTCCGGCGCGAGAAGTTCGTTCCCAAGGGAGGGCCCTCCGGCGGCGACGGAGGCAAGGGCGGGGACGTGATTTTCCTGGCCAGCCGCCACTACAACACGCTGCTGCATTTTCGTTTCAACCCCGAACACAAGGCCGAACGGGGACGCCACGGCGAAGGATCGAACAAAACCGGCCGCGGAGGCGTTGCGGCGGAGGTTCCGGTCCCGATCGGCACCGTGGTGCGCGACGCCGCCAACGGCGATCTGGTCCACGACTTCACGGTCGACGGCGACCGCTTTATCGTCGCGCACGGCGGGCGGGGCGGACGCGGCAACGCTCGGTTCGTTTCCTCGTCGCACCAGGCTCCGGTGGAGCACGAGGACGGCAAACCGGGCGAAGAGCGGCGGCTGCATTTGGAACTGAAGCTACTCGCGGACGTGGGCTTGGTCGGCTTTCCCAATGCGGGCAAGTCCACTCTGATTTCGCGGATCTCGGCCGCCCGTCCGAAGATCGCCGATTATCCCTTCACCACCCTCGAGCCCAATCTGGGCGTGGTCAGCGTGGATAACAACCGAACCTTCGTGGTGGCCGACATCCCCGGTCTCATCCAAGGCGCGCATGAAGGCGCGGGTCTTGGAATCCGCTTCCTCAAGCACGTGGAGCGGACCCGGTTGCTGGTTCATCTGGTGGATGTCTCCGATCACACTTGCCGGAATCCGTCCGAGGATTTCAAAGTTGTGCTGAAGGAACTGGACGCCTTCTCGCCGGACTTCGCGGCCAAGCCGATGCTGGTGGTGGCCAGCAAGATGGACGTCAATCAGGACCCGAAGCGAGTGGACAACCTCCGGCGGATGGCCAAGCGGCGCGGACTTCCGTTCCACACGATCTCCGCCGTCACCGGTGAAGGCATCCAGGAACTGGTTCGTGCGATGGCGGCGAAGGTGTTCGAGGAGCCGCCGGCGCAGTGACCCAGCCTCGGCGCGTCGCGGTGGTGGGAGGCGGCATCATCGGGCTGGCTTCCGCGTATCGAGCCGGCGAGCGCTATCCGGACGCGACGGTGACGGTGCTCGAGAAGGAGCCGGACGTCGGGCGTCACCAGTCCGGCAATAACTCCGGGGTACTGCACTGCGGGCTCTATTACAAGCCGGGGTCGATCAAGGCCCGGCTGGCGGTGACCGGAATCCGGCGGATGATCGCGTTCTGCCAGGAGCACGGCATCCGGCACGAGGTCTGCGGGAAGCTGGTGGTGGCGGTCACGCCGGACGAGACGCCGCGGCTCGAGGAACTCCACCGGCGCGGCGCGGCGAACGGACTGAAAGGTCTCGAATGGATGGGGCCGGAGCGGATGCGCGAGATCGAGCCGAACGTCGCGGGAGTGGCGGCGGTGCGCGTCCCCGAGGAAGGCATCGCCGACTACAAGCAGGTCTGCCAGGTGCTGCGGTCGAAGATTCGAGGCGAAGTGAAGACCGGCGCGCGAGTCGCCGGGATCCGCCGCGACGGCAATGCCTGGAGGATCGAGACCACTGCCGGCGAGACGGCGGCGGACCTGTTGATCAACACGGCGGGACTCTACTGCGACAAAGTGGCGGAGATGGCGGGCGTTCCGCGAGATACGCGGATCGTGCCGTTCCGGGGCGAGTACTTCAAGCTTCGGCCCGAGAGCGAGCACTTGGTCCGGCACTTGATCTACCCTGTGCCCGATCCGGCGTTTCCGTTCCTGGGGGTCCACTACACGCGGATGATCGGGGGCGGGGTGGAGTGCGGTCCCAACGCGGTGCTGGCGTTCGCGCGGGAGGGTTATTCGAATTCGGTGGTGCGGCCCGGCGAGTTATGGGACGCGTTGAGCTATCCCGGTCTGTGGGCGTTTCTGCGGCGCTATCCGGCGATGTGCTGGTACGAGATGAAACGCTCGTTGAGCCGCCGGTTATTCTGCGAATCGCTGCAACGGCTGATCCCCGCCGTGCGGGAGAGCGATCTCGCTCCCGGCGGCGCAGGGGTCCGCGCGCAGGCATTGACGCGGAACGGCGACCTGGTGCAGGACTTCGACTTCCGCTTTCAACCCGGCGCCATCCACGTGCTGAACGCGCCGAGCCCTGGAGCGACCGCGTCGCTCGCCATCGCGGACGAGATTCTCGACGAGGCCGAGCGGTCTACCTAGCCCGCACTTCTGACAGGGGTTCGGACGAATCGCGCGATAAGGCCGTGTCTACTTCGTTGCGCTTGCTCACCGTGCTCACCATACCGTCAAGTATGCCTCCGCGCGCTGAGCGGCGCGCGCCTCGTATTCACGGCCTTCTCACGCGATTCGCCT
>SYLY01000301.1 GCA_005808475.1 Acidobacteriota bacterium
ATGATCGAATTCCAGACCGACGTGCTGGTGGTGCAAGTGTGGCGCGAGGACTGCACGATCAGCGTGCAGCATTGGAAGCGCGGCGATCTGTGTCAGGAGGTCGACGACGGCGAGATTCTGGAGTGGACCGCCACGGAGAAGGAGAAGTTCTTCGGCCTCGGAATGCGGTCCGATTCCAGCCTCGACCTGCGCGGGCGCAAGATCCGCGCGACACGGCCGCTGTTGATTTCGAGTCTGGGCTACGGCATCTTCATGTCGACGCCCGGCCCCTTCGAATTCGATCTCGGCAAGAACGTCAAGGTTTCAGGCGGCGCGATTCGAGGACGCGTGGAGTTCCTGTTCTACTATGGGCCGGAACCGAAGGACATTCTGAGCGAGCATCATTCGGCGGTGGGCTCGATTCAGGGCGTCCAACCCGCGCATACCGGCGTGCTCGGCCGCCCAGCCGGGTACAGCGTGGCCGTGGATGCCAAGGACGCGCGGGAGGCGATCACGCGACTGTCCCATGGCAGCCTCTCCGGCATTCTGGCCGGCGCCGTGGATCTCGCTTCGCGGTTCGGTTCGGTGGGGCCATGGCTGCCGATGGTGTTCCAGTCGGCCGGCGAACCCGATCCGAACGCGGTTGCCATCCGCCGCCGCATGTCGTCGTATCTGCTGACCTATCTGTGGGAGGCGCGCGACAGCAACACGCCCATGCTGCGCCCGCTGCGCATGCAGTATCCGGAGGATCCCGAGACCGAGCACCGGCTCGACGAGTTCATGCTCGGCGACGAGTTGCTGGTGGGGGGCGGCGACTCCGTCTACCTGCCGCGCGGCATATGGACCGATCTGCGCACCAACAAGGCGCATCGCGGCAAGCAGACGATCGACGCGCGGGGCGAAGGCGCGGCCGTGTATGCGCGCAACGGCTCCATCGTGCCGATGACGCCGGGCTCGCTGATGGAGCTCCACTACTTTCCGAGGCTCGGCGCCGAGTACTTCATCGCCGAACCGTCGCTCGGCAAATACAGCAAGGCGCACGCGGGTCCGGCGCTCGATATCCTGCGGCTGGAGATCGAGCCGATCGTGACTCGCGACTACGAGTGGGTTGTGCACAACGTGAGCCGGGCGTCTGGCGTGGAGGCGATCGGCGTGGATCTCGAGCCGAACGCCTGGCGGTACGACGAAGTCAAGCGCAACCTTCACATTCGCGTGAGCGTGCCCAAGGAGTCGGATGCGATCCTGAAAGTGACCCTCGAGGAACCACTATGACCGATGCCGCAACCGATCCCGAACACATCGCCATCTCCAAGTCGAAAGGCATCAAGATCGACTGGAAGGATGGCCACTCGAGCAGCTATGGGCTGGAACTGCTTCGCGACGAATGCCCGTGCGCGTCCTGCACCGGAGCGCACGGGACCGAGCCGCAACGAACCAGTTACGCCAAGCCCGATGCGTCGCCGTTCCAGATGTACAAGCCGAGCCTGAAAATGCTCGAGGTGGAGGCGATCGGCGCCTATGCCGTGCGCATCGCCTGGAGCGACGGGCACGGCACGGGCATCTATTCGTGGACCCACTTTCGCAAGATCTGCCCCTGCGAAGTGTGCCGGGCGGCCTACCAGTAGAACTTCAGGCCGAACTGAATGGTGCGCGGTCCGATCGACGTGGAGAACGTCCGCCCGAAGTTGGGGTTTTCCACCGACGTGTTGGGGCTGGCGAAATTGGTATGGTTCAGCGCGTTGAACAACTCCGTGCGGAACTCGAAACGGTAGTTCTCCTTGAACGCGAAGTTCTTGAAGATGCCGAGATCGCTGGTGTTCACGGCGTTGCCGCGCAGGATGTTCATCGCCGAACTGCCGAATCGGGGCGCTTGCGCGGCGTGTTTGGCGGTATTGAGCGGCCAATCGAAGGCGTCGCGATCCCAGCGCGGCGCAACTAGGCCGTTGCCGCCTAGCAGCGGTTCGCGCAACAGATCGGGACGGCAGAGGTTGGTCGGAGAGGAGTTACAATTGCCGGCGGCGACCGTCGGCGCTGTGAGGTGATATCCGTTGTGGAGCGTGACGATGCCGGAGAAGAACCAGCCGCCCAGAACCAGGTCCGCGGCCTTGGGCATCGCCGATCCGAAACGCTTGCCTTTGCCGAAGGGCAGTTCCCACAGGAAGTTGCCCGTGAAGCGGCTGGGCACGTTGTCCACCGAATAGCCGTTGTTCAGGCGCAGGTTGAAGGGGTTCTGGACCTGGCCCACGTTGCCCGACGAGCGCGCGCCGTTCTTCGCCAGCGTCTTGCTGAACGTGTAGGCGCCCTTGAACATCAGACCCTTGCCCATGCGCTTTTCCGCCGTCACCAGCAGCCCGTGGTAGTTGGATGCGCCGCTGCTATTGAAACCGAACACTCGATTCCATTTCGGCCACGGGATGCGCGTCTGCACGTTGCCGGGGCCGGGCTGGGTCGCGTTGTAGTCGAGCGAATTCTCGAGGTGCGTGCTCTTGGAGCCGAGGTACTGAACTTCCAGGACCGTGTTGCGCGTGACCTCCCGGGCGACGCTGAGGCTCCACTGCTGCGTGTACCCGTCGATCCACTTGTTTTCCGGACTCGTGAGCACGCCGAAGATGGCGCTCGCCAGCGAACCGTTGGGGTTCGCGAGGTCGCCGGCCCAGGTCAGCGTCGGGCGCGTCAGATCCGAGGTGTAGCCGGCCCAAAGCTGCGCGGGCGGTCCGGTGACGGAGTTCTGCACCAGATTCATCAACTGCGGACCCGAATAGAAGATGCCGTATCCGCCGCGGACCACGGTGCGATTGCCGCCCATCGGACGGTAAGCGAATCCGAAGCGCGGCGCGAAGTTGTTCTTGTCGGGTTTGAAGAGCGCCTCGCGGTCGAGCAGGCCGAAGCCGAGATCCGGCCGGACCCGCTGATAGAACGGCGCGGCGTTGGTGTTCTGCTTGGGGAAGCGCAGGCCGCCCTGGCCGTTGGCGAGCGACGGATCGAAGTTCGGCGTCAGGCCTCCGAGTTCGCGAGGCACTTGCTGATACTCGTACCGCATGCCCACGTTCAGCGTCAGCTTGGAGTTCACCTTCCAGTCGTCGAGGACGTAAAGCGCGAACTGCGAGCGGCGGAAGCGTCCGGTTTCGTTCGGCGCCAGGGCGATCGACGACGACGCCATATTGCCCAGCAGGAAGTCCGAGAAGCCGTCGCCGGAGAACTGGCCCGAGAAGGTGTACTGATTGTTCAAGCGCGTTCCCAGGAACGCGTCGGCGCGATGCCTGCGGACGTCGCCGCCTGCCTTGATGTTGTGTTTGCCGCGCGTCCAGGTGATGCCGTCGTACCACTGGAAGCTGTTCACGGTGAGGAACCACGGCTGCGCTTCACCGAGCGCGGTAAAGATCGTATTGCCGAACCCGATGCCTTCCACGAATCCGGCGCCGCTGCCTTCCTTGGGCGCGAACGGAATGCCGGCGTTGGCGGCGATCGGGTTGCCCGAGTTCTGGCCGCGCTGGCGATGAATCTGGCGGCCGTAGCTGGCGCGGAATTCGTTCAGCAGCGTCGGCTTGACGATCGACGTGAGATTGATCGCGAGGTTCTGCGGCTTCTGCGGAATGATCAGTCCGCCCACCTGCGCGAACGTTCCCGGTGTGTATTGATTGATGTCCTGCATGCCGTAGCGGACCATCAGGTCGTGCTTGTTGGACATGCGCCAGTCGTAGCGGAACAGGTAGGAGTCGTAGTCGTTGACGCTCGACACGTTGGTGCTGAAGTTCTGCGCCGGGTTGGGATTGTTCGGCGCGGAGTAGAACTTGGAAAGCGCCTGCGCGATCGGATCGAGGCGTTGCCGGGGAATCACGTTGCCGGCGAACGGCTGGCCCGTCTGGGGATCGCGAATCGTCTTGTTGTAGCCGGAGAGATTTCCGCCGAGCTGGTCGGCCGTGGGGACCATCGCGGTGCGGAAGACGCCCTGCCGGATCCGCGACCCGTCGTAGTTGCCGAAGATGAACATCTTGTTCTTCAGGATCGGCCCGCCGGCCGCCGCCCCGAACTGATTCCGGCGCAATGGCGCGATCCTCTGCGTGGGGGTGAGAAAGAAGTTGCGCGCATCGAACTTGTCGTTGCGCATGAACTCCCACAGCGTCCCGTGGAACTGATTGGAGCCCGACTTGGTGACCACGTTGATCACCGCGCCGCCGCCAGCCCCGAACTCGGCCGAGTACTGGCCCACCTGAATGCTGAACTCCTGGATCGCGTCCACCGACGGACCGAGGTTCCAGCTATTGAAGAAAGCTTCCTTGTTGTCGGCGCCGTCGAGCTGGTAGTTGTTGTCCTGATGCGGCATGCCGGCGGCCGTGGGGGCGCGCTTATTGACGATCGCCGCCGAGCCGGTGCCTTCGCCCATGCCCGCGGTGAGGGTCGTCAGCTCCATGAAGTTGCGTCCGTTCAACGGCAGGCTTACCACGCGATCCTGATTGATCACGCCGCCGATGAGATTGCTTTCGGTATTGACGATCGAAGGCCGGCCCGTCACTTCGAGGGTCTGCGTCACGTCGCCTACTTGCAACTCCACGTCCACGCGAGCTTGCAGACCGACTTCCAGAACGATCTCGCTCACCGACGCTTTCTTGAATCCGGACGCTTCCGCCTCGAGCCGGTACGGCCCCGGGTTCAGCGCGGCGATGCGGTACGTGCCCGAGTCGCCGGTGATGGCTTCACGGGTCAGCCCCGTGCCGGCGTTGACGGCGGTCACCTTGGCGTTCGGCACCACCGCTCCCGTCGAATCCTTGACAATTCCCGTGATCACCGCGGTGGGCACTTGCGCCACCGCGGTGGCCGCTAGCATTAGAAGTGCGCCGATGTTCCCGCGCGCGGACCCCATGTTCATGTGCTGAAACTCCTTACTGAACCGCGAAATCGATTGCTACAGTGTATCTCAGCCCGTCCGCGACGGTATACTCGGAGCGATGTTCCGACTCGCCATCGTGGCGCTGCTCGCGGTAGGTATCGCCGGCGCGGCGCCATCCGAACAGGACCTCCTCCGCGCGATTGCCGCGCACCCGGGCGATCCGGGGCCGCACACCGAATACGCGATCCATCTGCAATCGCGGGGAAGGGCGGTGGAGGCGGTCGCGCACTTTCGTACTGCCTACGATCTGGCTCCCGGCGCGCCGGCCGCGGTCTACAATCTGGCGCTCGGGCTGCTCGCCGCCGAACGGCCGGTGGACGCGTTGGCGCTGCTCGACAAGCATCCGGCGTCGCGCCCGGACGAGCACGCGTTGCGAGGGTCGGTGCTGAATGCCTTGGGGCGGCCGCGGGACGCGGCGCAATCGCTGCGGCGCGCCGTCGCGCTCGATCCGAACGACGCGGATACGGTTTACGACTTGGCGCTGACGCTGTTGCGGATCGATTCGGGCACGGAGGCGTTGGCGCTGCTCGACAAGGCGCGAGCCCGGTTCCCGGGAGCGGCGAAGATCCACGCGGCGTCGGGAGCGGCGGCCTACGCGGCGGGCAAGAACGACGCGGCTGTCCGCGCCTATGAGACCGCGGTGAAGCTCGAACCCGGCGCGGCGGACTTCCATCTATCGCTGGGCGACGTGTATGTCGCGACCGGAGACTTCGCGCGAGCCGAGTCCGCCTATGCGCGGTCGCTTCGATTGGAACCGGAGGCAGCTCCGGCCTGGGTGAAGCGAGGCAAGAACCTGCTGAAACTCCAGCGGCCCCAGGAGGCGCGGCAAGCGTTCGAGCGGGCGCTGCGGATCGAGCCGGCGAACGCCGAGGCGTTGTTCGAAACCGGTAAGCTGGAGGCGGCGGGCGGCGATCACGCGGCGGCGATCGCGCACTGGGAACGGGCGGTGCGCGCCGCGCCTGGAATGAAGGAGGCGTGGTATCAGCTCAGCATCGCGTACAGGCGCTCCGGCGACGACGAGAAGTCGAAGGCCGCGGCGGAGCGGTACCGGACGGCGAAGTGATCGCGGCTCTTTTCCTTGCGTTCGCCCAGGCCGATCCGAACGCGTTGGCGCGGCGGGCCTATGACGCGGCGACGGCTGGGAATCACGAAGCCGCGATCGCGGACCTTCGCGAAGCCGCGCGGCTGGCTCCCCGGAACGCGCTGTACCGTTCGGCGCTGGGCGGCGTCCACGAACGGCTCGGGAAGCACGGCGAGGCGGCCGCGGAGTTCGCCGAGGCCGCGCGGCTCGATCCGTCGAACGCGGGTTTCCGTGCCAGACTCGAGAACGCGATGCTCGAACACGGGGCGGAATTGGCGCGCGCCCGCCGGTATCGCGCCGGCCTGACGCTGGCGCTCGACGCGGCGAAGCGGTTCCCGGCCTCCGCTCCGGTGCATCAGATGCTCGGATTGTTTGAAACGCGAAATCAGCGGAACGTTTCCGCGGCCGCGGCGTACCGGCGGGCGCTCGAGTTGAATCCGTCGTCGGGCGCGGCCAGCGTGGGGTTGGGAATCGCGCTCTCTGGCGCCGGGCTCGACAAGGAGGCTCGGGCGGCTTTCGAGGCCGGCATCGCGCGTTTCCAGAAGGACCCGGCGCACCGGCAGGCCTACGGCGTGTTCCTCGCGAAATCCGCCGAACCGGGCTCGGCCGCGGCCGCCCGCGCCGCGGAGATGCTCGAATCGGCGCTGGCGATCGATCCCAATCTCGCGGAGGCGAGCTATCAGCTCGGCAATCTGGCGCTCGCCCAGGAAGACGCGGTCTCGGCGGCGGCTCACTTCGACGCGGCCGGGCGGAACGGGCTCGACGATTCGCGGTTGCACTGGGCCAAGGCGCGGGCCTTGCGGAGACTAGGTCAAACCGCGGCGGCGGAGAAGCATCTCGAGCTGTTTCGCGCCCGGAAGCGGGCCGAGGAAACCGCGAGCGGCCAGCCGTGAAGCTGGTCCTTATCGCGGCCGCTCTCGCGTTGCCCTCCGGCGAGCCCCCTTTCCGCGATATCGCGGCGGTGGCGGGCATCGGCTGGAAGCACTTCAACGGAGAATCGCCCGACCGCTTCCTGGTCGAGTCGACCACCGGCGGCGTGGCGTTCCTCGATTTCGACAACGACGGACTGCAGGACCTGTTCTTCGTGAACGGCGGCGAAACTCCGCGGGGCCGCTCGAAGCAGCCGGTTCGCCACGCTCTCTACAGGAATACGGGGAAGCAGCGGTTCGAGGATGTCACCGCGCGATCCGGCCTGGGCGCCGCCTTTTTTTTCGGGATGGGCGCGGCGGCCGCCGACTTCGACAACGACGGCGACACCGACCTCTACATCACCGGCTACCCATCCAGCGCGCTCTACCGCAACGACGGCGGCAAGTTCACCGAGGTCACGCGGCAGGCGGGCGTGGCCAATCAAGGCGAGTGGGGCTCTTCCGCCGCCTGGTTCGACTACGATAACGACGGTCTGCTCGACCTCTTCATCGCCAACTACGCCGAGTTCTCGTTCGACTCGGCGCTTCGATGCGAGTTCGAGGGGAAGCCGACCTACTGCGCGCAGACCGCGTATCGCGGGCGGCCGTCGCGGCTCTACCGGAACGAAGGCGGCGGCAGGTTCGCCGATGTCAGCGTGGCCTCGGGCGTCGCCGCGCACCCGGGACGCGCGCTGGGCGTGGTGGCGATCGACTACGACGGCGATGGGAAGCAGGACCTGTTCGTCGCGCGCGACGCGTCGCCCAATCTGCTGTTGCGCAATCGCGGCGGGACGTTCGAGGACGTCGCGATGGAAGCGGAGACCGCGTATAACGCCGATGGCATCGCGCGCGCCGGGATGGGCGTGGACGCGGGCGACATCGACGGCGACGGCTCGCCGGATTTCGTGGTCACCAATTTCGACGGCGAGTTCCATGCGCTCTATCTCAACCCCGGCCGCTTGCCGTTTCGCGAAACCACCGCCTCTTCCGGATTGGCGGCCTTGACGCGGCCGTATGTCGGATGGGGCGTGCGCATGCTGGATTACGACAACGACGGCGATCTCGATCTATTGATCGTGAACGGTCATCTGCAGGAGATGATCGCGCGCTCCAACGCGTCGGTGAGCTACCGCGAGCCGCCGCTGCTGCTCGCCAACGACGGGCGCGGCCGTTTCACGAAGGCCGATGGGGGGCCGGTTTTCCGGACCGGCTATCTCGGCCGGGGGATGGCGTCGGGCGACCTCGACAACGACGGCTGGATCGACGCGGCGTTCGTCTCGCTCAACGGTCCCCCGGTCGTCTTGCGCAACCAGGGAGCGGGGGACCGCTGGCTGGGCGTGCGGCTCCGGGGGACCGCGTCGAACCGCGACGCCATTGGCGCCAGGCTGACACTGCAAGTGGGCGCGCGCCGGTTGACCCGCTGGATCGCGGGCGGCGGTAGCTTTCTCGCTTCGCACGACAGGCGTGCGTTGTTCGGCCTCGGTTCCGGCGCTTCGGGCGAGCTCGAGATTCGATGGCCTTCGGGCCTGGTTCAGCGAGTTGCCGGATTGGCGGCGGGCCGGTACCACGACATCGAGGAGCCTCGCCGGCCGTGATACCCTCATAAGCCATGCGACCGTTGATTCGCCGAATCCACATGTACCTGGGGCTGCTCTGCTGCACCGCGTTGTTCGTCTACGCCGTGACCGGGATCGAGGCGACCACGTACACGAGGCCGGCGGAGCGGGAGAAGGCGCCGGTAATCACGAGGTACGAAGCGTTTTCCGCGCCGGCATCCGGGTCCGACGCCGAAGTGGCGCGCGCGGCCGCGGCGAAGCTCGCCGTGCCGCTCACCGGTCCGCCCGGGCAGATCCGGAGGGACGATGGAAACAACCTCCAGTTCAACTTGTATCCGCCGAACGGGCTGGTGCGCGTGACGTTGCTCGAAAGCGAGAGTCGCGTCCGCGTCGAGGCCACGCGGCAGCCGTTCGGCCGGTTGCTGGGGAACCTGCACGAAGTCACGATGCGCAACCCGTCCGGCGATATTCGGATGAAGCTGTGGAAGTACTACAACGAGTTCGCGATGTGGTGTCTGATGCTGATGGTGGTGAGCGGCATCTTTCTGTGGCTGTCGTCGCGCCCGGGTCACAAGCTGGGGCTGCTGAGTTTCGCGGCCGGCGCGGCGGCGCTGGTTTTGATCCTGGCGGCGGGGAGGATCTTCTGATGCACCGGTTCCTTCGGTCGGCTCACCTGGCATTCGGGCTGTTCTCGAGCGCGTACTTGTTCATGTACGGCTGGAGCGCGATGCAGATGTCGCATAACTCGTGGTTTGACTTGAAGCCGGCCATCGAGGAGCGTACGATCCCGCTGGGGACGCAGTTCGCCGGCAACCCTCGCGCGACGGCGCGGGAGTTGATGGATCGATACGGGATGACCGGCCAGATCATGCAGTCGAGCGTGACGGACGAGGGAGCGCGGCTGCGGATCAACCGGCCGGGGGCGATCCACGACGTGACGTATGTGAACGAGACGGGGGAGGCTCGCGTGCGGACCAGCGTCGCGACGTTTCCGGGCGTGTTGAATCAGGTCCACCACGTACATGGGTTATGGCACGAGTGGTGGCCCTACCAATTCGCCGGCGCGTTGGTGGGTGCGATCTCGGTGATCCTGATTCCGCTCAGCCTGACCGGAATTTATCTGTGGTTCAAGATCCACAAGGAGCGGAAGGTGGGGGCGGTGCTTCTGGGCGCGCAGTTGGTTTATGGGATCGCGGTGATCCTGGCGATCCGGGGCGCGTAGGGTCCGCGGTCGAGTTTCGCCTCTCGCCTGGCGAAGGCGGGAATCCCAGTTGTCGATCTCCGGACACGCAGTCCTTACGGGATCCGGGCAATCCAGATGTTGGCCGACAATTCGCCCAGCGCGAAGACCATCTTGCCGCGGGCGACCGCCGGGCTCGTAGCGCCCGTGTTCGAGAAGTTCATCATCGACCGGCGGGCGCCGCGGAACGTCTTCACTTCGAACTGGGGGCCCGTCGGGCGTTTGGTCGCGCCATCGACCCGCTGGCCGTAGATGCCCCGGAAGCCATCGCGGTCGGCCAGGAAGTAGATCGTCTTGCCGTCCGGCGACCATTCCGGATTGCGGTCGAGTTGCGCACCGTCCGTGATTGGGACCCACTCGGACTGCTTGGTTTCGCGGTCCGGATAGAAGGGGAACGCCCAGATCCGCCGGGTAAACTCGGTGTTGCGAACGTGCATCGCGATCCACTTGCCGTCGTGGGAGAAACGCGGGGAAAGCAGTTGCAGCGTGGGATGGCTCGCGACCGTCTGTTCTTCGAGCGTGGGAAGCTTCACGGACAGCAGGCTCCCCGCGGATCCGCCTCCGTGTAGGCCGTAACGGCCGTCCGGTGAAATCGACAAGGCAGACCCGAGTTTGCCCGCTGGCGCGGGGCCACCGCCAGCCAACTCCTGAAAATACATCGCCGCCCCGGTGTTCGAGCGGTCCGAGTAGTAGACGCGTGTTCCGTCCGACGAGATGGAGGGCCAGTATTCGGACTGCGGGGTTGAAGTCAGGGCACGTTCCTTGCCCGACTCGAGATCGCGGAACCAGATCTCGCCGTTCCCCGTCCGGTTCGAGACGAAGACCAGCCGCTTCCCATCGACGGAAATTCCGGGCCTTTCGTTCACCGCGGTTCCGGTAGTAACCTGCGTCATCTCGCCTTTCACCAATCCGCGATCGGTATCCATGGGGAGCCACCACAGATTCGCGGAAAACACCTCGCTCGACATCGCCACTAGTCCACCCGCCGCGGTTGCCGGCTTACCTTCGATCGCCGTGCCGGAAGTGATTCGTTCGGGAGGACCCACCGCCTCGCCGGCGGTGTTCAGGCGGATCCTCCAGAGGTTCGTCGCGCCATAATCGCCAAGTCCCGTTCGGCTTCCTCCGGAGGAGAAAAGCACCCATTCCCCGGACTCGGACACGCTCCACGGGTTGCCGGAGAGTCTCGCTCCGCGCAACGCGGGGAAGATGCCTGTGGCCCGCGGTTCTCCGCCATCCAGCGGCGCGAGCCACGAATCCCGCCTGGGATTTCCGCCCGTGACGAGAAGGCGCTTCCCATCCTTCATCCAGACGGGAAGGCCGATGTCCCGCAGGCTCCCGCCAACGCGTTTCGGTGAGCCACCAGTTGCGGGAACGACAAACACCTGCCGGTCCGTGGTGCCCGCCGCGCTTCCCACCGCGCCCATCCAGTAGGCGATCGAGTTCCCGTCGGGCGAAAACCGTGGACGCAAGCCGTTGCGGACCACCAAACGCGGCTCGCCGCCGAGCACCGGCACGACATAGATCCCGCCGCCATCCCGAGTCGAACGGAAAGCAAGCCGCGCGCCATCCGGCGAGAAATCGGGCTCGGACTCCGAAGCCGGCCAGTTCGTCAATCGCACCGGATCGCCGCTACCCAGGTGCTGTACCCAGATGTCGAGATCCTCGCCCGTTGCGCGGTCCGAAGCATACGCGAGCAGCTTCCCATCGGGCGAGAGCGCGGGATCGGTGGTCAGGCCGGAGTCCGCCGTGACGCGGGTGAACGACAACGGGGCGGCGGGAGCGGGACCCGACGTCCGGTGGTGGAACACCCAGGCCGCGGCGCCCGAGACAGCGGCGAGTCCCGCGGCGATGGCAGTATAGCGCCAACGGCTATTCGGCGCGGGGGCTGCCGCCGGAACGGCCGGAACGGATGCCGGGAGCTGCCCGCTATCGGATTGTTCGCGTAGTTCGTCGAGCGCTAGCTTTACCTCCTCCATGGCTTGGAAGCGGCGCGCGGGATCCTTGCGCAGGCAACGCATCACGATCCGCTCGATCTCGGCGGGCAAGCCCGGCGCCTTCGACGAAACGGGATCGGGCGTGCGCGTGAGGATTGCGGAGATGGTTGACATCCGCGTCTCGCCCCGGAACGGCTTGGCTCCGGTCAAGGTCTCGTAGAGCAGCGTGCCGAAGGAAAAGATGTCGCTTCGCGCGTCCACCGGTTTGCCTTCGGCCTGCTCGGGCGACATGTAGGCGGCGGTTCCGATGACCGTGCCCTCGGCGGTCCCGCCGCCATCGGTGAGTGTGCTCTCCTGCTCGGTGGGCGCGCGCGGTTCGGTGAGCTTGGCCAAGCCGAAGTCGAGGACCTTGACAAGCCCATGCCGGTCGACCATGACGTTGGCGGGCTTCAGGTCGCGATGCACGATGTTCGAACCGTGGGCCCTCGTGAGCGCGCCGGCGATTTGCGCCGCGTAGCGCAGCGCGACGTTGAACTTCAGCCCGGTGCGGCCGATGTGCCGGTCGAGCGTGTCGCCATCGACGAACTCCATGACGATGAAGTCGACGCCGTCCACCGAGTCCACGTCGTAGACCGTGATGATGTTGGGATGGTTCAGCGCCGAAGCGGACTTGGCCTCCTGGATGAAGCGCCGCTTGCGGTCGGGATTGGAAACCGCATCGGCGGAGAGGACCTTGATCGCCACTGGCCGGTCGAGATGCGTGTCCCAGCCTTTATAGACGACACCCATCCCGCCTTCGCCGATCTTCTGATCGGCGCGATAATGGCGCAGCATCCGGCCCGTCATGCACTCCCTCCTGGCGGGTAGTTACTCATGATACCCGAACGGTGGGCCGATTCGAATCCCGGGGGGCCGGCTTCAACGAGCAGGCCCGCCCGGGTGGATCGTCAGAAGCTCAGCTTCAACCCGAGCTGGACATTCCTCGGCTGATTCGACTGTCCCAACAACTGCGTATACGTCGCCGACGTGATGGCCGTGTTCAGACCGCCGAACCACACCCGGTTGAACGCGTTGATCATCTCGCATCGGAACTGCAGCTTGAACCGTTCCTTGTAGACCATGGTGTTCTTGATGAAGCCCATGTCCCAGTTGTTGATCGCCGGAACACGGATTCCGGTCCAGAAGTATGGATTTCGCCGGGCGGAGAACGCGGGCAGCACGGCCAGGGAGGCGCCGTTGAACCAGCCGTCGATCGTCGGGTTGTCGATCTTGGGGCTCACCCCGGTCGCCACCGCCGCCGGCAACGATACCGCCTGTCCCGTCTGGTAGATGTACATCGCGCTCCATTGCCATCCGCCGATGATCTTGTTCACCGGCGCGAGGCCGGTGGCCATCTTGCCCTTTCCGAACGGCAGTTCGTAGATGATGCCGGTGGAGAAGCGGTGCGGGTTGTCGAACTGGCCGGTCATCTTCGACGGAGCCGGATCGCTCGCCTCGATGTAGCGCAGCGTTTCGAGCTGCTTGGAGAAGGTGTAGGCGAACTGCACGTTCAACCCGCCGGAGAAGCGCTTCTGGCCGCTCAACTGCAGCGAGTGATAATTGCTCGTGCCGCCGGGGCTGCGATTCAAGTTGATGTTGCCGAACGACGGATACGGGTTCAGCAACTGCGCCACGGTCACCGTGGTTCCGGCCAACGCGCTCGGCGCGGGGATCAGGCCCAGGAACGGATTTGGGACGCGCGCGTTCAGGCGGGCGCCCAGGCCGTAGAAGCGCTGGTCGAACGTGCCGCCGGAGCCGTTCCAGCCGGCGTTGATCACCTTTCCGGCGTCGCCGGCCGAAGTGCTGGCGATCAGGTTCGGGGCGCGCTGTCCCACGTAGTTGAGCTCCACTTGGAGGTCGCGGATCAACTCATGCTGGAAGCCGAAGCTCCAGCGGTCGTTGCGGATGTTCTTCCGGTCATAGTCGTAGGGCGACAGCGTCTGGCCCAACAGGGTGCGCAGGCCGAGGGACGCGCCGGTCGGTTGCACCAAGCCGTTCGGAAAGGGATTCCCCAATGTATCGGCGGGCGTCAATCCGCCGTCCAGCGTGGAGACCATGTCGGTTTGCGCCGAGAATCCCGTGGCGTTGACGAAGGGCTGCCACCAGCCCGAATAGAAGATGCCGAAACCGGTCCGGAGCACGGTCTTGGGGAACAGACGGTAGGCCACGCCGATGCGCGGCTGGAAGTTGGTCTTATCGGCGATCACGTTGCGCCGGTTGTCCTTGGTGGCGAAGAAGAGGCCGCCGCGGGCGGAGAAGTTGGAGGCCGCGAGTTCGGGGATCGGATTCGCCGTATAGGCCGTCTTGGCGGCGGCTTCGATCGGATTCGACGTCTTCAGGTCGAAGCCGAGGTTGTTCTGGTTATATCGCTCGGTGATGCCGAGCATCACGTCGTAGCGGAAGCCGAGATTCAGGGTCAGCTTAGGAGTGATCTTGTAGTCGTCCTGGAAATACAAGCCGTAGAACGGAGACTGCGGCGCGGTAGCGGCGCGGAGGTTGAGCAGTCCGGAACTGGCGTTTCCGAGGAGGAAGCTGGCGATGCCGTTCCCGAAGTTCACGCCCGGCGTGAACGCGCCCGGCTGCGTGAAGCCGCGGTCGAAGTTGTATTCGCCGCCGGGCCGCGCCGCGCCTTGGGAGTTGTTCTGCTTCACCTGGCTCTGGAAGCCGAACTTCATGTTGTGCGCGCCCTGGTTCTTGGTGACGCCGAGGTTGAACGAGAACGTGTTGGTGTGTTCGAACCAGCGGCCTTCGGACGCGCCGATGTAGTAGATGTCGGCGACGTTGAACCGCGGGAAGATATCCTGCTGCATCTGGCCCACCAGCGAGGACGAGAACCCCAATTGGGTCTGGTCGAATTTCGGGTGCGTGCCCTGCTGGGTCCAACGCGTGAACCCGGACTGCGCGGTGACCACCATGGTCGGGTTTACTGTGTACACGTCGCTGACGCCGATGGAGGTCTGGGCGCGATTGTTGCCTTCCAGCGCGCCGACGCCTTCCCCGATATCCCACGGCGTGGGCGTTCCGGGGAAACCCTGGTTCTGCGACCAGCGCGCGAACAGGCGGTGTTTCCGAATGTTGGGATCGATGCGCAATGAGTAGTTCTCTCCACCGTACGGCGCGGGCACTTCGGTGAAGTAGTTGTTGGCGAGATTGACGGGGTCGCCCGGCAGGTTGGAGGTTGGATAACGCGAGAGGACATTGGTGGCGATGCGGTTGATGCGGTTCGCCGGGATACGGTTGCCGGGGAACAACATTCGCGCGCCGGCCGGGGTGGTGGTGAGCGGATCGGCGATCTGGAACAGGACGCCTTCGTTATCGGCTGCGTTGCGGCGGGCGAAGGTCTGGGAGAAGTCGCCCTGGCGCTGCAGCGCGGTGGGGACGGTGAAGCGGTACTGGCGCGGCGTACGCTGGCGTAGCCCCTCGAAGTTGAAGAACCAGAAAATTTTGTTCTTGACGATCGGGCCGCCGGCGGTCAGTCCGAACTGGTTGAAGCGGAACACGGGCCGCTTGGCGCCGGCCTTGTTGGAGAAGAAGCTGTTCGCGTTCAGCTTGTCGTTGCGCAGAAACTCGTACACGTTGCCGTGGATCTGGTTGGTGCCGCCCTTGGTCACGACGTTGACGTACATGCCGCCGCCGTGGCCGTATTCGGCGTCGAGCGCGTTGGTGGACACCGTGAACTCTTCCACGTCATCCACGCTGGGGATGTAGGCGACGCGGTCGGAGACGTTGTTCGGAATGCCGTCCATCAGGAATTCGTTGGTGCGGTTGTTGGCGCCGGAAGCCGATGTGTAGGACACGCTGTCGATGTCGATCAGGCCGTTGCTGCCTCCGGTGGGGGCGTTGTTCGTGATGCCTGGCGCCAGATTGATCAGCATGAGCACGTTGCGCGCCAGCAGCGGCATGTCGGTGACCACCTTCTGCGTCACGTTGCGGCTGACCGAGGCGGTGGACGTTTCCAGCAGCGGCGCTTCTCCGGTGACTTGCACGGAGTCGCTGACTTGGCCGAGTTGCAAGGTGAAGTCCGCGGTGGAGCGGATGCCGGTGCGGACGATCACTTCCTGCAGACCCTTCTTGAAGCCGGTCTTTTCCACGGCGGCTTCATAGCGGCCCGGGTTCACCAACGGAAAGAAGAAGTAGCCGGCGTCGTTCGTCGAGGCATCGCGCGCGATGCCGGTCTCGACATTACGCAAGGTAACCTTGATATCGGGCAATGTGCCGCCCGTCGAGTCCCGGACGGTGCCGTCCACGGTGCCCACCGGCAACACCTGAGCCCAGGACGCCGCGGTCCCCGCGAGTGCGATCAAAGCAAATGTAATGGCGCGCATGGCCACCTCCCACTGGAAACTATTCCCGTCTCAGCATCATATAAGGTCGCCGGCCGCGGCGCAAGTATCAATCCAGGTATCCGTCCACCGGCGCCGGAGGAGCCGGCAGGTTCTCCTCGCCCAGTTGCTCGCGGAGGTCGCGCTCGATGACGGCGCACAGAGCGGACAGCGGCACGTCGTGCGGACCGCTCTCGAACGGGTCGTCGCACACCTCGCCGACTTTCCCGGCCACGCCGTAGACGAACGCCAGGAGCAGCGCCAGCGGCGGCGCGATCCATCGGGAGCCTTCGGGAAACAGGCTCGCCAGCGACGGCGGCAACAGGGCGAGGAACAGCCACACGAACACGCGCGTGAAGTAGGCGTACTGAGCCGGAACCGGGGTGTTCTTGATGCGCTCGCACGCGCCGAGCCAATCCTGCAGCGCGGCCAGATTTCGCTCTAGCGCGATCGGGTCGAACGTGCCCAGCAGGTCCTCCCGCGCCGCGTCCTTCAACCGGGCGGCCTGCGTCTGGAGGATCATGTTCGGGCGGTTTTGGCTCGTGGCCAGGCGGTCGTGCTCGGAGGGCGCCAGTAGCGGAAGCGGCAGGCTCAGGCCGGCCGGCCCGCGGAGATGCAGCCGCAACGCGTGGGCGAAAGCGATCTGGCGGTAGACTACTTCGCGAGCGATGCTTTTCGCCCGGTCCGGCTCGGCCTTGCCGGCGCGGCACGCGTTGTCCACCGCAGTGATGACGATCCGCGCTAGCGCGCGGCTGTTGTTCGCCACGTTGCCCCACAACGTGCGCGCCTCCCACCATCGCGCGTACCCCGTGTTGCCGCGGAATCCGAGAAAGATCGCCAGCGCCGTCCCGAGCACTCCCAGCGGACCGAATGGCAGCGTCATCCAAGGCGCGAGCAGCGATGCGGCCGACAACGCCGCGGTAAGCAGCAGTTCCTTCCACACGTAGGGGAGCACCTTCCGGAGTTGCAATCCTCGCCGCACGATCATTGCCGCATCTTAGCGCCTTCCGTTACGCTGGGCCATGAGAAAAGAGACGCCTCCGCTGAGCCAAGTCCTGTCGATCCACGCGATGCTGCTTTTCGCGGGCGGAGCAATCCTCTTGGTGCGCGGCCCGGCGGGCCCCGTACCCCAGTTGCTCGGCCTTCTGTCGCGGCATTTCCATCCGGCTCGAGGGTGGAGCCGGCGGATTGACGCTCTCGATCCGACGGATGAGGCGAGGTTGGCGCCGGCGCCGCGGGCCGGCGCTTCCGGCTACGTTCGCAAGGACGCCGAGCCGGAGACGCTGCTGGCGGCGGTGCGCGCGGTGGCGGCTGGGGGGGACCTTCGTGGATCCGTCCGCCGCCGGATCGCTTGCTCACGCCACGATGCCGCGAGAGGAGCTGTAGCCGCGCGGTGGCGGTGGCGGAGGCGCTGGCGATTTCGGAGGAGACCGTGAAGTCGCACGTCTCGCGCGTGTTGGCGAAGTTGGAGGCGGAGAATCGCGCGCAGGCGATCGTGCAGGGACTGCGGCGGGGCTGTTGTCGCTCGACGGAATCTAGCTTCCCGCGACCGCGTCGCGGCCCCCGGCGCCGGGTTTCCAGCGAAGCAGCCAGCGTTCCAGCCGGTCGACGCCCGCGCCCACCACCAGCACCACGGCCGCCAGCACCGTCATTCCGGCGAACACTCCGGTGGTGTCGAACACGCCCTCGGCTTGCGCGATCACGTAGCCGATTCCGCGTGACGAGCCGAGGTACTCGCCCACCACGACGGAGATGATCGCGAATCCGATGCCCACGTGCAGACTCGAGAAGATCCACGTGAGCGCGCTCGGGATCAATACGTGGCGGATCAGTTGCCGTTCGGTGGCGCCCAACATCCGCGCGTTGTTCAGCAGCACCGGGTCGGCGTCGCGTACGCCCCGATACGTATTGAAGAAGACGATGAATAACACGACCGTGACGCCGAGCGCCACCTTGGACCAGATTCCCAGCCCGAACCACAGCAGGAAC
>SYLY01000302.1 GCA_005808475.1 Acidobacteriota bacterium
AAATGGCCGACGGCGGAACGCTGTTCCTCGACGAGATCGCCAATGTGCCGCTCAGCCAGCAGACGCGTTTGCTGCGCGTGCTCGAGACGGGCGAGTTCGAGCGGGTCGGCTCGTCGCGGTCGCGGCGCGCCAACGTCCGCATCGTGTCGGCCACCAACGCCGATCTACCCGCCGAGGCGGCCGCGGGCCGGTTTCGCGAGGATCTCCTGTTTCGTCTGAACACCGTGGAGATCCACATTCCGCCGCTGCGCGACCGCCGGGAAGACATCCCCGGACTGGCCACGCACTTCCTCGGTCTGCACGCCGAAAAGTACCGAAAGACGCTGCAAGGCTTCGATGCCGCCGCGATGCAATCGCTGATGAGCCACTCCTGGCCGGGCAACGTTCGCGAGCTGGATCACGCCGTGGAACGCGCCGTATTGATGGCGGGCGAAGACCGGATTCGCCCGGGCGATCTCGGCTTGAAGCCCGCGCGCGAATCGGGCAACCGTCTCGAGGACATGACCGTGGAGGAAGTGGAGGCATTCTTGATTCGCAAGGCGCTGGCGCGCCACCAGGGCAACGTGAGCAAGGCCGCATCCGCCCTGGGATTGAGCCGCAGCGCGCTCTACCGGCGCATTCAGAGCTACGGACTCTGATGAACGGCGGGGAGCCGCGGCCGCCGCGCATCGGATTCGAATCGCGCATCGGATTGCTCACCCTCGCGGCCGCGGCGCCCGCCACCGCCGCCGCGCTGTATATGCTCTGGACCGGCGATTTCTCCGGGCGGACGCGGTGGACCCTCTCCGCGCTGCTGGGCGGATGTTGGGTTGGATTTGCGATGGCGGCTCGCGATCGCGCGGCCCGTCCCTTGCAGACTCTGTCGAATCTATTGGCCGCCCTCAACGAAGGCGACTTCTCGATTCGCGTTCGCGGCGCCAAGCCTGGCGACGCGCTGGACGGCGCCTTTCGGGAAGCCAACACGCTCAGCCAGACGCTGCACGATCAGCGTCTCGGAGCGGTGGAGGCCACCGCGCTGCTGCGCGCGGTGATGACCGAGGTCGATGTCGCGCTGTTCACTTTCGACGGAGACGATACGCTCCTGCTCGTGAATCGCGCGGCAGAGGAGTTGCTCGCGGCGCCATCCAAGGATTTGCTGGGACGCAACGCGGCCGCGCTGGGCTTGGGCGAATGCCTGGAAAGCAACGCCGGACACGTCCAGCAACGAGCGTTCCCCGCGGGATCGGGCCGCTGGGGCATCCGCGTAATCGCTTTCCGCGAGCGGGGACGCGCGCATCGCTTGCTGGCGATCGAGGACCTGACGCGCGCCTTGCGCGAGGAAGAACTGCAGGCGTGGAAGCGGCTGGTGCGCGTGCTCGGGCACGAGTTCAACAACTCGCTCGCGCCGATCCGCTCGATCGCCGGAAGCCTGGCGCGGCTGATCGAGCGCGATCCGCTGGCGGAGGACTGGAAGGAAGACACGCTGAGCGGCCTGAACGTGATCGCCGGCCGCAGCGAGTCGCTGACCAGGTTCCTCGACGCGTACACCACCCTCGCCAGGCTGCCGCCACCGCGGTTGTCGCTCGTCGATGCCGGCGCGCTCGTCAAGCGGAGCGCGATGCTCGAAACTCGAGCCGCGGTGAACATGGAGGGCGGGCCGGCGGCCACGATTCGGGCGGACGGCGATCAGATCGATCAGGCGCTGATCAACCTGATCCGCAACGCCGTCGAAGCTTCGGCCGCCACGGGCGGCGGAGTGTCGGTGTCCTGGCGCGTGATTGGATCCTGGTTGGAGATCGCGGTGCGCGACGAGGGTCACGGTCTGGCGAACACGGCGAACCTGTTCGTGCCCTTCTTCACCACCAAGCCGGGCGGATCGGGGATCGGGCTGGTGCTCGCCCGGCAAATCGCCGAGGCGCATGGGGGATCGCTCGACTTGTCGAACCGCGAGAATCGCCCGGGCTGCGAGGCGAAGCTCCGATTGCCGCTCGCGGGACCGTAGCGCCTTCCCAGGCCGCGGCGCGGACACGCTAGGCTACAATTCCCCTATGCATTCGCCCTCCCGCCGCGATGTGCTGCAGACCGCGGCCATGGCGGCCTTCACGCTCCCCGCGCCCGCTCAGCGCGATTCCGCCAACGGACTACCCACTCGCGCGCTCGGCCGCACGGGCGAACAGGTATCGATCCTCGGTCTCGGCGGAGCTCACGTGGGGCGCGTGGGCCAGAAGGACCGAAAGGAAGCGATCCGCATGATGCACGCCGCCATCGACGGCGGCATGACTTTCTTCGACAACGCCTGGGATTATCACGACGGCTGGGGCGAAGAGATGATGGGGCTCGGCCTGGAAGGCGGACACCGAAACCGCGTTTTCCTCATGACGAAGAATTGCGCCCCGGACTACGAAGGCAGCAGGAAGTGTTTGGAGGACAGCCTCCGCCGGCTGAAGACCGGCCGGATCGACCTGTGGCAGTTCCACGAGATGAACTACGACAACGATCCGGACTGGGTGTTCGAGAAGGGTGGTCTGAAGTTCGCCCGGGAAGCCGTGAAGGCGGGCAAGGTCCGCTACATCGGATTCACCGGCCACAAGGACCCGCGGATCCACGTCAAGATGCTGAACAAGCCATTCCCGTGGGCCGGCGCGCAGATGCCCATCAACGTCATGGACGCCTTCTACCGCAGCTTCCAGAACGAGGCCGTTCCCCTGTGCCTGAAGAAAGGAACGGGGGTGATCGGCATGAAGAGCCTCGGCGGAGGCCAGGTCCAGGCGCGGATTCCCTCCAAAACCGCCATCACCGCGGAGCAGTGCGTGCGTTTCGCGCTGAGCCTGCCAATCAGCGTGCTGGTGCGGGGCTACATGACGATGGATCAGATCGAGGGCGACCTGAAGATCGCCCGCGGCTTCAAGCCCCTGACGGACGCGGAGAAGAAGGAGATCCTCGCGTTGGCGCGGCCCGAGGCCGAAGACGGCCGCCACGAACTGTTCAAGTCGACGCAGGTGTTCGACGGCGCTCCGCATCGCAAGCTGCACGGGTTCGAACTGGCGTGATTTCCCTTCACGCCGCGTTCACGGATCGATCGCTGACGGTGTGGGCCGAGCCAGACGGTGGACCAAGCGCCATCGTGAACGCGCTACGAGAGGCCGGACTGAAGCGCACCGCCAAAGACACCGCGGAGGCGATCGCCTGGCTGCCGACCGCCGGCGAGGCTCCCGCGCCATCCACCGCGCTGTTCGGCGAGGAAAAGACCGAAGGCGACTGCTATCTCGCGCCGCATGTCGTGACGGCAATGCCTTTGCAAGCCGCCGCCGCGCTGGATCTGCTCGCGTTCTGCCGCGACCGGCGAATGATCGCGCCCGGCATCCACATCGGCGCCGATCTCGCCTACTGGGTTTCGGCGATGCCGTTCGCGGCCGGGCTCGCCGCGCGGGGGCGGTTTCTTCCTTCGGTGGCACGGGAAGCGGACGGATTCCGCGCACGCTGGGTCCCGGTGGCGCTCGGCGCCGACGCCGGGCGGATGCACGCGCTCGCCGACGCAATGCCTCCGGCGGCGCGCGCGCTGTCGTTCGACGAAAGCGCCGAGGAGCCCCAGAATTCCGCCGGGACGGTGCTGGAAGGGTTCTGCGCGTTCGTCGTGGACGAGATCGTGAGATCGGCGGCCCCGCCCTTCTCTTCTTCGATACAGAGTTCTCACGATCGCTGGATGGCCGCTCTGAGCGGGCCCTCCGCCGCGATCCCGGACGACGAGGGAGCGGCGCTCGCGCAGGCCGTGGAGCAGTGGTCCCGGCCGGTACAGGTGGCGGCCCGGGCGCCGTTCCGGCTCTGCTTCCGGCTCGACGAGCCCGCGCAACCGGACCAGCCCTGGAGCGCGAAGTACCTGCTCCAGTCGTCCAAGGACCCCAGCCTCTTGCTGCCGGCGGCAAAGGTCTGGCAGCCGGGCAAGACGGAGAAGTCGGCTCTGGCGCGGGACGCGGGAGCCGCCCGCGAGCACCTGCTCGCCTCCCTGGGACGCGCCGCGGCGGTGGCGCCGTGCGTGGAGGCCACGCTCGCCTCCAAGCATCCGGACCAGTGCCGCTTCGACGCCGTGGGCGCGCACGAGTTCCTGCGAATTACCGCGCCCGCGCTCGAGGCGGCGGGATTCGGCGTCATGCTCCCGGCGTGGTGGACGCACGGCGGAACGGCCGCCCGGTTGAAGGCGAAGGCCATCGCGAAGGGTCCGAAGATGGCCGCCGGAGCCAAGCTCGGCCTCGGCACGATCGTCGAGTTCGACTGGCAGCTCGCGCTCGGCGGGGCCGCGATCACACGCGAGGAACTGGCCGCTCTCGCGAAACTGAAGACGCCGCTGGTGAACCTGCGCGGCCAGTGGGTGGAGGTGGACGCGGACGCGATTCGCGAGGCGATCGAGTTCCTGGGCAAGAAGGGGAAAGCCAAGGCCACGGTTCGGGAGTTGATGACCATGTCGATCGGCGCCGCGGCCGGCGTGGGGCCGTTCGAGGTGGAAGGCGTCGAAGCGGAGGGCTGGCTCGGCGATCTGCTCGCCCGTCTCGAGGGCCGGCGCCAAGTGGACCTGTTGGCTCCACCCGCGGGACTGCGGGCCGTCCTGCGGCCCTATCAGGTACGCGGCTACTCCTGGCTTGCGTTCCTCGAGGAAACCGGACTCGGAGCCTGTCTCGCCGACGATATGGGACTCGGCAAGACCCTGCAGACGCTGGCGCTCGTGCAACAACGGCGCGAAGAAGGCGAGACGCGCCCCGCGCTGCTGGTATGCCCGACATCGGTGCTCGGCAACTGGGAGCGCGAGGCGGCCCGGTTCACTCCGGAATTGCCGGTGGTCATTCACCACGGGGTCTCTCGCGGCAAGTCCTCCGAGTTCGCGAAGACGGCGAGCAAGCAGGCGATCGTCCTCACCAGCTACGCCCTGCTGCATCGCGACGCGGAGTCCTTCGCCAAGCTCGACTGGGCCGGCCTGATCCTCGATGAAGCGCAGAACATCAAGAACGCGGCGACGCTTCAGGCGAAGGCGGCTCGATCCATTCAAGCCGGCTACCGCATCGCCCTGACGGGAACGCCGGTGGAAAACAATGTCGGCGACCTATGGAGCCTGATGGAGTTTCTGAATCCGGGTTTGCTCGGTGGACAAACCGCTTTCACGAAGAACTTCTTCCGGCCGATCCAGATCCACGGCGACGCCGAGAAAGCAGCCTTGTTGCGCCGCATCACCGGACCGTTCATCCTGCGGCGGCTGAAGACCGACAAGAGCGTCATGACCGACCGGCCGGACAAGATCGAGACCAAGGTCTTTTGCAATCTGACCCGCGAGCAGGCGTCGCTCTACGAGGCTGTGGTGAGCGAGGCACGGGCGGCGATCGAAGGAGCAGAAGGCATCCAACGCAAGGGTCTGGTGCTCGCCACCCTCACCAAGCTGAAGCAGGTCTGCAACCATCCGGCGCAGTTCCTGGGCGACAACTCGCGGATCGACGGAAGAAGCGGAAAGCTGTCGCGGTTGGAGGAGCTGCTCGAAGAGGTGTTTCGAACCGGCGGGCGGTCGCTCATCTTCACGCAGTTCACCGGAATGGGCGAGATCCTGCGGTCGTACATCCGCGAGATGCTCGGCATCCCGCTGCTGTATCTGCACGGCGGCACGCCGAGAAACCGGCGCGAGGAGATGATCCAGGAGTTCGCGCAAGACGCCGGCCCCCGCGTGTTCGTGCTTTCGTTGAAAGCAGGCGGCACGGGACTCAATCTCACGGCGGCGAACCATGTCTTTCACTTCGACCGCTGGTGGAATCCCGCGGTGGAGGATCAGGCCACCGACCGCGCGTTCCGGCTCGGCCAGCAGCGGAACGTACAGGTCCACAAATTCGTCTGCTCGGGCACCGTGGAGGAGAAGATCGACGCGATGATCGACAGCAAGAAAGACGTGGCCGGAAGAGTAGTGGGCGCTGGCGAGCAGTGGCTCGGCGAGCTTTCCAACTCCCAGTTGCGGGAACTATTCGCCCTGCGCGCGGACGCGATCGGAGACTGACATGGCGTATTGGAGGACTTGGGACGCTTTCCCCGTATCGAAGCCCCGGGCCGCCAAGGGTGGCATCAAGGCGCAATCGCAAAGAGGCGGGTTCGGAACCACTTGGTGGGCCAAGCGCTGGGTGGCGGTGCTCGAAAGCTTCAACCTCGGCGGTCGTCTGACCCGCGGACGGAGCTATGCGCGCAGCGGACAGGTGGTCTCGCTCGAGATCGGCAAGGGCGCCGTGAAAGCCGCGGTGCAGGGCTCGCGGCCATCGCCGTACCGCGTGTCGATCGGCGTGAAGGCGCTCCCCGCGACCGGCTGGCAAAAGGTGTGCGAGGTCGTGTCGAGCCAGGCCGTGTTCGAGGCGAAGCTGCTCGCCGGCGAAATGCCGCGCGAAGTGGAAGGCCTCTTCCGCGACGCGGGCGTGTCCCTGTTCCCCGAAAGGACCAGCGACCTGACGACGTCTTGCTCGTGCCCGGACTGGTCGAACCCGTGCAAGCACGTAGCCGCGGTTTACTATCTCATTGGCGAGGAGTTCGACCGCGATCCTTTTCTCATCTTCCAGCTTCGCGGCTGCGCGCGGGACGAGTTCATGCGGATGCTCGGAGGCGAGTCCAAACATCGCGCCCCGGCGGAGCAGGCGGCTCCGCCGGAGCCGCTTCCCGCCGCTCCAGATGCCTTCTGGAAGATGGGCGCGATTCCCGCCAATCTAGCCGGCGGAGAGGAGGCGCCGCCGGCCGGAGCCGGGATGACGGCCAGCCTCGGTAAGTTCCCATTCTGGCGGGGGTCCCTGGATCTCGGCGTCTTTCTCGAGCAGACGCGCCGCGCGGCCGCGGCCAGCAACTATCCCGGCTCCACCTAACCGCCGCGGATTTAGCGATAATCGGCTCATGTCGTCCCGTCCGGCTTTGTTGCTTCCGTGCCTCGCGCTGGCGATGCGCGCCGCCGACTTCGCGGGAGAGTGGAACTTCGACCCCGAGCGGAGCCGCCTGGATTGGCTTCCCGCCGCGCCCGCGGCCTTGCTGAAAATCGAGACAAGCGGCGCGCGGGTTCGTTGCACCGCATGCGGCCAGGGCGGCTGGGACTTCGCCACCGACGGCTCGAAGAGCGTACTTGCCAAAGCGGGGGTTCACACGAGCATCGTCACCAAGTGGGAGGGCTCCGCGCTGATGATCAACGCGATCGTTTCCGGACCCGCGAACTACGTGATCGGCGACCGCTGGAAGCTATCGCGCGACGGCAACGCGCTCACGATCCTGCGCCAGGTGCAGCGGGGCGCGAGCGAATCGGAGTCGACGCTGGTGTACCGCCGCGCCGGGACGGAGGCGCCCGCGCCGCGCGAGACAGCGCCGGGTCCGGAGCCTGCGCGCGCTCCCGAGACCGCGGCGCGTCCGGCGGCCAAAGCCGAACCCCGCGAATTCGTGCTGCCTCCAGGGACTCGCATCCCGATGCGCCTCACCGGACCGGTAAGCACCAAGACGGCGCATGAGGGCGACCGCGTGTATCTGGAGACCACGTTCCCGATCCAAGCAGATGGCGTCTTCGTGGTTCCTCCGGGTAGCCAAGTGATCGCCACGGTTCGCTTCGCCGAACGGCCCGGCAAGGTGAAGGGCAAGGGCGAGTTGATGTTCTGGTACGACTCGATCGTGCTGCCCAACGGCGTCACGAAGAGTCTGCGCGTGCGATTGGCGGGCGTCGAGCCGGGACGCGGCGCGGTGGAGGACGAAGGCAAGATTCGCGGTAACTCCGGCAAGGGTTCCGACGCGGCAAAAGTCGGACAAACCACCTCGGCGGGCGCCGGCGTCGGATCGGCGGTAGGAGCCGCCACCGGCCGGTACGGAACTGGCGTGGCGGCAGGAGCGGCGGCAGGCGCCGCGGCAGGCTTGGCGCGCGTGTTCGGCGGCCGCGGCCCGGACCTCGAGTTGCGCAAGGGCGAAACGATGGAAGTCGTCCTCGAGGAGCCGCTTCGCTTCATCGCCGATGAGGCCGGCTCCGGAGCCAGACCTTGAACTTCGGCCTGGCGTGGGCCGCCGCGGCCGCCGCGGCTTGGTTTCCAATCGGCATCTACGAGCTGCCGAAATCGGACACCGAGTTACGCCGCCTGCGCGAGGCCGGGTTCAATCTGGTTCCCTGCGGACCGGAGGAGCTCGACCGCGTCAAGGCCGCGGGCCTTCGTTGCTGGGTGCATCTGCCGCTGGAATCCGGCGCGTCGCCGCGGCTTCGCCAGGCTGTCGAAGAGGTGCGAAACCATCCGGCCGTTGCCGTGTGGGCCGGTCCGGACGAAGCGGTCTGGAACTTCACCGCGTTCTCGGGACTGTTCCGGTCCGGGGTCCACAAACAGGCGGGCGAGTGGTGGCTCCAGACTCCGAACGCGGTGACTTACGCTGAAACGCAGGCGCGCAAGGTGCTGCCGGCGATCGTCGCGGGAGCGCGGATGGCGCGGTCGCTCGACCCCGCCAGCCGGCCGATCTGGATCAACGAAGCTGCGTCGAGCGATGTCCAGTATATCCGCGAGTATCTGCCCGCGATCGACGTCACCGGGTTCGATCTGTATCCGGTGCGCGCCGAAAAGCCGGAACCGGCCACGGTCGGCGATCACGTCGACCGCTACATGAAGATCGCCAGGGGCAAGCCCGTGTGGGCTGTGTTACAGGGCTTCTCCTGGCACTTGATACCGGGGAGTCCGCGTGGGCCGCTGTTCCCTTCCCTGGAGCAATCGCGGCTGATGGCGTGGTCGTCGATCGCGCACGGAGCGCGGGGCATTCTCTATTGGGGCACGACGTTTCTCCGGCCGGAAGACGGGGCGTTTCGCGAGACGCTGCTCGAGGTCGCGCGCGAGTTGGCGCCGCTGGAGCCGTTCCTGCTGGCGGGACAGGTCCCCGGCGTGAGAGCGGACGCGATCGAACACGACGGACGGAGACCGCCTGGAGAGCGGGGCGTTCGCGTCGTCGCGCGGCGAGTGGGCGGCGAGTGGCTGATCGCGCTGGTGAACGAGGACAACCGGCCTCAGATGGCCGTCGAGGTGAGCGGACTCCTCGCGTTGGAAGGCCGTACGCTGCATCTTCGCGGAGGCGGCAATGAATCGGTGCGCGGGGGCGGTTTCGTCACGCGGATGACGCCGCATCAGGTGAAGGTGTTTCAGACCCGGCGGTGACGGCTAGCCGGGCGGCTGCGCGAATGGCCGACTCCCGCCGGATCGCGAGCAGCGCCGACGCCTGTTGGCGAGCCGCTTCGCGGCCTTCCTCGCCAGGATCGGCGAACGGAGGCCGCGGGTCGTACTCCAGTTGCGCCTGAATCCGGCGGGCCACGGACTCGCCCGCGATATCCGCCGCCAGCGCCAGAGCGAAGTCGATGCCGGCGGTGACGCCCGCGCCCGTCGTCACGCGGCCGTCGCGAACCACACGTTCGCGGACCGGCTCGGCGCCGAACAGCGGCAGCAGGTCGAGCGACAGCCAGTGGCAGGTAGCCCGCTTGCCGCGGAGCAGTCCGGCGGCTCCGAGAATCAGCGATCCCGTACACACCGAGGTGACGTAGCGCGCGTTGCCGGCCTGGCGTCGCACGAAGGCGAGCAGGACTTCATCCTCCATGGCGGCCACTTGACCGGGGCCGCCGGGAACCACCAGCACATCCAGCCGTGGACACTCCGCGACTGTCACCGAGGGCGCAATGGCGAGGCCGGAGTCGCTCGTCACCGGAGCCATCGACGCGGCGGCCAGATGCAGCCGCGCGCCGGGCACGAGAGCCAGCACCTCGAACGGTCCGGTGAGGTCCAATTGCGTCAGCTTTGGAAACAGCAGGAATCCAACTTCGATCACGACCTTCAGTGTAGGCGGATCGGAACGAAGCCGGGCCGACCGCCTCAGCGGATGACCTTGGCTGCGGCCCAGGAGGCGAGCGAGAGCGCGGTGAGGAGATCGTCGTGCGTGGCCTCGTCAACGGGCGCGAAGCGTGTTCCTCCGTTCCGCTTGGGGGCGCGGCGGTAGGCCGCGAGTTCGTCGAGCAGATTGCGCGCGCCCGGCGTTCCCGATGGAATGCGGAGACGCTCGGTCTGGATCAGGAGTTGTAAGCGCTTCAATAGGTCGGACTTGGGGATGCGGTCCACGCCGTTGGCGTACGACGGCATTCCGCCGGATGTGATCGAGACCGGGAGAATCATGGCCGGCAGACGTTCTCTTCGGATCGCGTCCAGCACGGGCGCGCCGACACCGGTGGCGTCAACCACCACCGTCACGGGATGACCGCGAAGCTGCATCGAGCGGCACAGCGAGGCCAAGCGCTCGGCGACGGCCGGATAACTGGTGTTCAACGGGAGGCGCTCGGCGTGGCGCACATGGAGTTCGGGGCGGATCACGGGCGCCCCATACGTGTGGTCGAACTCGCCCGTCGGAACGGCAACGCGTTCGAGGACGGCGATGGCCGTGTGGTCGTGTTTTTGGCCGAGGTCGAAGCCGATGAAGAAGCTCGGCGGCTTCGG
>SYLY01000303.1 GCA_005808475.1 Acidobacteriota bacterium
GAATCTGCGACGGCGAGACGTAGACATCGTCCGGCCCCGGCAGGTAATTGTACTCGGGCGCGCGCAGGAAGCCGAATCCGTCGGGCAGGCACTCGAGGACGCCTTCGGCGAAGATCAATCCGGACTTCTCGGCTTGCACCTGCAGGATCTTGAAAATCAGGTCCTGCTTGCGCAGCCCCCCGGCGCCGGTGACGCCGAGATCCTTGGCCACCTGATTCAGCTTCTGAATGCTCAGGTCCTTGAGTTCGGCGAGGTTGAGCGTGGAACCGTCGCGGGCGGACTTGCGAGCTTCCGCCTCCTCTTCGTCGGGCAGTTGCTCTCTCGGCGGAGCCGGCTTCAGCCCCGCGGGCGCGGTGCGAAGCGGAGTTTCGCGCGCGGCGAGTGGCTTGCCAGCGCGATGGCGCGAGTCCAGCCGGTGCGCGTCATGCCCGGGCCGGACATCGTGGGGAGCTTCGTTCTGAGGGGTGGGAGTCGGCGGGGAGGAGGGTTCGAAGTCGTTAGCCAAGGGTGCCTCTACAGGACCGGAGGCGGGCGGGTGTTCCTTGCCGGCCGGCGGGCCATGCGCGAATCGTTCGATTGTTAGGAAGGGGATTCTTAGGGAAGAGCGTGGGAAAGACCGCCTTGCCGGGCGGCTCTCAATTCGAATTATACGTGCAAGCGCCAAGCCGCCGCAGGCCGATTTTCGGCGCAATCGAGGTCCCCTCGCCAGAGGGGTACCGGCTGTACTGGTGGACGACTCCTCTTGCGTGGGGACCCCAAAGGCGGTACCGTGAAATCGCGAGCAACTATGAAACACTCCGCGATTTGTCTCTTGCTGGCGGGGGGATCACTCTGGGCGCAGGCCCCACCGGCCGGCTCGTTGACGTGCGATGCCACGGGAGATCCGGTTCTCGTCCGCCAAGAGGGAGTCACCGAGTCGCTCGGGACCATCGTCCTCCAGTGCGCCGCGCTGTCGCAAGGGCCGGTCAGCGGAGGCATCATCGTATTCGTTTCGGTTCCCGTCACCAATCGCGCCAATCGCGACGATCGCGTGGACGCGCGCATCACCGTCGACACCGACACGGGCGCGGCGGCGATCGGGGGTTCGCCCGTGCTGGTGGGCGGCAACACGCTGGTGTTCGGAAACTTCACGTTCACGCCGCCACGCAACGGATTGACCACGTTCCGCATTACCAACATTCGCGCCAACGGAACAACGGGCACGCGGCCCATCACCGCCACCATCTCCACCAACGGCCAAAGCGGCATCGGGATTCGCACCAATCCTGTCACCATCGGCGTGCCGCAGCGATCCTTGCTCGCCGCCGCCACCTCGGCGCGCATCGTCTGCCGCGGTTCCAACCTTCCGGAGGAGCCTGCGTTCCAGAGCCTGCTCGGGTCGGCCAGCTTCACCTTCCGAGTCACGGAGGCGCTGCCAGCCGGATTCCAGGCCCGGCAGCCGGGCGCGTTAAACGGCCAGCGGATTCTGGTCAAGTACTTCGGGTTTCCAAAAGACGCGCGGCTGTTCGTGCCGAACGTGGTGGCCGGGTCCACCGCGCAAACGCCCACTTCGGTGGGCGAGTTCGGTGTGTCGATCTCGGGCGGCGTCTACACCGCGCGGACCGGTGGCCTGGTGCTGACGCACGTGCCGGGAGCGGACCTGGATGGCGCCGGTTCCAACGCGCTGGGCATCCCCGACAACGCGGGCGCGTCCTTCAACGGCGTCACCGAGATCCGGCTGGTCGACGGCAACGGCTCGGCGGCGTTCGAAGTGTTGGAAGCGAATCCGTTCGCCTCCGAGTACGCTCTGATTCCCACTTTCGTCACGCTGCCGGCGAACTCGGCGTCCATCGGCACGGTCGCCACGGCGTCGGTTTCGTTCGGACCGCTCTCCCGGCAGGCGGCCGCCGACACCGGATCGCCGGTGCCGCGCTATTCCGACATCGGCGCGCCCAACGACTGCGCGGCTCTGCGGGACTGCAACGCGTCGTACTTTCCCAAGTTGCTGGTCCGCGCGCCGCAACTCACGTTCACCTGGGAGCAATCCACGCGCACCTTCGCCAGCCACTACATCACGGTCAACAACGAGGGCGGCGGGATCATGAACTGGGTCGCGAGCGTGACCTACCGTTCGGGGCAGGGCTGGCTTCGCGCCGATCCTCCGTCCGGCGTCAACAGTGCGTCGATCATCCTCAGTCTGGTCCCCGACGGACTGGCGCCCGGCTCCTATGAGGCGACGTTCAAAGTGGAAGCCGGCAACGCGGGTTCGATCACCTACCTGGTGACGCTGCTGGTGACGCCCGGCGGCGCTGGACCCGGACCGCAGCCGGGCGGCAACCCCAACGCGCCGCGGTTGTCCACGATCGGCAACGCGGCCAATCTGGCGGTTGCCACACTGGTTCCAGGATCGTTGGCATCGGTGGAAGGCGCCAATCTACGTGGCGACAACGTCTCGGTCACCGTTGGCGGCTTTCCGGCGAAGGTCGTCAACGCGACCGCCGGGCGGCTCACGTTTCTGGTGCCCGAAGAACTGGCCGGCCAGACCATCGCGGACCTGCGGGTGGAGGTGGATCGCGTGGCGGCTGCGATCGTCCCCGTGAAGCTGGGGCCCGCCGCGCCGGTGCTGTTCGAAGGCGGCGTCCTGAACGGCAACGGAACGCGGAACTCGGGAACCAGTCCTCAACAGGTGGGCGGCTACATGCAGATGTTCGCCACCGGCCTGCCGCTCGAGGGCGTTGGCACGATCCTGGCGCGTTTGCACGATCGCGATATCACGCTGCTCGCCTATGGCGGTCCGGCTCCGGGGCAGGAAGGCGTGCAGCAGGTCAACATCTGGGTTCCGGACGAACTCCCGGCGATGCTCACCGAGGTTACGGTCTGCGGTCAAGTGGAACACGAGCGGTTCTGCGCGCCGCCGGCTCCCGTCTGGCTCGGCAAGTGAAGGTGTTCGTCTACTACGTGGGCAAGGCGCGCGACGAGCACGCCAACGCGATCGCGGCGGAATTCCTCAAGCGCACCTCGCGCTGGGCCAAGTGCGAGATGCGGGAGATCCAGCCCGGCCGCGACGAGTTCTGGCCGCGCCCCGGCGCCAAGATCCTGCTTGACCCGGCGGGCCGCGCGATGGACTCGGCCGGGTTCATCGAGACGGTGCGCAAGCTGGAGTTCGAAGGCCGCGACGCATACTTCGTGCTCGGCGGCGCCGATGGCCATCCAGACGAATGGAAGCGGCGCGCCGACCTGCTGCTGTCGCTCTCCGCCATGACGTTCCCGCACGAACTGGCCCGCGCTATGCTCGCCGAGCAGATCTACCGCGCGTTCGCAACCTTGCGGGGCCATCCGTACCCGCGCTAACGTGGGATGGTCCCTCCTCTCCACGGAATGTCCTGGTTTACCCGAAAAACGCCCGGTGTCACCACTTCTCAGATCGATGAGAAGCGGGTTCGGACCGAAGGCCTCTGGATCAAATGCGACGGCTGCGCGCAAGTGCTGTGGCGCAAGAATCTGGAGGACAACCTCAACGTCTGCGACAAATGCGGATACCACTTCCGCGTCGACGCGCGGACCCGCCTCGAGCAGCTCTTCGACGAGGGCCGGTACGACGAGTTCGACGCGGAACTGGTCTCCACCGATCCGCTCGAGTTCACCGATTCGCGCCCCTACAAGGACCGCCTCTCGGCGATGCGCGCCTCCACAGGCTGCAACGATGCCGTAGTCTGCGGCGGCGGACTGCTCGACGACCGGCCCGTCCAGATCTGCGCCATGGAACTGAAGTTCATCGGCGGCAGCATGGGAGCGGTGGTCGGCGAAAAGATCACCCGCGCGATCGAGCGC
>SYLY01000304.1 GCA_005808475.1 Acidobacteriota bacterium
GATCATCTCAACGGCGTTCTGTTCCTTACGCACCTCAGCCTGCTGAAGCGCGACCTCATCCGGAGGAAGATCCGGAAGCTGGTGAAGGCCGGCGAGTGGAGCTAGCGGGCCGACGGTTTCGCGCCGCGTTTCTCGGCACCCCCGCGTTCGCCGTGCCCACGCTCGAGCGGCTGGTGCAAACCGGCTGCGATGTGCCCGCCGTCTTGACTCAGCCCGACCGCCCCAAGGGACGAGGGCAGCAGATGGCCCCGTCGCCGGTAAAAGAGGCTGCGTTGCGGCTCGGATTGCCGGTGCATCAGCCCGAGCGCGTGCGGCGTCCCGAAGTGCTCGAATTCCTGCGAGGCTTGGGGCTCGACGCCATGGTGGTGGTCGGCTACGGGCAGATCATTCCCCAGACGATCATCGATCTGGTTCCCTTCGGGATCGTGAACGTGCATGCGTCGCTGCTGCCCAAGTATCGGGGCGCCGCGCCCATTCAGTGGGCGATCGCCAATGGAGAGACCGTAACCGGCGTGACGACGATGCGAATCGACGCCGGGCTCGATACCGGCGACATGCTCGGCAAATGGGAAACCGGGATCGGGCCCGAGGAGACCGCTCCCGAACTGAGCGCGCGGCTGGCGGAAGCGGGAGCGGACCTGCTGGTGGAAACCCTCATCGCGGCGATTCTCGGAAACGAGCGGCCGGAAAAGCAGAATCCCGCGGAGGCGACGCTGGCGCCAATCCTGAAGAAGGAGGACGGCGCGATCGACTGGAACTGGCCCGCAACCAAGATCCACGCCAGGCAGCGAGGATTCCAACCTTGGCCCGGCGCCTATACGACGTTCCGGGGACAGCTCTTGCGGATCGCGAGTTGCCGCGTCGCGGACGAGGCCAGTCCCGGCGAACCCGGGACGGTCGCCGTATCGAATCGCCGCTTGCTCGTGGCGGCCGGGGCGGGGTCCGCTTTGGAAATTCTCGACTTGCAGCCGCCCGGCAAGCGAAAAATGAGCGCGGCGGACTTCCTCAACGGCCAGCGTCTGTTAGAGAATGAACGATTGGGGGAATCGCAGCAGTGACCTTACCCGCGGGATACCGGTACTCGTCCGTGTACGCCGGCATCCGGAAAATCGAGAAAGACGATCTGGTACTGATCGTCTCGGACACGCCGGCCTCGGCCGCGGCCGTGTTCACCACCAACCTGGTGCAAGCGGCGCCGGTCGTGTTGTCGCGCGCGAATCTGCAGGCATCGGGCGGGAAAGCCCGTGCGATCCTGATCAACGCCGGCAACGCCAACTGCTCCACGCGCACCGGCGAACGTGTGGCGGCGGGAACAAGCCGCGCGGCCGCCAAGCTGCTGGGAATCCCGGCCAATCAACTGCTGCCCTCCTCCACTGGCGTCATCGGCGTGGAATTGAATCCGGCGCTGATCGTGGACGCGCTACCGGCGCTGGTGCAGGGGCTCTCCGCCGATCGCTTTCAGGACGCGGCTAACGCGATCATGACCACCGACCTGGTCGCCAAGACGTCCACCGCCGAGGTGGAGTTGAGCGGCGGTCCGGTGCGAATCGCCGGGATGACCAAGGGATCCGGCATGATCCAGCCCGGCATGGCGACCACGCTCGGCTACATCATGACCGACGCCGCCATTGCGCCCGCGGACTGCGCGCGGCTGCTAAAGGCGGCCAACGAAACCAGCTACAGCCGCATCAGCGTGGACGGCGACATGTCCACCAACGACACGCTGGTCCTGCTGGCCAACGGCGCCTCCGGCGTCAAGCTCAGCGCGCGCGACATTTCCCTGTTCCGCGAAGTGCTCGAGAAAGTGGCGCAGGAACTGGCGTCGAAGATCGCGCGCGACGGCGAGGGTGCGAACAAGCTTATCACCATCGTCGTGGCGGGCGCGGTCAGCGACAAGGACGCGGTCCGGATCGCGCGGTCGATCGCGAACTCACCTCTGGTCAAGACCGCCATCGCCGGTTCGGACGCCAACTGGGGCCGAATCATCTGCGCGGCGGGTTATTCGGGCGCCAAGTTCGATCCGCGCAAGGTGGATATCGATCTGCAAGGGGTTCGCGTGTGCAAGGGCGGGTTAGCCGCCGAATTCGACGAACCGAAGCTGAAGCGGGATCTGGACGCCCAGGACGTCTCGATTTCTTTCCGGCTGCGCGGCGACGGCAAGGGCTCGGCGCGATTCTGGACCTGCGACTTCACCGAAGGTTACATTCGGATCAATGGAAGCTATCGGACCTGACGCGGCCGCGGGCAAACTGCTGGCCGAGATCCGCCAGACGCGTCCTTTCCGCTCGGTGGCCGAGGAAAGCATGCTCGGCCTGCTGCGAACCGCCGACGAGGTGCAACGGAGACTGGCGGCCGTGGTGGAGCCGGACGGGCTGTCCGTCCAGCAGTACAACGTGCTCCGGATCCTGCGCGGCGCGGGCGCCAAAGGCTTGCCGACGCTCGACATCGCCGGCCGGATGATCGAGCGCACTCCGGGCATCACCCGCCTTTTGGACAAGCTCGAAGTCAAGGGATTGGTGAGCCGGAGCCGCGGCCCGCTGGATCGCCGTCAAGTGGTTTGCCGCATCACCGCGTCCGGGCTGGCTCTGCTTGTCCGGCTGGACGATCCGATGACAATCGCCGGCATTCGGGCCATGGCGGCTCTCGACGAAATCGAACAGCGCGTGCTGATCGGCCTGCTGGACCGGCTCCGCTCGGGGCCGGAATCACCAACCGAGTTGTAACAGCAGACGAAACGTTCGCCCGTCGTTGAGCGTGTTGGTGATGAAGCCGAAGTTGAACGTCGCCAGGTCGGTTCCTGGCTCGGCGAACTGCGCCGTATTCAGCAGATTGATCGACTCGGCGCGGAGCGTAATCCGCTTTTCGGCGCGGAGCGCGAAATCGCGCGCCAACGAGGCGTTCACGTTATAGATACCGCCCTTGCGAAAGGTGTTGCGGCCGAGATTACCGCCAAACTCGGAGTCGGGCCGGAAGTAGGCGAACGCGGACCGCGGAATCGCGGCGGCGGAGCGGTCCGGGTGTCCGGCTGTGCGCCCGAGCACGGAGCGGTCCACCAGATTGGGACGGTCGCCGCCGTTGCCGTCGACATTGCCGAAGCCCGGCCCGTCCGCGCCGCTCTGAACCGTGAACGGCGTACCCGATTTCAGCAGCGTCACCGCGGCGAGATTGAACCCTTTCCAGGAATGGTTGGCGCGGATCAGAAACGCGTGCGGCTGATCGAAGTTGCTGAGCGCCTTCATGTCGCGATGCTGGGCATACTCCGACTGGCTGCGCGACAGCCGCGAATCGGCCTCGTACGCGGTGTTCGTGTAAGCGCTTCCCAGATCCATCGCCTTGCTGAACCAGTAGGAGGCGTCGATCGACAGTCCGCGCCATCGCGGCACGATCAGCGTGGCCCGCGCCGCGTCGAAGTAGCCGCGCGACCCGTTCAAGACCCAGCGGATTTCGGCGTGGCCGGGATCGGGGCGGCGGGCGTTGATCGTCGCCGTGGTAAGCGGAATCCCAGGCACGGCGTGCGCGCGGTTTAGATACCACATGAGCAGCAGCTTGTGTTGCCGGCTGCCCACGTAGCCGAGCTGGACGCGCCATTTCGACGGCGTCTCCGGCTCCCAACTGAAGTTGTATTGATAGGCGTAGGGAGTGCGTAGATTCGGATCGAGCGTGTAGATGTTGCCCAGGGCGTTCGGCACGCTGCGCAATGGATCGATCAGCCTGGGCGCGGTCACCACGACCTTCTCGCTCCCCGGCGGCGAGAGCCGGACCTGGGAGAAAGTCACCGGGAACACCTCGCCGTACTGCACTCCGCCCGCGGCGCGGAGCACTCCCAAACGGCCGCCGGGTTTCCACGCCAATCCGAATTGAGGCGCGAGGTTGTTCTTGTCGCCGCGAAACGGCACGGGATTGCGGCCGTTCACTTCGTAGGGCGCGGTGACGGGCTGCCATCGGATGGCGTAGTTCACGCTGAGGCTGGGCAGCGCGCGCCAGGAATCTCCGGCGTAATACTGAAGATCGAAGTTGCGAAAGCCGCGGTGCACGTCGCCGATGGAGACAATGTGCTGGGTCGGCGCGCCCAGCCGGAGGTTAGTGATCGCGTCGCGGCCGAAGTCGTTGGCGAACGAGAAGAAACCGCGGTGAGTATCCGTCTCGATGCCGTTGAACTGGCGGCGTTGCATGTGGAAGCCCCCGGTGACTACGTGATCGCCCCGTACGTGGCGGATGTTTCCCGCCCAGCGGAACAGGTTCTGCGCGCGGTCGATGGGGATCGATCCCAGCGGCCCCAGCGTGGTCAGGCCGCCAGTGGATACCATGGGTCCCACCGCGTTGGGCTCCGGTTGCAGGACCGAACCGACGCGGTCGAAACCAGCGGTGAAGTCGGTGACGGTGGCGGGGCTCCACTCGCGATTCCAGGTCCAGCGGGCGCGATGGGACCGTGTGGCGGTGTCGGGGTTCTGGCCGGCCACTAACTGGAAGGCGTCGACGAACTGGGAGGTGAACTGATACTGCCACACCAGCTTGTCGCGCGATCGGAGGACCTTGTCCAGCCGGATCCCCGCGTTCGAATTGTCGATGGCTTGCGGCGCGTTGGTGTTGAGCGCTCGTTCGTTGATGTCGGTGCGATTGGGCGGCTGGGCGGGATAGGCGGCGAGCCACCTGGCGATCAACGCGCGCACCGCCGGATCGGTGGCGAGCACGGTGCGCTCGTCGGCGCGCGGGGTGAGTACGTTGCCGTTGACGTTGCCTCGCAGCCTCTGCCGGGCTCCGTCGAGTTGGGCGAACCAGCCTCGCCCCAGCGCGGATCCCACGCCGAAACCATAGTCGTGCTCCCGGGCGGGCTGAACGCCGCCCACCTGGAAGAACGATCGTGCGCTGAACACGCTGTTGGAATGTCCATAGTGCAGTTGTCCGTGCGTCCCCGCCCGCCGGGCCGGCGCGACATGTAGCACCGCCGACGGCGGGTTGCCATACTCGGCGCCGAAGTAACCGCGTTCGGGACGAAACTCCGGGTGAATCGCCGCCGATGTGCCCAGGCGAACGTTCAACTCCTTGAGGGCGTTGTTGTCGACCAGGTTGAACTGGACGTTTTCGTTCCGCCGGCTTTCCCCGGCGGCCGCGTCCGTCTTCCCGAGCAGATTCAGTTCGACGCGCTTGGCTGCCTCCGGCTGGGACTGGGGCGCGGCGGCAGGTTCCTCCTTGGGAGGCGGCGCCTGCGTTTGGAAGAACAGCAGCAGCGCGAGGACGCTAGAAGCCACTCGGCCTGATCCAGAAGCTCTCCCGCCACTGGCCCCGCGCGGGAACGCTTTGCAGCGGGAACTTGCCCGCGTGCGCCAGATTGAACACGTCGGTCACTCCGGCCATCGGCTCGAAGCAGATGAAACCGCGGCCCGGCGGGGCGTAGACGACAGCCACGGGGTAGTTCGGCCCGTAGAGCACCTCTAGCTTTTGCGACTTACCGGTTACGGAGAACACGGCGCGGCCGTCCTTGTCGCGGATCAGGTCCGTGAACACGTCGTCCAACTGCGATCCGCGCAGAGCGTGCGGATCGGCTTTTGTCACGGGCTTGGTTTCTCCCGTGGGGGTCAACGCGTTCGAAAGGGAGACGTGCGACCTGGCCGCGAGGTGGACCTTCCAGTCGTCGCGCCCGCTGTCGGTAAGTTGGAAATAGGGATGGTAACCGAGCGATACCGGCATCGGCCGGTCCGACAGGTTGTCGAGCACGGTTTCCACCTCGAGCGCGCCGTCTTTCAGGCGGTAACGCATCGTCACGCCGTGCGCGAACGGAAACTGCGCGAGCCATTCCGGGTAGCGCCAATACTCGAGGCGGCTGGCCACGGAGGCAGCATCGTCTCCACCGGCGGTCTCCACCACCTCCCAGGCATCGGAGTAGGCGAGCAACCCGTGGATCGGGTTGCCATTGCCGTCCTTGCGTACGTTGCCGATGGCCGTGTTCAACTGGTATTTCTTGCCGTTCGCCCAGTAGGATTCGCCCAATATCCGGTTCGCCCAAGGCCAGAGGAACGGGTTGCCGACGAGCGTGAGTTTCGCCTTCCACTCGGCCAGAGTGGGCGAGGCGGCCCACATCACCTGTTGCCCCTTCACCTTCATCGAATAGGCGTTGTTGCCCATCGACGGCGCGATGAGGACTTCGGTTTGCGCGGCCGCGTCGTGCAGACGTACCACGGTCTGGCCGTCGACGGCGATCGTTCCGGCGGAATAGTTGGCGGCGTGTGTCATGGGTCCGGCGAGGCAGAGAGCCAGCGCAAAGCGCATCTGAGGATTATATCGCGCAATTCGGCCTCGGCTGGAACTCGTGGCTGCCGTTCCCCGTGTGGTATCCTGCCCACGTGTCGCCGAGAGAATATGGCCAGCCCCGCCGGGGGGGATTCAAGCTCCTACCGCTGCTCCTGTTCGGGGCCTACCTGGCGTACTACTACTTCAGCAATCAGCAGACGGTGCCGCTGACCGGCCGCAAGCAACTGGTCGACATCAGCCGCGATCAGGAGGCGGCGCTCGGGTACCAGTCGTATCAGCAAGTGCTGCGCCAGGAGCAGGTGCTTCGATCGGGGCGCGAAGTGGACTTGGTGAAGTCGATCGGGGCGCGTCTGGCGAAAGTGGCCGAGGATCCGGGGTTCCAGTGGGAATTCAACGTCATCCAGTCGGATCAGGTCAACGCGTTCTGCCTGCCTGGAGGCAAGGTCGCCGTCTACACCGGCATCCTTCCGGTGGCCAAGAACGAGAACGGACTCGCCGCCGTGATGGGACACGAGATCGCGCATGCCATCGCACGCCACGGCGCCGAGCGGATGGCATATCAGAAGTTGGTCCAACTCGGAACGCTGGCGGCTGGGGTGGCCTTCAGCGACCTGGAACCCGCACAGCAGCGCATGGTGATGGGCGCCCTGGGCGTGGGAGCGCAGTTCGGCGTGCTGCTGCCCTTCTCCCGCGAACACGAGTCCGAGGCCGACTACATGGGAATCATATATGCCGCGCGCGCCTGCTTCGATCCCTCGGAAGCGCCGCGGCTCTGGGAGCGCATGGGCCAAGCCGGCGGTGGACGCAATCCCGCCGAGTGGCAATCCACGCACCCCAGCCACGAAACTCGAATCCGGCAGCTCAACGAATGGATGCCGGAGGCGTTGGAAGCCCGCAAGAAGACTTGCGGCCAATAATCGTTCCAGAAGGAGAAAGTCGCTCATGAGCTTATTGGGAGATCTCGCCGGGAGCCTGCTCTCGGGAGGGCAGCAGCAACAAGGCGGTGGATTGGCGGGCATTGCCCTCCAGATGCTGATGAATCAAGGCGGAGGCCAAGGCGGTGGACTGGCCGGCCTGGTCGGCGCGATGCAGTCGAAAGGACTCGGCGATATCGTGGGGTCGTGGGTCGGAACCGGCCCCAACAAAGCAATCCAACCCGATCAGTTGGCGTCGGTGCTCGGCCAGGATCAGCTCGCGCAACTCGCCAAGCAGTCGGGATTGTCGGAGCAGGCTACGTCGTCGCAACTGGCGGACTTGCTGCCCGGCCTCATCGACAAACTGACCCCGGGCGGCCAGATGCCTCAGCAGAGCGATCTCATGTCCACCGGCATGGGTCTGCTCAAAGGGTTCATGGGCGGCCGGTAGTTCCGGCGCCGGATCGGGGACGGCCGCGTCCCGTCCCCGGTTGACTTCGAGGTGCGAAGCCCGGCCCGTGTGGGCGAAACTGAAGTGTCATGCGACTCCTCGCCTTCGTCCTGTTGATTCCCGCCGCCGCGCAAACGCCGGCCCCGAAACCCGTGATGCGCTACGGCGTTCCCGTGAAGGCGGGTCCGATGGACACAGTGCTGCTGCGCGACTACGACCCCGAGTCTTCGCTCGCGGCGCCGATCACGAAGCTACCGAAGGCGCGCGTCCCGGTCATCGACGTCCACACCCACACGTCGATGAACAACATCAAGACGCGCGCCGACGTCGATGCCTGGGTCCGCACCATGGACGAGGTGGGCATTGACGTATCGGTGGTCTTCACCGGCGCCACCGGCGCGGAGTTCGACCGCCAGGCGGACCTCTATCTGAAGAGCCACCCGAGCCGGTTCCAGGTCTGGACCTCGCTCGACACGGCCCGCATCGAGGAGCCGGGATACGGGGATCGCGCGGCGGCCGAACTCGAGCGCTGCTACCGGAAAGGCGCGCGCGGACTGGGCGAGATCACCGATAAGGGTTGGGGTCTGGATGGCGGTCCAGACCGGCACAAGGCTCGTGGCGCGCGGCTGCACGCCGACGATCCGCGCCTCGATCCGGTGTGGCGCAAATGCGCCGAACTGAAGATCCCGGTCAATATGCACATCGCCGATCATCCGTCATGCTGGCGTCCGCTCGGCCCCCGCCAGGAGCGCGGTCCCGATTTCCAGGCGTTCAGCCTGTACGAGAAGGACGTGCCCTCCTACGAGGAACTGCTCGGCCGCCGTGAGAAGCTGCTGGCGCGCCATCCGGGCACGATCTTTATCCTCTGCCACCTGAGTAACCAAGGCAACGATCTGGCCGGGCTGTCCGGCATCCTGGACAAGTATCCGAACCTCTATCTCGACTTCTCCGCCCGCGATTACGAGCTCGGCAGGCAGCCTCGGGCGGCGGCGAAGTTCCTGTCGCGCTACCGGAACCGCCTCCTATTCGGCACGGACATGGGGCGCGACGCCGAGATGTATCGCGGCTGGTGGCGGCTCATGGAAAGCGACGACGACTACCTGCCGGGACGCACGGGCTGGCGCCTCTACGGACTCGCCCTGCCGGTTGACCTGCTGCGAGCGCTGTACGCGGACAACGCTCGCCGCCTGCTGAACTGGACGAGGCCGTAGACCGCGGATTATTTCCCGGGTTCGGCGGCCTTGGGATAGACCAAGTCGTACCCTTTCTCCTTCCACTCCAGCATTCCGCAGTAACCGATCGTCCTGTAACCAGCCTTCTCGAGCATGGCCGCGGCACGCGCGGCCCGTCCTCCGCGATTTCAAGCGGTGACGACTAACGCATCCTTGGGGATCTCCGCCATCCTCTTCTCGAGCTGGCCGACGGGGATGTTGACGAACCCCTTCATCGTGCCCAGTTCCTCGAGTTCCTTGGGTTCGCGGACGTCGAGGAAAAAGAACTTCTTCTTGTCCTCCGCCAACTTCTTCAGGTCGTCGGCGGACATTTTCGGCGCCGTGGGCTTGGGATCTCCTTGCGCCAGGACCGAGCGTAGGCCGCTCGCGGCGATGCATAGCTTGAGGAATAGCCTTCTCATGGAGACAAGTATACGGTAAAGTTCCCGGCGGTTTCTTGACATCCCGAGCTAATTGTTTGCCGCCCAAGTCCGATGGATGTGGGAGGCCGACGCACGCACACACTCCCCAGGCCTCCCCCTCCGGTCTTTCGAATCCCATGCTCTCCACACCCGCCTTGCAGGCTGTCCGCCGCGTCCTGGCGGTCGCCAGCGCCGAGCAATTGCCGCCGTTCAGCGGTGATCCGCAATCATCGAACGCCGTTTCGATTTCGCCCGTTCCCGATCCCTTGCAGGCACTCCAACTGATTTCGTCGGGTCAGTACGACGGAGCGTTGGTCTGCCTGCCCGTGCCAGGCTGGACGCCCGAGGAACTGCTGGAAGAGATCCAACGGATGGACCGCCGCCTTCCGGTGATCTTCCAGGGCGCTAGCTCGATGGCGGAAGCCGTTCGGCTCATCAAGCTCGGCGCCTGCCATGTGCTTCCCGAAGGCTCGTCCCTGAACGGGTTGGAAGCGCTGCTGTCCCCCGTTGCGTCCGCCGGACCCGACGAACCCTGGCGGCGATTTCTGGTCGGCGATAGCCCGTTGATGCACAATGTCTGCGACGTGGTGCGATTGGTGGGTTCGCGGCGATGCACGATTCTGATCACCGGCGAGACCGGCACCGGTAAGGAAATGGCGGCCAGGGCGCTTCATGAGGCCTCCAATCGCTCGCAATTACCGCTGGTGGCCGTCAATTGCTCGGCGTTGCCGGAGAACCTCCTCGAGGCCGAACTCTTCGGGCACACGCGGGGCGCGTTCACCGGCGCGGTGCAGCAGCGCGCCGGCCGGTTCGAACAGGCCAACCACGGAACCCTGTTCCTGGACGAAGTCGCGGAGATGCCTCTCGATCTGCAATCGAAGCTGCTCCGCGTTCTCCAGGAGCGCGAGTTCCAGCGGCTAGGGAGTTCGGACACCATCAAGGTGGATGTCCGGGTGATCGCGGCCTGCAACATCGACCTCCCCGACCGGGTCCGCCAAGGGCGCTTTCGGGAAGACCTGTACTACCGGCTCAACGTTGTGCCGATCGTGATGCCTGCCTTGCGGGACAGGCCCGGCGACATCCCGTTGCTGGCGGGCCACTTCATCGAAAAGGTCTGCCGCCAGGAAGGCATCGAGCTCAAGAGAATCACTCGCGAGACCATCGAGCGGCTCTGCCGCTACCGCTGGCCCGGCAATGTACGGCAACTCGAGAATGCCATCGAGATGGCGGTCGCGCTGTCGGGAGATCGCGACACTCTGTATCCCGGCGACTTTCCCTTGCCGTCGATCGTGAACGACAAACTGGCGCCGCTGCCGGTTCCCTCGCACATCGCGGTGCCGGATGAAGGGCTGGATTTCGAGCGCGTGGTCAACTCGATCGAGCGGGGCATCCTCGAGCAGGCGCTACGGAAGAGCCATGGCAACAAGAAAGCCGCCGCCGACCTTCTCCGTCTGAAGCGAACCACCCTGACCGCGAAACTGAAGGCGCTCCAGACCGCGGTATGAGGGCGCTACAACGGCAGGATCTCTTCGCGATCGGGGTCGAACCGCAGCCGGCGCTTCTGCACGTAAGCGATATTGCCCAGGTGCGAGGCTTGCGCCGAACGATGCCCAACCCAAACGTCGCCGTTGGGAAGCTTGCGGCTGCGCACGCAATCCAGGAAATTCTCCACGTGCTCGATCGTCTGCTCCTTGGGAGCCTTTACCGTCACGGTCGCCTTGTTCGAGCTGTCCTTCGGGAAGTATTCGAACTGCGACCGCGTTATCAGCAGGCGCCCTTCGGTGCCGCAGATCTCCACCGCCGCGCCCTTGATCCCCGGCGCCAGTGTCGCCTCGAACGTCGCGGTCCACTCTTGCGGATATTCCAGCAGCACGTTGATCGTATCGGGCGCGGTCCGCCCGTCCTTGTATGAATAGATGCCGCCGGACGCAACGGCCGAAGTAGGATTGTCCTGATCCATGAACATGTGGACCACGTCGATCCAGTGCGTGAACAGGTCGGTGACCTGCCCACCGCCGAAATCGAGATATGCGCGGAAGTTCCAGAACTGCTGCGGATCCCAGTCCCGCCACTTCACCGGACCGAGGAACCGCGCCCAGTCGAGATTCGACGGCCGGGTCCGCAACTCCGGGGGCGCCTTTTGCAGGTGCGCGCCGTTGCCGTGCCACCAGGTGCGCGCCAACGTGATCTTGCCGAGTTTGCCGGTCTTGATGTACTCTTCCTTGGCCTGGATGTAGTGGGATCCCGATCGCTGCTGCATGCCGACTTGGCAGATCCGGTTGTTGACCCGCGCCGCCTTGACGATCTTCGGCCCTTCCTCGATGCTCAGCGTGAGCGGCTTCTCGACGTAGACGTCCTTGCCCGCGCTCAGCGCGTCGATCGCGGTCCCGCTGTGCCAATGGTCGGGAGTGGCGATCAATACCGCGTCCAGTTCCTTGGACTCGAGCAGCTTGCGATGGTCGTTGAAGCCCTTGGCGGACGGAGCCTTCTGCATCGCCTGATCGATTCGCGCGGCGTAGACGTCGCAGACGGCGGTCACGTTCACTTTCGCGGTCTGCTGGAAGACCCCCATCACGTACTTGCCGCGTCCACCCGCGCCGATCAAGCCGAGGTTCACCTTGTCGTTGGCGCCCATCACGCGGGAATAGGAGGCGGCGGTCATCGAGGCCGCGGTGACGCGAACGAAGTCTCTGCGATGCATAAGGTCGATTATACTCGTCCGTAGGGATGCCAATCGACCCCGCCAAACAAATCCTCGCCCGGTGGGCGGACCCCGATCCCGCCCACGTGCCCCTGTTGAAGCAGGCCCGCATACAGGCCGTCCTGCTCGACACACCCCACGCGCCGTTCGAGCAGGCATGCCACGCCGCGGGAATCGACACCGCGCCGGCGGTGTCGGTCCCGGTCGTCGCGCGCGGCCTGTGGCCGGGAATTCGCAGTCAGCCCCGCCGCGGCGGAGGAGACGAAATCGCCTCCGCGAGCCGCGAGCCGTGGGTCGACGCCAACGGCTACATCGTCGCGTGCGAGCGGGTGCTGGATCCGTCCAAACCCACGGTGCTCGGCTACAGGCCCGACGATAAATCGGGGGTGCTGCCGGACCGGATGATTCCGTTCGAAACGCTCGAAGCCGCCTTGGCGGAAGCCCGGGTCATGGGCGGCAACTTCGTCCTCGCCGTGGAACCCCGGTATCGCGCGGCGCTGCTGAAGCGGGACCCGAAGGCTCTCGCCGCCTGGTCGTCGCTCGGAGCGGCCGCCGCGTGGTTGCAGGCGAACGCCGCCCTATTCGCGCGACCGGCGCTACCCACCATTACCGCGCTGATCGAACCGGGCTACCCGACCCAGGAGCTGGTGAATCTGCTCTACCGCCGCAACGCGAGCCCCGCCGTCGCCTCGGCGGCCTCCCCGCCCTCTCCCGATCCGGCGATTCAGTGCCTGATCGCCTGTAGTCTGAAGTCCGTGCCCTCCTCCGTGTTCGCGCACGCCGAGCGTGGCGCGACGGTCGTGATCGACTCGCCTCCCAACCCAGCCTGGAAAGCCGCGCGCAAGGAGAAGGACCGCGGATTTTACCCGCTCGGCCGCGGACAAGTCGTCGTCTACGACAAACGCATCGCCGATCCCAGCGAGTTCGCGCTCGACATGATCGACATCGTCAACCACCGCAACCGCGCCGCGCGTTTGTGGAACGCACCGGCGGTCATTCCCGTGGCCGTCAAGGGAGAGCGGCCGGGTCAAGCTCTGCTGCATCTGCTGAACTACGGCGCCCCGGTGGCCGACGAGATGCAGGCGCGGATTCAAGGGAAGTTCGCGACCGCGGAACTCCTGCTCCCTGGCAAGCCTCCGCGCAAGCTCGCCACGGCGGCTCGTGGCGCCACCACGGAAGTATTCGTGCCCGAACTCGGCCGCGTTGGCACGGTTCGGTTCTCCTCTGTCTAACTCTAACTTTAACTCTAACGGCGGATCGCCGAGACCGTGAGTAACTCGCGCGGCGCTCCCACGCTCCGCAGATCGTAGGACCCGGCGCCCCACATCGCGTCGAGCACGGGCTTCACTTCCGCCTCGAGCGCCAAATAACCGTCCGCCGTGTTCGGGGCCAAAGCCCGGTCGTTCACGGCTATCTCGAACTCGCCGTCGTCGAACCGAAGCGCGCCGGCAAACGCCGGATCGGCCGTGAGCAGTTCGCACGCCCGCCTAGCCGCGCCGATCGCCGAATTCAGCCGATCGCCCACGGTCCCGTCCATCGCGGTGCGCCGCGAATAGAGCAGCCCGAGCCGGTTCTTTCTCTCGTCCAATCCGTAGTGCGAATCGTGCCCCACCAGCATCACCCCCGGACCGGCCGGCACGTGCCGGTAATCCGCCACGTCGATCAGCAGTTCGGGAAGCGCCGACTCGCGAATCCAACGGTGAAACACCGCGATCGCCGGTTCCAAATTGACGCCTCCGGCCGGGCGCACGAAGATCTTGACTTGAAAGTGCTGCATGGCGCCCCTCAGACCACCGCCGGCATGGCACGCATCCGCGCGTAACAGGCATGACTGGCTTCGATGAATAGTTGCGCTTCCTCGATGAGTTGGCGGGCGCGATCCGCCGAAGCGGCCGCCTCCCGCTTCTCGTGGGCCTCGAGGAAGTAATGGGCGAACTTGGCTCCCGCGAACGGATCGCTGAATAGCTGCGTGTCCACCAACTGCTCGCGGAACAAGCCCGCCACATGGTCCGGATCGCCGCTCAGCACCGGAAGGCGCTGCCCGAGCAGCGCGCCGGCCCCGTGAAGCATCGACTCGTACGCGAGCCGCTGGGCCTTCGATACGTCGCCGGCCTCGAGCGCCAATTGAGCTTCGAACGCCTCCCGTTCGCAGGCCGTCAACTGGAAGTCGATCGGGTTGACCACCTCGCCGGCGCACTCTCCTACGCCGATGTCGCCGATCGTGTATTCGCGGGCGTCGGCCCAATCCACATAGAACGAGGGATCGGCGTCGTGAGCCGGCACGGCGGTCAAATCGTCGATCATCGACTTACACGCCGCCTTACCGATGCGCTTGATCCAGGCCTGGAATTTCTCGTCCGCTTGCCGCTCCGCCAGAAACCGCGACGTGATCCGCTCCACCGTTTCCGGGATCCGCTTGGACGGCACCGCGCCGATCGCCAGGCCGTAGGCTCCGGCGTTGTTCTCGAACTGGCCTCCGAGCACCACCTGGAAGTGCGGCACCGTGTATCCGCCCTTGTTGCGGCTGACGCCGTAGAATCCGAGGTCGGACGCGTGGTGCTGTCCGCAGGAGTTGAAGCAGCCACTTACTTTGATGTGGAGTCCGCGGATCGCCTCGTCCATGGAAAACTGGTTCGCCGCGAGCCGTTCGCGCAACGTCGCGCTCAGACCGCGCGAGGACGAGATGCCCAGCTTGCAGGTGTCGGTCCCGGGGCACGACACGACGTCGGCAATGCAGCCCGCTCCGGGCGACGCGAGCCCGGCCGCGCTCAGATCCGCGTACAGAGCGGACAGATCGCCGGAACTGACCCAACGCAGCACCAGATTCTGCTCCACCGTCGTGCGAACCGTGTCCTTCACGTAAGCGCGCGAGATGTCGGCCAGCGCGCGTAGCTGGTCGGACGTGATGTCGCCGAGCGGCAACGCCACGGTGACCGTCGAGTAACCCCCCTGGCGCTGCGAATAGACGTTGGTCTTGTACCATTCGTCGAAGCCGGGCGCCCGGACGGGTTCGATCTGGAGGAACGACGACGGTTTCAGTGGAGCCTCGCCGCGGCTGTCGCGGTCCTCCAGATGGGCGGTCCAGCGGGGATCGTGGGCCAGCGTCGCGCGGTCCTCGAGCACCAGCCGCTTGAACTCGGCGATCCCCAGCTTCGATACCAGGAACTTCAACCGGGCCGTGTTCCGGTTCTTCTTCTCACCCAGCCGCGCGAACACCCGCGCGATCGATTGCGAGACCGGCAGCAGTTCGGACTCCGGCAGAAACTCGTCGAACAAACGCGCCTGCTGCGGCACCGTTCCGAGCCCGCCGCCGACATAGAACTCGAATCCCCGCTCCACCTTGCCATCCACCTCGCGCGTGGCCGCCACGGCGCCGATGTCGTGCATCATCGCCAATCCGCAGGATTCGCCCCGGCAGCCGGAGAACGCGATCTTCACCTTACGGCCGAAGCTCTGGCAATCGGGGTGGCCCAACAGGAAGTAAGTCAGGGCGTGGGCGTATGGAGTGACATCGAAAGTCTGTGTCCTGCAGACGCCGCTCAGGTGGCAAGCGGTTACATTGCGGATCGAGTTGCCGCAGGCCTCGCGCGTGGTGATGCCCGACGCCGCCAGCCGCCGCATCAACGCGGGCGTGTCCTCGATATGGACGAAGTGGAGCTGGAAATCCTGGCGCGTGGTGACGTGCGCGATCCCGTCCGAGTACTCCTCGGCGAGCTCCGCCATCACCTCCAACTGTTGCGCGGTCATGCCGCCGTACGGGATCTTGATCCGCTGCATGCCGGGAGCGTCCCACTCGGTCCCCGGCCCCTTGGTGAGGGCCTGTGGGAACGTCAGCTTCCGCGCCGCCACGCCGTCGTGGCGCTGTCCGTTGTCGTAGCGTTGCCCGTAGGCGCCGCGCCGGAGGCGAGTCTCCGCAAAGACCTTGTCCTCCATTTTTCCCTGCTTTTTCAACAGGATCTCATTTTCGTATACGTCCAGCTCGGCCGCCATGGGCTCGGCGATCCTGCCGGCGAGGCGCTGTTTCCAGAGAGAGTTCGAGGCCTTCATGGATTGAATCTACCTAAACTATATCGAAATTAGGGTGTTTATAGCAACCAGAGGTGGTGGAGGCGGCAGAACATCGAAACCGGTGGCCGCCAGGAACAGCGTCCCCGCCTCCGGGGCCACTCGGCGGACCTCCTCCGGCATCCCCTCGTCCGCGGTCGTCAACAGGAGCATCGCCTCTCCGCCCACGGTCACGAACTCCGGGCACGTCACTCGCGGAGATCCCGGTACAGCCCATTCGGCCAGCGGCTCGCCAGTCTCGAGATCGTACTGGCGCGCGTAACCGGCGGCGCTCGGCCGCGGATCGTAGAAAGCCACAATCAGGCTTCGGCCGTCCGGCGAAGGACGCATGCCATCGGGGAACGCTCCGAGTGTGGTGAAATCCGCGATCACTCCGTCCCTGGTCAGCGACCAATCCGCCGCGTCCACGCGGTAGCGGACGATCGATTGGGCGAACGAGTCGATGTCGGCGAGATAGAGCGCGCCATCCCGTTCGAACAAGTGCTTCCCATTGGAGCAGGTCTGTTGGCGAGCGATGGTGCGCACCGAACGGCTGGCGGCGTCAAAGTGGTACATCTCCGCGATGGGCGCGTCGAAGGTCAGGTTCTTCGTGCCGAACACCACGCCGCCGGGAACCGCCAGCCCCTCGTTGACGACGCAGCGCGTGTCGGCCGTGATCGCAGCCAACGGCTCGATCTGGCGCGAGGACAGGTGGTACAGCACCAGATCCCGCTCGAGGCCGATCAGGACAACTCCTGGGCTGGTGGTCTCGGCGAAAAACCCGGGCCGGCCAGGCAACGGATGCTCCTCGTTCGAGAGCGTCTCGAGATCCAGCACGTTCAGCGTGCCCGTGGCGAGGCGCGGCCCATGTTGAATCGACACCCAACCCAGCTTTCCGGGCGCGCATCGCAACGCGCGGGGCCCCTCCGGCAGGAATCGCAATTCCTCGGAACGCGGGCGGAAGAACGGCTTGGCCGTAAACCGTTTCATCGCGTCTCGATCCGGTACAGATGCGTGGCCGAGCGAAGGAAGATCGCGCCGCCGGAGACCGCCGGCGATGCCAGAAAGCGCCCGTCCAACTGGTTGGCGGCCAGTTTCTTGAACTCCTTGCCTGGCGCGATGACAGCCGACTCGCCCTCCTCGCTGAGAAAGTAAATCCTGCCGGCGGCGACGGTAGGGGAAGCCGAATGGTTGCCGCCGAGCCGCTCCTGCCAGTGGATCTTACCGGTCGCCGCGTCGACGCAGGTGGCGATGCCGCGGTCGCTGACAAAGTAGAGTTCTTCGCCAACCAGCACCGGGGACGGCGTATGCGGGGCGCCTCGTTGCAGTTGCCACGCCACGTGCGAACCGGTCACGTCGCCCTTCCCGTCCGCGCGCACGGCGATCATCGCCGGAGTATTGAATCCGGTGGAGAGAAAGACGAGGCCATGGCCGAAGACGGGACGAGGTACGTTCGAAAAGCCCTCCCCATAGGTGACATACCAAAGTTCCTTGCCCGTGGACGGATCGTAGGAGACCGTGCGGTGCGCGGATGGGCTGATGAATTGCATCCGGCCGGCCGCGCTGATCATCAACGGCGTGGCGAATGCCATGTAAGTCTTACGGTCCGACTTCCACTTCCGTTCCCCGGTGGCGGCATCCAGCGCGATGGCGAACTGTTGGTCGCCGCCGTCGCAGTTGAGAAACAGCAGTCCGTTCGAGAGCACCGGCGAGCCGCCGTTGCCGTGGACGTGGTCGTAGTCGAACCGGGTTTTCCAGACAATCTCGCCGTCGGTGCGCACGCAAGCGGTGCCTTGGGAGCCGAAGTGGACATACACGAGGCCGTTGTCGACGATGGGCGTCGGCGACGCGTAGCTATTCTTGGCGTGGATCTTCCGCACCGAGTCGATGGTGAAGAGCTCCTTGTCGAGCACCGTCTTACCGGTTTTGGCGTCCAGGCTCAGCAGGCGGAGCGACTTACCGCCGGCCGCCGACCCGGTGATCCAGATTCGGCCGCCAACGACCGAGGGCGACGACCAGCCCGCCGGGGCCGCTACCTTCCAGGCGATGTTCTTCGATTCCGACCATTCGAGCGCGAGCCCGGTCTCGGAGGAGTGGCCTTGTCCGGTGGGTCCTCGAAATTCGGGCCAGTCTTCGGCGAACAGGGCGGCCGCCAGAAGCGCGGGGAAGAAGCGCATCCGTCCATTCTATCGTCAGAACCCCGTGTCCCAGACGCGCGGACAGGTTGCGGACGAATCCTGGAAGATCGGGATCGCCGGCCAGGCCGGAATGGCAACGCATCGTTGCGCGGGATGCCGGGTCAGCATTCTCCCGGGAACTCGGCGCGGATCTCAGCCACCAAGTCCGGGAGGTCGATGCGGGTCCAGCAGTCGACGGCTTCGCGGAGGAGCGCCTGCCTTTGCTCCTTGCGCGCTTCGAGCCGGGCGAGGCGTCCCAGCGTCATTCCGATCGAGTATGGCTCCTCCCTGACGCGGTAGTGCTGGAGCGCTTCCCGGAACTGGCTCGCGGCCTCGGCGGCGTCGCCCTGGGCCAGCGCGATGTCGCCGAGGCTCTGGATGCAGTTGGCCTCTCCCAAGCGGTCCCCGACTTCCCGGTAGACCGGCAGCGCCTCCCCGTACCGATTCCGCGCCTCGGCATGATCGCTCCGCCGCAGCGCGATGTCGCCGAGGCTCTGGATGCAGTTGGCCTCTCCCAATCGGGCCCCGACTTCCCGGTAGACCGGCAGCGCCTCCTGATACCGCTTCCCCGCCTCGGCATGATCGCTCCGCCGCAGCGCGATGTCGCCGTTGCGTCAGGGCCATCCAGCGGGATCGAATCCGTGCCGGCTTGTCGAATGAGCCGCGCCAGCCGAGCTTGGCTTGCGGGATGCCGCATTACTTGCGCCAATGCGGTTGCCGGAATCGTAATGCGCATTCCGCGATCTTTCGCGCGCGCGAGCAGAGCAAGCACCTGGCGGTCGTTCCGGTCGACTGCGATCAACCCACCGGCATCGAACGTCAACCCGCTCACGCGGCCTTTCCTCTCCTCGGGGATCGCCGCTGCCGGGGCTCCAGAATCGCGTCGGCCCACGCACGCTCCGTCTTCGTCAACGGGCCCCCGGTTTGCTGGAGCGCATCTTTCAACATATCCCTCCACCCTGCTGCATCGGAAAGGGCGATTCCGATCGCATGCTTCACGAACGAGGAAGTGTTGGCCGCCTCTCCCGCCGCGACGAGGGCGCGAATCTCTTGGAGTTGTTCGTCGGGTAGGGTGATCGTGATCTTGGTGGTCGCCATACTGAAAACCATACCACTCCGCGTTCACCGCGGCGAATCGACGATCGGGTCCACCTGGGACTGATACTGGCCGAGCTTGCTCCAATCGGAGCGGGTCAGCCCATTGAGGTCGTAGGCGACCCGCCCGTCGCGAATCGTAATCTCGCACGCCAGCCGGCGGGTCCCGCTCATCCGCGCGCGCAACACGTCGACGAATCCGAACTGGCCCTGCTCCACGCGCAGCACCGCGATATCGGCGAGCGCGCCGGGAGAGAGATGGCCGAGGTCCTCGCGCTGGATCTGCCGCGCCGGATTCCAGGTGGATCGCAGCAGCACGTCCTCGAGAGTCATCCCCATGTTGAGGAATTTCGACATGACGTTGAGCATGTTGTTCATCGGTCCGTTCATGCTGCCGGTGTGGAGATCGGTGGAGATGGAATCGGGTGTGAATCCCTGTTGGATCGCCGGGACCGCCTGGCGGAACACGAAGCTGCCGCCACCATGACCGGCGTCGAACTTGACGCCCCGCTTACGCGCTTGGAATAGATACGGCATCACCTTACCGCGATCGTCGAGCATGGGGACCGCGGCCAGGTAAGTGTGCGTGTACATGTCGCCGGGGCGCAGTTTCTCGAGCACCAGTTGCTGGAACGGCCGGGCGGGGTGGAACAAACCGAAGTCGACCATCACGGGCACGCCGGCCTTGGTCCCGGCTTCCACGGCGCGCTCCACGGCGACCCACTCGGGTCCGCGATAGTGCGCGGTTTTGATCCCAACCACGGTTCCCTTGTTGGCGAGGACCGCCTTCGCTGTCGCCTCGGCGTCCATGTCGCCGGCATTCTGCTCGAGATCCGGACCGGCCTGCCCGGCTCCGACAATGTTCAGCGACGCCAGGATGCGGGTCACCGCGACATCGATATTGCGCTTCTTGAATTCGTTGAAGCTGCGCCAGCCCGACGTGCCCGCGTCCACCACGGTGGTGACGCCAGAGCGGAGCGTGTGCGAATCGGCGAATACGTTCTGGTCGGTGGGGAGCGATCCGAGGAGTCCGCTGCCGTTGGCGACGTGGACGTGGAGATCGATGAGGCCGGGGGTGACGTAGAGTCCGCTGACATCGACGACTTTGCGCGCCTTGGAGGCGTCGAGCGACGGCGCCACCGCGGCGATGGCCCCGCCGAACACCGCCACGTCGCGCTTGGCGGAAACGCCGTTCTTCGGGTCGATGAGATGGCCGCCCTTCAACAGGATGTCGTAGGGTTTGGGCAGAGCCGCGCCGGGCGCGCCCGCCAATCGCAGGCGTCCGAACGCTTGCGGCGTGTGATAGCTGGCGTTGTAGATCGGGCGCCAGGCGATGAACTTGCGCGTATCGCCGCTGCCTTCGATGCGGTAGAGATTCAGCCGGAGCTCATTATCGATTTTCGGCTCTCGTTTGTCGATGGAGCTCCACGGGATGCGCGTTTCGCAGACCCACAACTTTCGGTCGCGATCGACGCGGTTCTTGAACTCGATGTTGCCGTTCCACTTCCAGTCGATGTAGGTTCCCTCGGCGTTCGGTTTGTCGCGGTCCACGTCCAGGTCGACGAACTCGTTCTGCGGCGAGATCTCGAATTCCTTGTAGCGGTTGATCTTGTCGAGCTCCCAGCCGACGAAGATCTCGACGACATCGAAATCCCAGAGGCCCCACGTTTCGTCGCGGGTGGGATTCGGTTTCAGGTGCTGTGTCTGGAACTTCGAGACGAACAGGAAATAGAGGTGGTCCCTGGTCCAACGGCTGCGGATTTCGGTGGTGGCTCCGGGGACGAGCTTGCCGTATCGATCGTGGCTGGTGGTGACGCCTTTCACGCCTCGCCATGCGGGTGCGTCCGGATCGGCCGTGAGATCCCAACCCGACGGCGCCTGGTGCGTGAGCAGGATCTGCGCGGAACAAGCCGCCGCCAGAGACAGCGCGAGAAAAAAGGCCTTCATCAGCCATGCAGCCTAACATAAAATCGAAAGATGCACGACGCGACCAAAGACGCGATTCTCGATTCGATCAGCCTGTTCCCGGTGGTGGACACCGACCGGCGCGGCTTCTTCGCCACCAAGCTGGCGGCGGGTTTCGCGCTGGCCGTTCAACCGATCGCCGCGGAGACAATCACGACGAGCGCGGAGGGCCTCACCGCCGGCGAGGTGAAGATCCCGGTGAAGGATGGGACCATCCCCGCCTATCGAGCGATGCCGGCCAAGGGCTCGAAATTCCC
>SYLY01000305.1 GCA_005808475.1 Acidobacteriota bacterium
GCCCAGGGCCTTGAACCCGGTCGCGACCGACCTGGGCGTGTTCAACGAGATCATGAGCCCGGTCGGCGCCAAGGACTTGATCCACGCGCCGGTGCCGGTCCACACGGGCGATGGTTCGAATCCTCTCGGGCGTACCATTTCCTGGATGGCCGGATGAGGGTCGCGTGAAGGCAAGTAGCGTCGAAGTCGAGGAGTTCCGAAAGCACCTCGCCAGCTATCTGGCGTCGGGAGATCCGCTCGCGATTACGCATGACGGCGGGACCGTGGACTTTTCCTACCGGTTCGACCGAAACCGGGCCGGGCGGAACTCGACGCATTTCGGAGGGAGGCGGAGCGGTTGGACGCTCTGATCGCGGCGGTGGGCGGCAGTGAGGAAGAACTGATGGCGGACGTTGAACGGCTTCGTGAGAAGGAACTGAGTCCGGCGCCGTAGAGAATGGCGCCCCTTGTCTTGGACGCCAACACCCTGATGCGGGCCGCCCTGGCAGTCAAGGTGCGCGCCCTGATCGCCCAGTACGGAGACCGGATGGACTTCCTCGCGCCGCAGTCCGTCTTTCTCGAGGCTTCGACGCGGCTCGCGGAGGTCGTCACTAGGCGCGGTTTGGAGATGGGCGAGATCATGCCCCATCTGTCGCGCCTTTCCGGCATCGTAAGAAGCGTGGACCGGGTCGTGTACGGAGCCCACGAGTCCGTGGCCCGTCAACTCCTCGCGCGGCGGGACGAAAGCGATCGGCCCGTTCTCGCGACGGCCATGGCGCTGGAGTGTCCGATCTGGACGGAGGACGCCGATTTCTTCGGTTGCGGCGTCGCCACTTGGACAAGCGACCGGGTGGAGTGGTACCTGAAAACCCAGGCGCGGTAATGCGTGCGGAGTCGAGGCGTGGCGACCCCTGAGCGTTTGTTGGATCGTGCATAATCGTTCCATGTCCCGCCGCGCGCTTTTGCTGCCGCTGATCGCCTCCCTCCTCGCCGCCGAGGAGCGCGTCGACCTCGCCGCCGTCCACCGCATCCGCGCCGAAGCCTTCGAGAATTCGAAGGTCATGGACACCCTCTTTTACCTCACCGATGTGCACGGTCCCCGCCTGACCAACTCGCCGGGATTCCGGAAAGCCGCCGAGTGGACCACTGGCCGCATGAAGGAGTTCGGCCTCGCCAATGTCAAGCAGGAGAAGTGGGGTCCGTTCGGACGCGGCTGGTCTTACTCGAAATTCGAAGCTCACCTGGCCGAGCCCGGCTATCAGCCGCTCATCGGATTCCCCCTGGCCTGGAGCCCCGGCACCAATGGCCCGGTGACGGCCGAGCCCATCCTCGCCCCCATGAAAGAGGAAAAGGACTTCGCCAAGTTCAAGGGTAAGCTGAAGGGCCGGATCGTCCTCATCGACGCCATGCGCGAAACGCCGCAACAAACCGCGGCGCAAAGCGTCCGCCACTCCGCCAAGGACCTCGACGACCTGGCCGCCATGACGCCCGCCCCGGCGCCGCGCGCCACCGATTCCACCTCTGCCCGCCGTTTCGCCGGGAAACGCAACCAATTCCTCGCCGCGGAAGGTGCGCTCGCGGTGCTGTCCACCGGCTATCGCGGCGATGGCGGCACCGTCTTCGCCAGCAGCGCCGGATCCTATAAGTCCGAGTATCCCGATCCGCCGCCTTGGGCCGCGATTACTCCCGAACACTACAATCGCATCGCGCGCCTGCTGAACAAGAAGATATCCGTCAAGATCCGCCTGGACATCGCGGCCGAATTCCACGCCGAGTCCAAGGATTCGTTCAACATCGTGGCCGAGATACCCGGCGGCTCGCGCGCGGACGAGGTGGTCATGCTCGGCGCCCACTTCGATTCCTGGCACGGCGGCACCGGGGCCACCGACAACGCCGCCGGATCGGCCGTGATGATCGAAGCGATGCGCGTGATCAAGACGCTGGGCTTGAAGCTGGATCGTACGGTGCGGATCGCACTGTGGAGCGGCGAGGAACTGGGCCTGCTCGGCTCCAGAGCCTATGTGAAGGAGCACTTCGCCGACCCCGAAAAGATGGCGGTCACCGAACAACACCCCAAGCTGGCCGCTTACTTCAATGTCGACAACGGAGGAGGCAAGATCCGGGGCGTGTACCTGCAGGGCAACGACATGGCCAGACCCGTGTTCGCCGCGTGGCTCACCCCGTTCCACGACTACGGCGCCCGGCACCTGACCATGAAGAACACACGCGGCACCGACCACCTGTCGTTCGACGAAGCCGGTCTGCCCGGTTTTCAGTTCATCCAGGACCCGCTCGAGTACGGATCGCGGACCCATCACTCCAACATGGACACCTACGACCATATTGTCCCCGCCGATCTCCAACAGGCCGCCGCCATCGTGGCTTCTTTCGCCTATCACGCCGCCAACCGCGCGGAGATGCTGCCGCGTAAGCCGCTGCCCAAGCCCAAGCCGAAACGCACGCCCGGACCCAAGGAGGAGGAAAAGAAAGATGAGACCAACTAGGGCGATCCTGCTGGCCGCCGCTCCGTTGCTATGCGCGGCGGGGGGAGACTGGAAGACCGACATCGAGTTCTCGCGGCCGATGGGCGAGCCGCAGACCCTCGACGCCTGGGTGCCCGAGGGAAAGGGTCCGTTTCCCACCGTGATCGTGGTCCACGGCGGCGGTTGGACCAACGGCCATAAGGGGACCTACGTGACGCCGGTCTTCGAGCCGCTGAAACAGGCCGGCTTCACCTGGTTCACGATCGACTACCGGCTCTCGCCGAAACACAAGTTCCCCGCCGCCACCGACGACACCTTCGCCGCTATCGAATGGGTGAAGGCGCACGCCAAGGAATACAAGGTGGATACCAAGCGGATCGCGCTGTTGGGTGAATCGGCCGGGGGACACATCGTCGCCTACTGCGGAGCCACGGGCAAGGGGAAGCGATCGGTGCGGGCGGTGGTCGACTTCTACGGCGGCAACGATCTGCTGGCGCTCGCCAAGGCGCGCGGGCTTCCCAAGAACATGCAGGGTTTTCTCGGCATCGGTCCGGAAATGACGCCGCAAGCCGAGGCGGCTCTGAACGCGGCTTCCGGCCAGACCTACATCCGGAAGAACATGCCGCCATTTCTGTTCATCCACGGCACGGAAGACCAAGCGGTTCCCTACCGGCAATCGCCGGACATGTGCGCCGCGATGAAGCAAGCAGGCGCGCGATGCGAAGTCTACACCGTCGACGGGGCTCCCCACGGAGTGGGTCCGTGGGAAAAGAACCCCGCCTGGCAAGGCTACAAGGTCAAGATGATCGAATGGCTGAAGGCCGAGCTGAAGTAATCAGCCTTCCTTCAGTTTGAGTTTGGCCTTGTTCTCCTCCATGAATTCCTTGATCTGCGCTCCGGCGGTGATCAGCCGTTGCCACTGTTCGTAGTAAAGCGTGACGGGGAACCGGCCGAGGCCGTAGACGCTGACCGCGCCTTTCTCGCTCACCTTGAACGTCATCGCCCCCGCCGTCTTCGGCTGGGTCACCTGCCGCTCTAGCTCGGCGATTCGTTGCATCAATTCTTCTTTGGAAGGTTCGGACATGAGGTTCTCCACTGATAGGAACGTTCTTATAGGATAGCCGATCCCGGCCGTTCGTCAATAGAGGGGCGGTTCGCCAGGCGGGCGGGTCTTCCAGCGGCGGTGCATCCAGAGCCACTGATCCGGGTACTTGCGGATGGCGCGCTCGAGCGCCGATTGTATACTCTGCGTGTCTTCCCGCTCGTCTCCGGTGGCGAAAAGCGGCGGTTGGAACTCTAGGATGTACTTGCCCTCGCTTTCCGACCACACCGCGTAGCCCGGGATCACCGCCGCGCCCGTTCGCGCCGCCAATCGCGCGAACGACACTCCGACGCACGCCGGGATCCCGAAGAAGTCGACGAACACTCCCTCGGAAAGAGACGTGTTCTGGTCCACCAGAATACCCACCGCCTCGTTGTCCTTCAGGGCGCGAACGATCGACCGCGCGAAGTCCCGCTTCTCCACGATGAAATTGCCGGACATCGAACGGTACCTTCTCGCCAATGCGTCCAGCCCGCGGTTGTCCAGCGCGCGAACCACCACATGCATCGGCCGCGTCAGCAGCGCGTGGGCGAACGCGCTCAGCTCCCAATTGCCCAGGTGCGCGGTTGCGAACAGTACGCCGCGGCCGCGCGCGCGAGCGGCGTGGAAATGCTCGAGCCCGTCATACCGGATCCAATCCGCCACGTTCCCCGAATGGATGGAGGGGAACCGCGCGACAGCCACCAGTGTCCGCGCGATTGACCGGAACGTGCCGTCCACGATACGGCGCCGGTCGTCCGGGCCGGTCTCCGGCATCGCCATCTCGAGATTGCGCATCGAAGTCCGCCGCAGCTTCGGAACCAGGAAGTCCAGCAGCCCCGTGTATCTCCTGGCCAACCATTCCGAGGCGCCGCGCGGACCCATCGACAGCGACATCAGGACCGCGCGCGCCAGCGCGCATTCGATCCAGTCCCGTGCCGCCGGCCGCACTATCGGAGCCCGAACTCGGCGAGCGCCGCCTTGCGGAGCAGCCCGGGCGGAAGCAGCCCCTGATCGAGCACGAAGTCGTGGAAGCGCATCGCTTCGAACTTCGGCCCCAGCTTCGACTCGATCTCCTTGCGCAGTTCCATCAACCGCACATAGCCGTGGAAATACGAGGTCGCCTGGCCGGGAGCGCGGAACGTATAGCGGTCGGTCTCCTGTTTGGCCATCGCCTTCGAGCAGACGACATCCACCTCGAGAATCCGCCGCGCCTCCTCCAGCGTGACCGTACCCATCTGGAGCTCCGGATCCAAAAACGCGCGCGCCGCTCGCAGCAGCCGGAACGAGAGCGACACCAGTTGTCCCTCGAGTGGCATGTAGGGCAGGACGATCGCTTCCGAGTACAATCCCCAGCCTTCGACATTGGTGCTGTTGAACGCGAAGATCGCCCGCGCGTTGGATACGCCCCGCTCCACCATCTTGGCGAACTGCATTTCGTGACCCGGCCGCAACTCGTGCGCGGCCAGCGACCACGACGCGGCGGCGAAAGTGAAGTCGTCGTAGCGCAGGGCCTGCTCGCCGGCCTTGCCGGGAACGTTCATCGGCAACACGAACTCCCCCATCTCGCCGGTGTTGCCCAGCAGCCTCGGCGGACGCATGTTCGGCGCCGGACTGGCCGCGGTTTCCGCTGGACTGGCCAGCCGGATGCGGGCGTCCCGCGCGGGAAGGCTCACCAGCTTCCGCTCGCGCGCGATCGCCTCCACCTGCTTCAACCGTTCCCGATAGTGCGGCAGGATCGCCTCGCCGGCGATTTGTTCCTTCTTCAATTCCGCGATCACCTTGCGGTAATCCGTGAATGCCCAACCTCTCTCGCGCGCCAGTTTCTCCGCCAGCGGCTTCATTTCGGCCTGCAGCTCCGCGAATGCGGCCCGCGCCGTCTTGGCCAGAGCGGCGGCGGGAATGTCGACCCCGTATCCTCGCAGCGCGGCGGCGTAAAGATCGGGATGCTCCTGGAAGGTAGCTCGCGCCCGCGGCAGGATCTCCTGCCGCACGAAGTCCTCGTAGGCAGCCACTTGGCGCTTCAACGTCGCGAGCGAATCCTGGTAGCCGGCGATCTGGTACTTGGCGAAGAGCTGTCCAATGCCGTCCAGGAAGAACGCCGACTGCGCCAGATTCTCCTCGACCTCGCCCTTGTAGGGCGCAATCAGCTTCTTGTCCTTCAGGCGCTCGCGGATACGCTCCTCGGCGGCCGTCGCGATGGGCTTGTATCCCTGCTCCATCCCGGCATAGCGATTCAGCCTGACCAGGGCCGCCTTCCTGCGTTCGGGCTTGATCTGATCGTCGAGCAGCGCGCGAATGCCGCCGAACACCGTCCGGGCCGGGTTGAAATAAGGGAGCTTCAGTTTCCTCTCCATTTCCGTTTCGGCGATGGACCGAGCCGCCGCGTCGATCAGGATCTCCAGATCCTGCCGCACCAGCGGATCGGTCTCCGATTTCAGGCGCCGCCGCAACTCGTCGAGCGCGCCGCGGGTTGCCGCGAGCATACGCTCTTGCTGCTGGCGGCTGGGATCGGAGATTCGGTCGTCCAACCCGTCGATCCCTAGATTTCCCGCTCCCTCCGGGCTGAACCGGGCCGTCACATCCAGCAGCAACTGTGTATTACGGTTGCTCTTGTCGACCCATTCGGGCGCGGCGGCTACGGATGCGGCCGCCAGGGCGGCGAAAACGGTCAAACGAAACATCATGCGGGAATCCTTCTATTGTCTTACGGCCGCGTCCAGAATTCGTAACGTCGCCGAGTTGATCCGGTCGAATGAGAACTGGCTCACGGCCCTCTGCCTGGCCGCCTCGGTGCGTTCCCGCCGCAGCCGCCCGTTGAGCAGCACGGCGCGGACGGCGCCGGCGAGCGCCTCCACGCCGCCAGGCGGAACGAGCGTGCCCGTCACTCCATCTTCCACGATCTCGCCGACTCCACCGGTGTCCGCCGCCACCACATACGTTCCGCAGGCCATCGCCTCGCAAGGCAGCCTCCCCATGGTCTCGTAGTCCACCGCGTGGCGGCCGGGATCGAACGCTTCGCGGCTGGGAAAAACCACGATGTCCGCCGCATTGAGATAGAGCGGCATCGCGTGGTGCGGAATCATGCCAGGGAAATCGGTGCGGTGTTCCACGCCGGACTCGCGCGCCATCCGCATGAGAGCAGCGGTTTCCGGACCTGTTCCGAGCAGGACCAGCCGCGCGTCCGGCCAATCGCGGGAGGCGAGGATGGCCAAGTCCAGCCCTTTCTTCAGCACGTGGCGCGCCGCCGCCATCACTACCGGGACTTCCGCGTTCCATCCGAGGACCCGCCGGGCTTCCGCCTTCGGGACCGGGAAGAAACGCTCCGTATCGACGCCACCGGACAACACGTGCGCCACCGTGCCGGGAGCGAACTCTTCCAGGCGCGCGGCGGTCCAGCGGCTGTTGCAGACGATGGCGGCGCAGCGTGACGCGGCCTGGCGGCAGTGAGCGCGATTGATCTCGAGTCCTTCGGGCGAGACCTCGGCCGGTCCCACCCAGGGGCGGAGAAAGTCGTTGCCGGCGGTTCGGCAAACGACGGGTGAGCGGAAAGCGGGGGCGAGCGCGATTTGCGAGGAATACACGGCCACCGGGGCCAGACAGGCCTCGGCGCGAGCGCACTCGGCCAGCGCCGCCGGGAAATCGCCGCGAGGTAGCACGCGGTCGATGCGAAAGTCCGCCTGCGCGTCGAACGCGGCGCATTCCCGCCGCTCGGTCTCCGCGGTGGGCGCCCAGGTCAGCACGCGGAACGGGATCCCGCTGCCGGCCAGATGCCGGCAAAACTCGGCGCCGTGCACTTGTATTCCCCCTGTTCGCGGAGGGAACTCGGTCCACACGACCAGCAGTGGCCCGGCTGCCAAGCTCACGACTCGTCGGTGCTAGTGGGGGAGAGGATCTTGTTCGAGAACCACTTTCGCGGCGCGCCGGTGGAGTTGACGATCAGCCGCCGGATTCCGCCCTCCTCCCCGTAGTCGGGCATGGTGTCGATTTCGGTGCGGCCGTCTCCCTCGAAATAGGTGACTCCGGGAAACAGATTCGACCGGCCCGCGGCCTCCGCCGTCTGGTTCGGGCTCAGCCGTTCGATCTCGATGGCCGCCCGGCTGCCATCCACCGAGTGGACCCGCACCGGCCGGCCGTTCTGCATGGAAAGCGCTTGCAGCGCGCCCAGCATCCGAGAATCCTGGACCAACTCCGCGCCGAGGACGGTTCCCTCCTTGGCGCCGCCTCCGAACATGACGCGCAGCCAGTCGAACATTCGACCAAAGTACCACGTTCCGGCGCGATGTCAGATCGAACCGGTGACGAAGAAGCCCGACTCCCAGCGCCCGTCCACCACGCGGTTCCACATGATGCGCGCCCGTCCCGACCCTTGCGGATGTTGGAAGTCGAGTTCGAGGCCCGTGTGCAAGTCGGAACAGTCGTGCGCCGCGCGGAAGCCGCTGGAGCTGACATCGAGCAGAATGGCGATGATGGAATCGCCGCTGTCGTCCTCGAGGAATAACTCGACCTCGCCGCGCGCCTGCAGGCGGGGTTCGCGTCTCCGGTCGTCGACGGAGACGAACTCAGTGTCCCTGCGCGAGGTTGGCCGAATAGGCATGGTCTCTCTCCGTTTCGTAAGCGGCCAGCTTGCGGCTCAAGGTGCGCACCGAGATCCCGAGGATATCGGCGGCCCGCTGCTGGTGTCCACTCGTTTGTTTGAGCACGCGCAGGATGGTTCTTTTCTCGAGTTCCTCGAGGTTGCAAACGAAATCTCCGGGCGGACCGCCGGGTTCCGTGTTGATGGGCAGGGCCAAGTCGGCTGCCTGGATCTCGTGGGAGTCGGTGAACACCGCCGCCCGCGTGACCAGATTTCGTAGTTCGCGGACGTTGCCGGGCCAGGCGTAGTTCTCGAGCGCTCGTTCGGCTTGCGGAGACAGCCGCAGCCCGGGGCTCTGCTTGGCGAGGAAAAACTCGGCCAGCGGCAGGATGTCGGCGCGGCGCTCGCGGAGCGGAGGCACCTGCAGCGACACCTGGCTGATCCGGTGGAAAAGGTCGCCCCGGAACCTGCCGTCCCGGATCATCGCCCCGAGGTTCTGATTGGTCGCCGCCAGCACCC
>SYLY01000306.1 GCA_005808475.1 Acidobacteriota bacterium
CGAAAGCTTCCATCTGCTCGAGGAGGCGCTCCGCAGCGAATGCCACATCGATACGATCCTCGCCGCCGCGTCGGTGCGATCCACCGTCGAAACATTGGTGAAAGGCGTCCGCCAGCGGGTGATCTCCATCGACGATTCGCTATTCCGCGCGATCTCGGCCACCGAAGCCAGCCAGGGCGTGATCGCGCTGGTGAAGCCGCCCACATGGACCATGGACCAGTTGTTCCGCGGCCGCTCGATGATGCTCATCCTGGACGGGATTCAAGACCCGGGCAACGCCGGAGCCATCGTCCGCGCGGCGGAAGCGTTCGGAGCCTCCGGCGCGATTTTCGTCAAAGGCACGTGCTCTCCCCACAATCCCAAGGCGTTGCGCGCCTCGGCGGGATCGCTGTTCCGCGTGCCCGTCCTGCACGGATTGGAAGTGGAACTGGTACGCGCCGCGCTGCAACAGCGCCGGATGCCGTTCTACATCGCCCATCCGCGCGCCAAGCAGGCGCTCGGCGACCTGGATCTCACCGGTAAGTTCGCTATCGTGGTGGGCAGCGAAGCGCGCGGAGTCAGCCCCGTGCTCGAAGCCTCGGCGGTGCAGGCGCGGATCCCCACGCTCGGCGTCGAATCGCTGAACGTGGCCGTGGCCGCGGGCATCTTTCTCTACGAGGCCAGCCGTCAAAGGACGCTGAAGTGAACCTGTTCGACATCCCGGCGGCGGCCGATCCCACCCGTCCGCTCGCCGAGCGGCTGCGGCCGGAGACGCTCGACGAGTACACCGGCCAGGAACACATCCTCGGACCCGGAAAGCCGCTCCGCCGCCAGCTCGAGCAGGACCGCCTCACGTCGATGATCCTCTGGGGACCTCCCGGCGTCGGCAAAACGACCCTCGCCCGCCTGATCGCCCGCCACAGCCAAGCCGATTTCGTGCCGTTCAGCGCGGTGACCAGCGGTATCAAGGAGGTGAAGGAGGTCATGGCCGGCGCGGTGCGCAACCGCCGCCTGGGCCGCCGCACGGTGATCTTCGTGGACGAGATCCATCGCTTCAATCGCGCGCAACAGGACGCGTTTCTGCCGCACGTGGAAAACGGCGACGTGACCCTGGTGGGCGCCACCACGGAGAATCCGTCGTTCGAGGTGAACTCGGCGCTCCTCTCGCGGACTCGCGTTTACGCGCTACGTCCGCTAACCGTGGACGAGTCCGTGGACCTCCTTCGCCGCGGCTTGAAGCTGCTCGATCTGCGCGCCGGCGACGCGCTGCTCGAGCAGATCGCGGTCTTCGCCAACGGCGACGCGCGTTCGGCCTACAACCTGTTGGAACTGGCCGCGGCGGCAGCCAAGGACGGCGAGATCGGATCGCAAGCGGTGGAGGACGCGATGCAGCGCAAGGTGCTGCTCTACGACAAGTCGGGGGAAGAGCACTTCAACCTGATCTCCGCGCTGCACAAATCGGTCCGGTCGTCGGATCCCGACGGGGCTCTGTACTGGCTGGGACGCATGCTCGAATCGGGCGAGGACCGCATGTACATCGCGCGGCGGCTGGTTCGGATGGCGGTAGAGGATATCGGGCTCGCCGATCCGCGGGCGCTCGAACAGGCGATGGCCGCCAAGGAGTGCGCGCACTTCCTCGGCGTGCCGGAAGGCGATCAGGCATTGGCGCAGGCGGCGATCTATCTGGCGGTGGCGCCGAAGTCGGACGCCGCGTACCGCGCGCTGAACGAGGTTCGCGACACGGTGCGGGAGAACGTGGCCGAACCGGTTCCGTTCCACTTGCGCAATGCACCAACCCGGGCGATGAAGCAGTGGGGCTACGGCAAAGGCTACCAGCACGCGCACCAATTCGAGGACGCGATCAACACCATGGAGTGTCTGCCGCCGTCGCTGGCCGGGCGGCAATTTTATCAGCCACTGGCGCGCGGAGTGGAAGAGCGGATCGCGGCGCGGCTGGCGGAGATCCGCGCCCGGCGCGGCAAGGGCGGCCAACCGGCGGAGTCCGCGACGCCGGAATGATGCAACAATATATAGGTTCCATGACTCCGGCCGGCGCCCCCGCACCTCTTACCGCGACGCTCGAAGCGCGCATCCTGGAGGTGGTCCGCGAGATGCTCGTCGAAACGGGCAAGGAACGTCTCGCCGCCACCGTCAAGCCTACGTCCAGCTTCGAGCGCGACCTCGGGCTCCAAAGCCTGGACCTGGTCGAACTCGTCGTCCGCTGCGAAACCAAGCTGGACGTGGAGATCCCGGACGAAATCGCCGAACAGTCCGATAACGCCGCCAGTTGGGCCAAGGCGATCCAGCAGGGTATCGAGGAGCAGAGCGCCAAGTCCGAGTACCGCATCGTTCCGCCGGATTCTGGCGCGCCGCCGCCGCCGGTCAACGCGCGCACGCTGGTCGACGTGCTGAACTACCAGGCCGACGCCTCCGCCGGCCGCATCCACCTCCACTTGCTCGAGAAGGGCGGCGGCTGCGGACTCACCGCCGCGCAGGTGCTCGAATCGGCGACGGTAGTCGCGCGTGGTCTGATTTCGGAAGGGCTGAAGCGGAATCAGACCGTTGCGATCCTGCTGCCTACCGGCGCCGATTTCTTCGCCGCGTTCTTCGGCGTGCAGATGGCGGGTGGCATTCCGGTGCCGGTGTATCCGCCCGCTCCCGGCGCCAGTCTGGTCCAGTACGTCGAAAAGCAACTGCACATCCTGAAGAACGCGGAGGTGAAGTACCTCATCGTGTTCCAGCAGGTGAAGCCGGTCTCGCGCGTGCTGAGCGTCAACCTGCGCAACGTGGATGTGTTCACCGTCCCCGAACTGCGCGATACCGGCAGCCACTCCTCGAGCCGGTTGCCCGAACCCTCCGACATCGCGCTGATCCAGTACACGTCCGGCACCACGGCCCAACCCAAGGGCAGCGTGCTCACGCACGGCAACGTCATCGCCAACATCCGCGCGATCGGCGAAGCGGTGGGCGTCCGCCCTGACGACGCGGTGGTCACGTGGATGCCGCTTTCGAGCGATCTCGGCCTGGTCGGCTGCTGGCTCTTCAGCCTGTATCACGGACTCCCGCTGACCGTGGTCCCCACGCTCGAATTTCTGGAACGGCCCGAAAGCTGGCTTTGGGCGATTCACGATTCGCGCGGCACGTTGTCGGCGGCGCCCAACTTCGCTTATGAAATGTGCGCCCGCCGCATCCCCATGTGGACGCTCGACGGCATCGATCTTTCCTGTTGGCGCGCGGCGGTCAACGCCGGCGAACAGGTGCTGCCCGGCACCGTGGAGCTGTTCACCCAGCGGTTCGCTTCCCGCGGCTTCCGCGCCGAGGCGATGCTGCCCTGCTACGGAATGGCGGAGAATTCGGTGGCGTTGGCGATCGCGCCCACCGGACGCCTGCCGGTGGAAAAAGACGGCTTCTTTTCGGTGGGCAAGGCAATTCCGGGCCACGAGATCCGCCTGGTCGATTCGCACCACCGGCCAGTGCGCGGCGGCGAACCGGGACGCGTCCAGTTCCGCGGACCCTCGCGCTGCCGCGAGTATCAGCACAACCCGCGCCTGACCGAATCGTCCGTCCACGACGGCTGGATGGACACCGGCGACCTCGGCTTCCTGCACGACGGCGAACTGTTCATCACCGGCCGCTCGAACGACGCCATCAACCGGGAAGGGCGCTTGATTTCGGCGGAGGCCGTTGAGGCCGCCGTCGCCAAGGCCGCGGGCGTCAAAGCCGCCGGGGTGGCCGTGGTCGGCGCGCGGGATCAGGAGCGGGGCCCCGACAAGCTGGTGGTCATCGCCGAGACCACGGCCATCGAGCCATCGGATCTGGAGCGCGTGGACACCGAGATCCGCACGACGGTTCGCGACCTCATCGGCGAACTGCCCGACGACGTGAAGTTGATCCCGCCGGGGACGCTCCCCAAGACGTCGAACGGCAAGATCCGTCGCGGCGAGGCCCGCACCCTATATCGATCCGGCGGGCTGGGGCGAGGCCCCGCCGCGCCTTGGCTCGAAATGACAGGCCTGTGGTGGAGCAACCTGGGCGCGCTGGCGGGCCGTACGGTGAAGCAGGTGAAGCGGACCACGCGGAGCGCGTTGTTCGGGTCGGCGGCGCGCGGCTACGCGGCGTTTTCCGGCTCGGCCGCGGGCGGAGCGTCGCGCGTGCTGTCGATCATCGGCCGCCGCGCCACGCACTCGGGCACCAAGCTGGAAGGTCCGGCGGTTGTGGTGGCGAATCGCGCGGCGAGGCTCGATCCTCTGGCGCTGGTTTCCGTGATCAAGGGCGAGGTCAAGCTGGCCGGCGGCGAGGCGCTGCACGCGCTTCCCGGCTGGATCGCGGAGATGCTGTCTCCGCTGGTGGTGGACACCGATGCCGGGCTCGCGGAGGTGCTCCGGCGCGGCGGCATCGTGCTGGTGTTCCCCGATAGCCCGATCGGCATCTCCGCGCGGCGATGCCGTATCCGCTTGCGCGGCCTGGAAGCGGCAATAGCGCTGGGCGCGCCCGTGATCCCCGTGGCGATGCAGGAACGGCGCGGAATCTTCGTTTCGCGCGGCGCCCCGCCGCTCGCCACCTCCCCGTCGATGGCTCCGCGCGAACTGCGCGAGCGGGTCAAGGAATCGATCCACGGCATCTACACCTGATCCGGGAGTCACGGATTGCTTGTCTTTCTACTTCCCTGCTTTCTGCTCGGCTCCATCCCGTTCGCCGTGGTGACGATGTGGGGAACGGGCGTCGACATCACGAAGTTCGGCTCCGGCAACCCCGGATTCAACAACGTGCTGCGATACAGCAAGTGGCGCAGCGCGCTTTGCCTCTTGGGCGACGCCGGCAAGGGATTGCTGGCGATCTGGCTCTTCTCCCGCCCCGGCGATCCGTTCTGGCACGCGTGGATTTATGGGTTCGCCGCCATTCTGGGGCACTGCTACTCGCCCTTCCTGAAGTGGAACGGAGGCAAGGGAATCGCCACCGCGGCGGGCGTCATGCTCTGGCTATTCCCCACGATCCTGCTGCCTTGCGCCGCCTGGTACATCGCGTTACGGGTGATCGGATCGAAGATGGGGTGGAAAGAGCGCGGCACTATCGCCAGCCTCTCGGCGGCTTGCTGGTTCGTCCTTGGGCTGGCGTTTTGGCACGGATGGCGGCAGGCTGGGCTGGGGCTATTGCTGCTCGCGTTCGTCGCCTTCCGGCACAAGAAGAACTTCGAAAACATGGCGAGCGCGTGAACGGGCTCGCTTTCTACGATCTCGACGGCACGCTCGTGTCGAGCAACGTCATCCACCAGTACGCCTGGTTCGCGCGCCATCATCCGGCGGCGGCGTGGAAGCTGGCGCGGCTGGCGGTCTGCTCGCCCGCGTTCGTAACCGAACTGTTCTCGCGGCGGATGTTCAACGTGGTGTTCTTCCGCCAGTACCGCGGGATGTCGCGGGACTGGCTGCAATCGCGCGCCGAGGAGATGTTCCGCGACGTGTTGCTGCCGCACACTTTTCGCGGCGCCGGAACGCTGGTGGCGGCCGATCGCGCCGAGGGCTTGCGAACGGTGCTGCTCACCGGTTCGCTCGACTTCGCCGTGGCTCCGCTGGCGCGCTGGCTGGGCATCGACGACGTGGTGGCCAACCGGCTCGAGTTCGACGCTGGCGGCCGCGCCACGGGCCGCCTGATTCCGCCGCTGCTGGCGGGAGAGGAGAAGGCGGAGATCATCCGCGCCACGCTGGCCGGGTATAATGTTTCGTCGGACCGCGCGAAGGCCTATTCGGACAGCTTCTCCGATCTGCCGATGCTCGAATCGGTGGGACGGCCCTCGGCGGTGAATCCCGGCAAGCGTCTCCGAGCCGTCGCCGTCGAGCGCGGCTGGCCCATTCTCGATCTTCGATGAAACCGACCCTCGTCACGGGCGCCACCGGATTCCTGGGACGGCATCTCGTCCGGCAGCTCCTCGAGCGGGGAGCGGGTCCGCTGCGGCTGCTCTGCCGCGCGGCATCCCCGTGGGACGGCGCGCCGGGAGTCGAGATCGCGCGGGGCGATGTGACCTCGGACGCGGACGTGGCATCGGCAATGCGTGGCGTGGGCGCTGTCTATCATCTGGCGGGCTTCGTGTCGCGGGACCTGGGCGACGCCGCCAAACTGCGCGCCGTGCACGTGGACGGCACGCGCCACGTGTTGGACGCCGCGTTGCGCGAAGGGGTGGAAAAGCTGGTCGCCGCCAGCACGTCGGGGACGATCGCCGTGAGCCGCGAGCCCACCATCCACGACGAGAACTCGGGCTACAAGGACGCCATCGCGCGGAACTGGCCCTACTACGTATCGAAGATCGCCGCCGAGCGGCTCTGCTTCGAACACCGCGAGAAGCACGGAACCCCGCTGCTTACCGTGAACCCGTCGCTGCTGCTCGGGCCGGGTGACGACCGGGGATCGTCCACCGGCGATCTGAAGCTGTTCCTCGATGGGCAGATTTTCTCGTATCCCGCCGGCGGGATGAGCTTCATCGACGCGCGCGATTGCGCCGCCGCCACCATCGCCGCGATGGAGAAGGGCCGGCCGGGCGAACGATATCTGCTGGGCGGACCCAACTGGACGTTCCAGCGCGTGATCCGCGAAGTGGCGCGGCTGGCGGGCATGCGCGCGCCGCTGATGACATCGCCCGCCTGGCTCTCGCTGGCCGTGGCTCCGGTGCTGCGCAAGGCGATGCCGCTCATCGGCCGCCGGTTCGACGTGGACGATCAAACCATCGAAATGTCCGGCGTGTTCTGGTACTGCACGGCGGCCAAGGCGGAGCGGGAGCTGGGTCTGAAAGCGCGCGATCCGGTGGAAACGCTGGCCGATACCGTCCGGGAGCTGCAATCGCGCCGATGACCACCGCGGCGATCATCAATCCGATGTCGGCGGGCGGACGAACGGCGCGCGTGTGGCCGGCCGTGGAGCGGAAGCTCGGCATCCAGCGGCTGGAGGTTCGTTACACGTCGCGGCCGGAAGAGGCGACGGCGCTGACCCGCTTCGCGTTGAAGGAAGGCTTCGACCGCGTCATCGCCGTCGGCGGCGACGGCACGATCAACGAGGTGGTGAACGGGTTCTTCGAACATGGCGCGCCCGTGCGGCCCGCGGCCTCGCTCGCGGTGTTGCCTCTCGGCACCGGCGGAGACTTCCGCAGAAGCCTCGGCATCCATGGGCTGAATCACGCCATCGAAGTGCTGCGCGACGGCCGTGTGGCGCCGCTCGACGTGGGCCAGGTCCGGTATCGGGCGCACGATGGGCAGACGCGGACGCGGTACTTCGCCAATCTGGTGAGCTTCGGCATGGGAGGCGAGGTCGCCAGGCGGGCGAAGAATGCGCTGAGCCGGGTGAGCGGCAAGGCCGCGTTCCTCTATGCCACCGCCGAGGTGTTCCTCCGGTACCGGCCGAAGACCGTGGAGTTGTTCCTGGACGGCGCGGCCCAGGGCGAGAGCCACACGATCCTGAACATCGCGATCGGCAACGGGCGCTACCACGGCGGCGGGATGCATGTCTGCCCCAAGGCCCGGCTGGACGACGGTCTGCTCGAAGTGACCGTGATCGAGGCGCTGGGAATGTTCGAACTGGCGCGCGACGTCCGCGTGCTGTACTCGGACAATCTCTACGTGCACTCGAAGACGAAGCACTTCCACGCGCGCCAGGTGGTTGCGGAGGCGGCAGCGGCGGTGTCGATCGAAGTGGACGGCGAGCCTCTGGGGACTCTGCCGGTGGAGATATCGCTGCTGCCGCGTGTGCTACCGGTCTGGCTGCCACGGTAATTTTCAACCTTTACCTCGCCTTCACGAAATCCGAACGGAGCGACATGAAGCTTTAGCAACCGGCCCGCAGAATCGGTACCAGAGGTGATCCGAATGACACTCCGAAGGTTTCCGATCCTGATGACCGCGTTCGCGCTGGGCTGCTTGGCGCAGGCTCCACCGCAGCCCCCTCCCGGCCCCGGTGGTCCGCCTGCTGGCCCCGGCGCGCCGCCCGCCAATGCCGGTGGATTGCGGCCGCTCTCCGCCATCCCCGTCCCCAGACCGTCGAACCTGGGAAAATACGTGCGAGACGAACGCGCGCTCGTCGCCTTGGGAAAGGCGCTTTACTGGGACATGCAGGTGGGCAGCGACGGCAAAACCGCCTGCGCCACGTGCCACTTCCACGCCGGGGCCGACCATCGTTCGCAAAACCAGCTCGCCGATCCGCTGGCGCCGTTCGTGCTGAACGCCACCCTCGGACCGGACGACTTCCCCTTCCACAAGCTGGCCGACCCCAACGATAACCGCTCCCGCGTGTTGGCCAATTCGACCGCGCGCGCCGGATCGGCGGGAGTCCCGCGGCGCAGTCTCACCGGCTTTGTCCCTGGCCGCCCCGCCGACGACGGGTTCGATCTCGCCGACGCGCCCTCGTTCAGCCTCAACGGGGCGAACCTGCGTCAGGTCACCGGCCGCAACGCGCCGTCGGTCATTGACGCCGTGTTCAACTTCCGCAACTTCTGGGACGGCCGCGCCAGCAACATCTTCACGGGCATGACGCCGTTCGGAGAATCGGACGCCCGCCCCAACGCCGTGGTGTCGGTGAACGGAGGTCTGGTGGCGGAGCAAGTGCGGGTCGACAACTCGAGCCTGGCGTCGCAAGCGGTAGGTCCGGTGGTGAACTCGGTGGAGATGGCGTACGAAGGCCGCACTTGGCCGAAGGTGGCACGCCGGCTCCTAGGCGCGCGTCCGCTCGCGATGCAGCGCGTGTCGCCCACCGATAGCGTGCTCGGGCAGTTCGCCAATCCGGCGGGGCCGGGACTGTCGGGTCCGGCGACCTACGCGATGCTGGTCCAGAGCGCGTTCCAGCCCGCTTACTGGAACTCGACGCAATCGGTGGATGGCTTCGGTCAGGCGGAATTCAACTTCGCCCTGTTCTTCGGTTTGGCGGTGCAGGCGTACGAGTCGACGCTGATCTCCGGCAACACCCGGTTCGACCGTTTTCTGGGCGGCGACGGCACGGCGCTGAACCCCCAGGAACAAGCCGGACTGGCCCTGTTTCGCGGCCGGGCAGCGTGCGCCACCTGCCACGGCGGACCGGAGACCACTCAGGCCTCGGTGCGCAACTCGCAACGGGTGGACCTGGTGGTGGGCCGGAATCCGGGGCTGGACGTGGGCTTTTTCCGCACGGGCGCGACTCCCATCGCCCAGGACATCGGCCTCGGCGGCCTGGACGACTTCGGCAGGCTGCTGTCGATTGCCGCGACAAGGGATTCGGCGGCCCTGCCCGCCGCGCAGGGAGCCTTCAAGTCGCCGGCGCTGCGCAACGTGGAGTTCACCGGTCCGTACTTCCACAATGGCGGCCAAGCCACGCTCGAGCAGGTGATCGACTTCTACTCCCGCGGTGGCGACTTCCCTACGCCCAACAACCCCACGGGCGTGCGGCGGCTCAACCTGAACGCGGGCGAAAGGGCGAGCCTGGTGGCATTATTGAAATCGATGAGCGACGACCGGGTGCGGTTCGAGCGCGCCCCGTTCGATCACCCCGAACTCTGCGTGCCGGTGGGCGCCGCCGAGACCGCTCCGGGCGTGGTGCGAATCCAGACGGCGGACCCCCGGTTCACCCTGAGCGCGGCGGACAAATGGGTGGGTTTCCCGCCAACGGGGGCGCAGGGGAGTTCCGTACCGCTGCAAACGTTCGACGAGATGCTCCGCGGCATCGGCAACGATGGATCCCGTGCGCACGCCATGACGGGGGCCTGCCGGATCTTCCCGTAACGCCCCTCGAACGTTGGACTTTCGCGGCCGCATCCTCGCCGGTGCGGCCGCGATTTGCGATTGGGACCCCGTGTCGTACCGGGTACGCCCCGTGTGCATTTGTAGTACGGTTCCTCAGGTCCCCCAGCACAACCTGATTCCCCCGCTAGGGATCTCCCCAATTCGAAAAAATGCCGTTCCGCCCTACAATCGGATTGTCGGCAAAATATCAAGGAAACGACCTGCCTGGCGGCCAACGCCGCACAAGGCGGGCAGGAACACCAAATGTTGGGCAGAACCGGAAAACTATACTTCAACGAAAACGAGGCCGCGCGCATCCTGGGGATCAGCGTGGACAACTTCAGGACCATGCTCAAACAGCACATACTGGATCGCGAGGAAGACGCCACGAACGCCTCGCAAACCACGTTCCACGCCGCCGATATTCTCCTGCTCAAGATGTTCGCCAAACAAACGCTCACCCTGAAGCAGGAAACGTCGCGAGCGGAGGCGGCCGCGCCCGCTGAATGCCCCGTTCCGGAAGCCGCGCCGGTGGGCTGATCGCGTTCCATCCCCGGCGCCGATTACAATGGTGTGCAGGTGGACAAACGCCGCATGTGCCCGAATTGCCGGGCGTTCATCAATTCCGACGACCGCGTCTGTCAGTATTGCGACTTCTCCCTGGCGCCGCGCCGCGCGGCCATCGGGATGACCGGTGGCTTGATCGGCGTCATGATCCCCGAGGGGAAGTTCCTCACCTTCACCATCCTGGCCGTCAATTCCGGACTCTTCGTCGCCACTATTATCGCCAGCTCAAAGGCCGGAAACCCCAACGCCATCATGGATATCGACGGGCGGACGCTGGTCACTTTCGGCGCCAAGTGGACCGGTCTCGTCTTCACCGGCGACTGGTGGCGTCTGGTCACCGCCGGCTTCCTCCACGGCGGACTGTTCCACTTCCTCATGAACTCGTGGGCGATGTTCGACCTGTCGGCCACCGTCGAGGATTTCTTTGGAACCAGCCGCATGCTGGTCATCTACTTCGTGGCGACGGTGCTGGGGTTCCTGGCAAGCTGCTTCTGGTCGCCGGCGATCTCCGTCGGCGCGTCGGCGGGCCTGTTCGGCCTCATCGGCGCGATGATCGCGTTCGGGTCGATGAACCGGACGGCCATGGGCGGTATGATCAAGTCGCACTATTCCCGATGGGCAGTCTACGGCCTGATCCTCGGGTTGCTCGGTAGGATCGACAACGCGGCGCACCTCGGTGGCTTGGCGGGGGGCTTCCTGGTGGCGCGGCTGGCGGGCAGCCCTCCGCAGACTCCCTGGCGGGAGGCCGTCTGGACCTGGGCGGGCTACGCGAGCCTCGCCGTCACCGGATACTCCTTTATCCGCATGTTCGCCAACCTGTTGAGGCACTCGCAGTGATCCGTTGGCTGGTGGTGGGGATCGGCGACATCACGAGTAAACGAGCCATCCCGGCTATCCTGGCGGAGCCCAACAGCCGCCTTGCCGGGCTGGTGACGCGCGATCCGGCGAAGGCGGCTCCGTACGGCTGCCCGGCATGGACCGATCTCGCGGCCGCCCTCCGCCAATCGGACGCGGATGCCGTCTATGTCGCGACACCCGTGGTGATGCACGCGCCCCAGACGATCGCCGCGCTACGCTCGGGCCGCCACGTCTTGTGCGAAAAGCCGATGGGGATGAACCACGCCGAGGCGCTATCGATGGTCCGCGCGGCGGAAGAGGCCGGCCGGACTCTTGGCATCGCCTACTACCGGCGGACCTACCCCAAGCTGATCCGCGCCCGGCAACTGATCGCGGACGGCGCGATCGGCCAGCCGGTGCTCGCCGAACTGAACTGCCACTCCTGGTTCCAGGACGAGGATGGCCGCCGCTCGTGGCTGCTGCGGCCGGAGACGTCGGGGGGCGGCCCGCTCTACGACATCGCGTCCCACCGGATCGACATCTTGAACTGGATCTTCGGCCAGCCCAGACGGGTGGCGGCGCAGCTTTCGAACGTGGTGCACCGGTCCGCCGTGGAGGACTCCGCCACGGTCCTGGTGGAGTACGACGGCGGCGCGCGCGGCATCGTCGACGTGCGCTGGCATAGCCGCCAGAATCGCGACGACTGCCGGATCGTGGGGACGCTCGGCGAAATCCGGATGTCGCCGCTCAGCGGCCCGCGGATCGAATATCCCGGCGGAGCGGAAGACCTGCCCGTTCACGGCAACGTGCACTACCCGCTGGTGGAGAACTTCGTGGATGCGGTGGAGGGCCGGGCCGAACTTCGCGCCACCGGCGCCTCCTCGGTTTGGACGGATTGGGTGACCGAACGGGCTCTGTCGTCCGATCGCGCTAGTTGACCGAAACCGGCGATCCGGCCTTCAGCGTCACTTTCTTTTCGATCGGCTGGCCCGATTGGGGTTCGATTCGCACCGTGTACTCGCCTTCGGGCAGCAGCAGACCTTGGCCTCCGGCGTTGAATTCGTCGGCGTGGCCCATGTACTTGCCGTTGACGTAGACCGCGGCGTACTTTTCCGCCACCGGCGTGCGGAGCAGCCAGAACGGGCCCTTGGGCGGCGGCAGCTTGGGGAGCACCTCGCGCATCGTGACCGTCTTGCCCGCCCCGATGGTGACCTTCTTCACTACTTCCTGGCAGCGGGGTTCCACCAGCTTGATCTCATGCTCGCCGGCGGCGACCGCGTACTTCCGCGCCATCCCCAAATTGCCCGCCGGGCCGGCATACTTGCCGTCGACGAATACGCCCGCGCGGCTGGGGCCGGCCTTCACCTTCAGGTATCCGTCGGCCGTCAACGCGGCGGAAGCCGTGGCGAGCAGGGCCACTGTCGCTCTAATTCTAATCATTAAGTTTCGACGCATGGCCCTGATTGTACGGTAGCTTCCATCCGTACTTGAAGTCCCCTGCCCAATCGCAGGTAGTATGACGTCCGGTCTCCGAAGCGGGATCGAGCGGTTCGAGGAGGCTCCCCATTCGCGTGGGCCGGCTTGGCTGCAACGTGGCGTGCGCCGCAAGCGTCCTCAGGAACATGACCCGCCGGTGGTTCCTGTCGATGGCCGCGGCGCCCGCGTTCGCCGCGCCCGCTTGGGAAAAGAAGCCGTTCCCCGATTGGGACGCGGAATGCCGCGATCACGTGCTCACCGATTCGCCGTGGGCCAGGCAGGTCACCGTGCCGTTCGACTACAGCCATCCGGCCTCCCGCCAGTTCGAGTCCGGCTTCCAGATTGGGCTACCCGGCGCGGGCGGTTGGCCTTCCGGAATCCCTGGCGTGGGCGGAGGCGGCTGGCCCGGCGGCCGCACCGGTCGTACCGATCCCGGTTCCGTGCCGAGCGGCGGCCGGACGGGTGGCGCAACGCGGCCCGTGCGGACCGAGAACTACCTCACCATTCGATGGTCGAGCGCGCTGCCCGTCCGGCAGGCGCTGGCCCTCGAGCAATGGGGCCGCCGCGGGCTCGATTCCAGCGACGCCCGCAAGCTGCTCGAGGAGACTCCGGACGAGTACATCGTCGGCATCGGCGGATTCTCCGTCATCACGCTCCCGAAGGGCGCGCAGGACCTCGAGAAGCAATTGGCAAAGTCGGCGTCGATCCTGCGCAAGGGGCATCGCCCGCTTCGCGCGACGTCCGTCACCGTGCCGGATCACGGCAATCACCTCTCCGCGGAGATCCGCTTCCCACGCTCCGAACCCATTCAGCCGGAGGACGCTCTGGTGGAGTTGGTGGCCGAAGCCGGGCCCATGAAGATCGCCGCGAAGTTCAAGCTGAAGGACATGTTCTACCGGGGCCGATTCGAAGCCTGAGCCGGTGATATACATGATTCATGCTCATCCTCTCCCGCCGCAACTTCCTCGGATCGGCCGCGTTCGCTCAATCGGGCGAGCGTAAGGTCCGCGTCGGATTCATTGGAGTGGGGAGCCGCGGCACCAGTCTGCTGCGCGGCGTGCTTGCGCTCGGCGGCACGGAAGTGCCCGCGATCTGCGATATCAACGAGGCGCACTTGAAGCGCGCCCAGGATCTGGTGGAAAAGACTGGCGCCAAGCGGCCGCAAGGCTACGCAGCCGGCCCCGAGGATTTCCTGAAGCTGGTGGCGCGCGACGATCTGGATGCCGTCATCAACGCGGGTCCGTGGGAGTGGCACACGCCGATGTCGGTGGCGACGATGAAGGCGGGGAAGTACGCGGCCACCGAAGTCCCCGCCGCGATGACCATCGAGGAGTGCTGGGAACTGGTGGACGTGTCGGAGAAGACGGGGATGCCGTGCATGATCCTCGAGAACGTCTGCTATTTCCGCAACGTGCTGGCGGTATTGGCGATGATCCGCCAGGGACTGCTCGGCAGCCTGTCGCATTGCGAGGGCGGTTATCAGCACGACGTTCGGGGCGCGCTGTTGTGGCGCGATCCGGCCCGCGGCACGCCCGGCGAGATCTCCTGGCGCGGACTCCACATGGCGGGGAAGAACGGTAACCTCTATCCGACGCATCCCATCGGACCCATCGGGTGGTGGCTCGACATCAATCGCGGAGACCGCTTCACCAAGCTGGTGTCGATGAGCAGCTTGTCGCAGGGACTCAACGACTACGCCGCCACCAAATGGGGCGCGGATCACCACAACGCCAAGCGCGTCTACAATCAGGGCGACGTCAACGTCAGCCTCATCCGAACCGAGCGCGGCCGCACGGTTACGCTCTATTTCGATACGATCTCGCCGCGGCCCTACGACCTCATCCTGCGCGTGCAGGGAACGCGCGGCATCTATTCGGGCACGCTCGACAAGATCTACGTCGAAGGGCGCAGTCCAAAGAGGGAAGACTGGGAGCCCTTCGCTCCTTATCAGAAAGAGTTCGATCATCCACTATGGAAGACGTTCGGGCCGGAGGCGATGAAGCAGGGGCACGGCGGCGCCGACTTCATGGAGCTGTATCAGTTCATCAAGGCGGTCCGGAACAAGACGCAGACGCCGATCGACGTGTACGATACCGCCGCGTGGAGCGCCGTTCTGCCGCTCAGCATCCGATCGGTGGAGCGCGGCAGCGATCCGCTCGAGTTCCCCGACTTCACACGCGGCAAGTGGCGGACCCGCAAGCCCGTCGATCCGGGCGATGTGTAACGCGCCGGCCGAAGTGATATGATTCCGCCCGGTGCTCATTCATGATCCCCAAGTTGTCGCTCCTGTCCGTGGATCCGCGGCAGACGATCAAGCAGAACGTCACCGAGGCGCTTGGCGCCGCCATCCTTTCGGGCCGCATCAAGCCCGGTGAGCGGCTCAACGAAAGCAAGCTGTCGCGTGAACTGGGAGTGAGCCGCGCCCCGATTCGGGAAGCGCTGCTCTGCCTGGCGGAGCAGGGGCTGGTGGCCAATTCGCCCCGCCGCGGTGCGTTCGTGGTGGACCTGGACGAAGACGAAGTGCGCAAGGTCAACAGTGTCCGCCTGATTCTGGAGGCCGAGGCGTTGCGCCTGGCGCGGGCCAACCTGACGCCTCAGTCGCTGACGAAGCTGAAGGGCCTGCTGGCGCGGCTGGAGCGGAACCGCGAGTCTTCCGCGGCCGTGCAGATCCGCTGCGACCAGGATTTCCACCGCGCTTTGTGGAAGTTGGCCGGCAACGAGTACCTGGAGCACACGCTGAACTCGCTGGTGGCGCCGGTTTTCGCGCAGGCAGTGCTGCGTCACGCGACGGCACGGGAAGTCGCGCTGCTTTCCCATGAGCCCATCATGGAGTTCATCCGGGGCCGGCTGGCGGGCTCCGCCGAGGAAGTGATGGCCGAGCATCTCCGCAACTACTGGCCCGCGCCCGATCAGTACTCGAGCTTCGCGGCGCGTCCCGAACCGGTCAAGTCAGGTACGGCTTGATGTAGCGGTCGACGATGGCGCGCACGCGTCCACGCTCCTCTTCGGTGAGCGCGGTTCGATACGGCGCGCCGGCGGCGGTTTCGCAGATGCCCAGGTAGCGCAGCGCCTCGTCGTAGCCGCCCCAGATGCCACCGCTCGCGAAGACTTGCCACGCCTCGACCAGTTCGCGCTGGAGTTGCGCCGCGCGGCCCTGATCGCCGGCCACGAACGCGTCGTAGAGACGCACCGCGGCGTGGGGCGCCAGATTGTACAGTCCGCCGACGCCGCCATCGCAGCCTAGCTGCAGCCCGGCGTGGAACAGGAATTCGCTCCCGGTGAGGACCGAGAACCCACCGTCGTCGCGCATCAGATGAAGCACCTGCTGGAGGTTGATGCAGTCCTGATCGCTCTCCTTCATGCCCACCAGCTTGGGGATACGGCGGCGCAGTTCGGCGATGGTCGCCGGCTGGATCTTGCTCTTCGTCATCGCGGGGTTGTCGTAGACGAAGAGAGGGAGGTCCACGGCGGCGGCGATGTCGCTGAAGTAGGCGATCAACTGCGGCTGGCTGGCGTGGAAGTAGTAGGGCGGCAACATCGACAGGTGCGATGCGCCCGAGGCGGCGATCCGCTTCGCCATTCGGATGGCGCGCACCGTTCCCATCTCACCCAGTCCACCGATGACGGGGACGCGTCCATTGACCTCCGCCACCACCGTCTCGATGGCGCGGATCTGCTCGTCCGCCTCCAGGTAGGCGAAGCCTCCCATCGATCCGTTGACCAGAAATCCATGAACTCCGGCGTTCACTTGGTACCGCGCCAGACGGCGGAGACCGGCTTCGTCGACCCGCTCGTCCGGGGTCAGCGGCGTTCCGATGGCCGGAACCACACCCGATATCTTTTGCATGAACCGGCTCAGTATACTAGCATTCCATGCGGTGATGTTCGGGCGAATCCGAGGTCCGGGGCCGTTGCTATACTAAAACGAGCCGCTTCTTTCGAACGGGGGAGTGGTGGAATGGCAGACACAGCAGACTCAAAATCTGCCGGGTGCACAACCCGTGAGGGTTCAAGTCCCTCCTCCCCCACCATGACTCGAGGGCGCTCGCGTTGCTGACGAAACTGACCCTTCGCAATTTCAAGCGCTTCGAGAGCGTCGAGATCGAACTCGCCAGCCGGGTCGTGTTCGTCGGGCCAAACAACTCCGGCAAGACTACTGCGTTGCAGGCCTTGGCCCTGTGGGACATGGGACTCCAGGCCTTCGTACAGAAGCGCGGCCTGAAAGCGCCGGGCACGCGCCCCGCCGTGGCGCTGAACCGGCGCGACTTCGTCGCCTTGCCCGTTCCAGACATGGAACTGCTTTGGAGAGGCCGCAAGCTGACCAAGGACAACAAGCGCATTCCGCTCGAAGTGGTCGTGCACGGGACATCGCATGGCGAGGAGTGGACCTGCGGACTCCAGTTCGAATACCGCGACGAGGACTCGGTGTATTGCCGGCCGCTGCAAGCCGCGATTCCAGAGGCGGCCGCGCGAACCCGCGTCGCGTTCCTGCCGCCGATGTCGGGAATGGCTTCCCATGAGACCCGGATCGACGAGGGCGCCATCCGCGTGCGTCTGGGTGAAGGCCGGACGGCGGAAGTCCTGCGGAACCTTTGCCATCTGATCGCGACCGAGGGTCCACAAGACGGCTGGATCGACATCGAGCGCCAGATCGAGTCCCTCTTCCGGGCGCGGCTCTCCAAGCCGGAGTACATCGCTTCGCGCGGCGAGATCGCGATGGAGTACGAGGAGGCGGGCGTCCGCCTGGACCTGTCGGCTGCCGGCCGGGGGCTCCAGCAGACGCTCTTGCTGCTGGCCTATCTGATCCGCAACCACGATACCGTGTTGTTGCTCGACGAGCCCGACGCGCATCTCGAAATCGTGCGGCAGCGGCAGATCTACTCGGCCTTGACGGACACGGCCAGCCGCTATGGCTGCCAAATCGTCGCGGCGTCGCACTCGGAAGTGTTGCTGAACGAGGCCGCCGAACGAGACCTCGTCATCGCCTTCGTAGGCAAGCCGCATCCGGTCAACCTGGGGACGTCACAGGTGCGCAAATCGCTGGCCGAAATCGGTTTCGAGCAGTACTACCAAGCCGAACAGAAGGGCTGGGTTCTCTACCTCGAGGGGTCCACGGATCTCGCGATCCCGCGGGAGTTCGCCCGGCTTTTGCAACACCCCGCGGCGGAGGTTCTGGACGCGCCCTTCGTTCACTACGTGGGCAATAAGCCGGGCCTGGCGGCAGCCCATTTCTTTGGATTGCGAGAGGCCAAGCCGGACTTCACAGGGTTCGCCCTGTTCGACCGGCTGGGCCGGCCCGCCGAATCGTCCAACGACCTGGACCAACATTGCTGGCGCCGCCGTGAAATCGAGTGCTACTTCATGCGGACAGAGACGCTCGAAGCGTGGGCGCTCGCGCAAGCGGGTGAGCAGCGGCTGGGGCCGCTCTTCGCGGGCCAATGGGTGGAGGCGATGCGCGAGTCGCTCGCCGAGATCGAAGCCGCTTTTCAGGTCCTGGGAGAGTCGCTCTGGTCGCCCGGTCTGAAGGTGTCCGAGAGAGGGCTTCCCCAGGTGCTCGACCGGTTCTACCGGAAGGTAGGCCTCCCTTCGATGGTATCGAAGACCGGTTTTTGGTCCATCGCCCGATTCATGGATGCCGCCCACCTCGATGGCGAGGTAACCCAGGTGCTCGACCGTATTCTGGCGGTGGCCGGCCGGGCCGTGACTATAAGCGAAACCCCCGACTCCGCGGCTCAGTAACCTACCTATTCTGGTACTTCCCGCCCATTGGTTCGATGGGACTTTCCTGGCATCATTGGCCAGACGAGTCCGCCGATCTCTTTCTCATGAAACTCGCCAGTACACGAAATCTGCCCCGGGGCCCGATGACCATGGTGCTTGCCGTGTCGTCGATTCTGCTTCTTTGGGCGGGCGGCAATCTGGTCTCGTTGTTGCTGGCGCCGGTCCAGAGAGCGAAGGCGCCGGAACTGCTCGAACGGCTGGAGGGGCTTGCCTTCTACATGATGGAGGAGCTCGAGGACCAAGGCGCTCGTCCGGACCGGCACTTCGACTTCAACACGGCCCGTGCGCGCGCGGACCGGTTCCACGCCATCTACATCAAAGGTGTGCCGCCGGTCAACGCCGCGGCGGTGGGAATGACGGAGATCGAGGACGCGCTGGTGCGGGCTCACGAGTGGATGGCTCGCGTCGATAAGGGGCGGCTGCGGCTGGTGAAGGACGTGCCGGAGGCGGAGTGCCGCCAGACCGAAGCGGAATGGAGAGCCAACGGGGCGCAGGCTGTGGTCGAATTCCGGTCGGCGGCGATCAATCTGCACACTCTGCCTGTCGACGCTGTCAAGGCCGAGCGGAAGAGCCGCGTATCGTCGCTCATCTTCGCCATCGCCCTCGGCGGGCTGATCCTGGCGGGGGCGATTTTCGCTCAGTTGGGCCGCAAGGACGACGCCGAGGCCCGCTCCCAAGCCAAGCCGGCGGTGAATTCGCCGCTGCCATCCGCCGTGGAGAGCTCCGCCGTGGTGGCCGTCCAGTACACGCGGGAAGCCATCCTGACACTCGACCCGAGCTTGCGCATCCTCACCATGAATCCGGCCGCCGAGGCGCTCTTCGGATACCGGCCGGCTCAGGCCATGGGTCTGAACCTCAGCCATCTGTTGCCCAGCCTCTCCATCAAAGGAGAAATCCCAGACAGCTCCACCGTCGAGCCCACTTTCGAAACCGGCCTGCACGCGTCTGGCAAGAAGATCCCCGTGGAGATCTCGCTGCATCTTCTCAACCAGCGGGGCAGGCGCACGGTGATCGCGGTGGCCCGCAACGCCGCCAACGCCGCGGCGCAGGTGGAAACTCCCGATTCCGACACCGGCGTGGTTGCCGACATGGCGCGGCTTTGTCCCGCGCCGCTGGTGATCTACGATCCGGAAGGCCGCGTCGTGCACATCAACGAGGCTTTCGGCGAACTGCTCGGAATCGAATTCGACGACTGCCACAGCCAGCCCTACTGGAAGCAGTTCCTCGAGGGCGAACATTCCGAGCGCGCCCGCCGCGAGTGGCTGCTGCTCGCCAGCAAAAAGCTCCCCGACACGGTGGATCAGACCTGGCGGCGTTCCGATGGAAGCGCCATCCCGATGGTTTGGGCGCGGTCCGCCCTGCGCGACCCTCAGGGGCGCGTGCGGTTCATCGTCGCGATCGGCGTGGAGCGCAACAGGGCCCCGGCCCAACGGCGCGCCGCGTGACCGCGTTCAGCGCTTGAAATACCAAAGCCAGAAGTACTGATCGCCCGCGCCGTGGCGATGCCGCGGCTCGAAGCCCACCTTGTCCGCCATCGCCACCGCGTCGGCGTCGGAGAAGGGTACGCCCAGCCAAGTGTCGTCCGGCTCGCTTTCGATCGCCGGGTCGCCTTGCACCTGGAACTTGAATAGCCCGCCAGGCCGAAGCAGGCGGTGCACGTCGCGCACGTAGCATTCGATCACCTCGCGGCTCGGAATATGCTGGAACACGATCATCGAAAACGCGAAGTCGATGGGCGTGTCTCCCAGAACCGACAGATCCTTCCCGTTATTCTCGAACACGAACGCATTGGGGACGTCGCGCAGCGCCAGGCGCGCCTGGCGCACCATCTCCGAACTGATATCGATGCCGTAGACCAGGCCGAACACTTCCGCCAGCGCGCGCGTAATGCGGCCGGCTCCGCAGCCGATCTCGAGCACCTTCATCCGCTTGGGGTCCATCCCCTGGCAGATGTTCGTCATGTCGTTGAGGACCTGCTCCCGTACGGTTGCGCGGCCAGACGACCACCACTCCTCGTCGGTCCACTCCTCCTTGCCCGTGGCCACCCAATAGCGGGCATTCTCGGAGGCGCGCGCATCCCAGTCGCGCTTCATTCGTTCCACCTGCGCGGTGGACGGAACCGGCTCGATCATCCCTTCCATGGTAAGACGGGGACCGGGTGAACGTAACCCGCGGGGCTGCGCTGCGTTTAATGTAGTGTGATGTACCCGGCGTTTTTCGCCCTTTGGGCGGCAGGCTCGATGTTCGCCCAGCAGCCGCCTCCGCCTCAGGCCGGGCCTCCCGCGGGAACCGTGGAGGGCCGCGTGGTCAACGAGATCACGGGTGAAGGCGTCCGAAAGGCGCGGATCAACCTGTTCCTTACGGGCGGCGGCGGACCGGGAGGACGGCGAGGTGGTCCGCCTCCGCCCGGAGCGCAGATCGAGGGGATGACCTCGGCGGACGGTTCGTTCCGCATCGACAACGTGCCGCCGGGTTCCTACCGTTTCTGGGCGGAACGCGCCAGCTTCGTCTATCGCCGCGATCCGCGCCGCAACGATCAGGCGCTGCTCGAGGTCGGTCCCGGCGCGGTGGCCCGCGTGCCCGACATCAAGCTGTCGCCGGCCGCCGTCATCACTGGCCGCGTCACCGACGAGGATGGCGATCCCGTGCAGGGAGTCACCGTCCAGGTCAACCGCTACCAGTACGCGGGCGGGAAGAAGCAGCTCATCCCGCAGCAGTCGGGATCCACCAACGATCTGGGGGAGTTCCGCATCCACTCGATCCTCCCTGGCCGGTATTTCCTGAGCGCGAGCAAGTCGCAAGGGCCGCCCGGACCGCGAGGGCCGTCCCGGCCGATGCCCTCCAACGGACCCGAGCAGAGCTACGTCACCGTGTTCTTCCCGGGAACGCTCGATCCGGGCGCGGCCGCGCCGCTCGACCTCGCGCCTGGCCAGGAGTATCGCGGCGCCGATGTGCGGCTGTCGAAGACGCAGGTCTTCCGGGTGCGGGGCGTGGTGTCCAACCTGGTCAGCGATCCGAAGGAACGGGGATGGCCCAGCGCCGTGGTCTATCTGTACCCCGACTCGGCCATCCGGAACATGATCGCCGAACGCCGGCCGTCGCCGATCGACACCAGGACGGGGGCGTTCGAGATTCGCAATGTGCGGCCCGGTTCGTATTACCTGGTGGCTCAACAGGCTGGCGGCGATCACTCGCTGTCGGGCGATGCGCGGATCGAGGTTGGCGCCGGCGATGTGGCGGATGTGCGAGTCGCGCTGAGTCCCAACGTGCCGGTGAAGGGCCGTGTGGCCGTGGAAGGGACGGCGCAGGTGGATCTGCGCTCGCTGGCGCTGCAATTGGTTCCCACGAGCGGCTTTTCGTCGTACGGCCCGCCGGTGCGGATCTCGGAAGATGGATCGTTCCAGGCCCGCAACGTGCCGAGGGTTCCGCACCGCGTGATCGCGACGAACCTGCCCGAGGGCTTCTGGGTCAAGGCCGTGCAAATGGATGGGCGCGACGCTCCGGACAACGTGATCGCCGCGGCGTCCCTAGTGGACGTGAAGCTCGCCCCGGGCGCCGCGTCGGTGGCGGGCATCGTGCGCGATGCCAAGGGCGATCCGGTAGAGGGGATCAAAGTGACGGTGGCGCCGGAGGGGACCCGTTCCGGGTGGTGGGAGCTTTATCGCGAGACCACTTCCAGCAAGGACGGATCCTATCGCCTGGCGAATCTGCCGCCCGGATCGTATCGCGTCTATGCCTGGGAAAAGCTGGAGCTCGGGGCGCACCAGGACGCCAAGTTTCTCGAGCCGTTCGAATCGCAGTCGAGCCCGGTTGCGTTAAAGGAAGGGGAGACGGCGACGGTCCATCCCAAACCCATCGCGCCGCCGGCCGGCGTGCTATGATGCCCGCGAGGTCCGCATGCGATACCTGCTGTCTCTTCTCGCTTTGACGGGCGTGGTTCCGGCCGCCGAAAAGCCCACGCCGGTGGGCGAAGGGTCGAACAAGGTGGCTGCGATCCAGGCGTCTCTGTACGCCGGCAAAGCGTCGATCCGCCAGGCCGTCGGCTACGAACTCGACGAGGGCATCGTAGTGGTGGAATTGAAGCTGATCCCGGCGGCGGGACAGAAGATCGCGATCAACCGCGACGACTTCCTGCTGCGGTCCGACCGTGACGGACAGCGTGCCACGCCCTATGCGCCCACCCAGATCGCCGACGGCGCCGTGTTGGTGGTGAAGACGGTGGGCGGCGGAGGCTCGGTCGGATCGGAAAGCCGCGGTCCGGTATGGGGCGGCCTCGGCGGCGGTATGCCGCGCCGCATGCCCGGCAACGGCAGCGGAATCGGCAACTCCGCCGGAACCACCGAGGCGCAAGCCGAGATGAAGGACATTCCGGAAGGCAAGGATAAACAGGATCCCTTGCTCACGGCGCTGGAAAAGAAGATCCTGCCAGAAAAGGAAATCGCGGAGCCTGCCACCGGCCAGCTTTACTTCCTGATGGAAGGCAAGCAGAAGACCAAGGACATCGAACTGCTGTACAAGACGTCCGCGGGCCGTGTGTCGGTCCGCTTCAAATAGTTCGAATGAGAATCTCCGAAATCGACACTCCAGCCATCCTCATCGACGTGGATGTCATGGAGGCGAACCTGAACCGCGTCGCTAACTACGCGCGGGAGCACGAACTGCGCCTCCGTCCTCATACCAAGACACACAAGATTCCGGCGCTGGGACGGCGTCAGCTCGACCTGGGCGCGGTGGGTCTCACCGTGGCCAAGACCGGCGAGGCCGAAGTGATGCTCGCCACGGGCACTCCGGATCTGCTGGTGGCCTATCCGGTCATCGGGCAGAAGAAGCTCGACCGGTTGGTGGAAGTGGCGCGAAAGACACGCGTGACCGTCGCGCTCGACAGCCTGGTGGCGGCGAGCCAACTATCCGACGCCGCCCGGCAGGCGCAGGTGGAATTCGGAGTACTCGTCGAGACCGATGTCGGCCTGGGACGGGTCGGCGTGGCGCCTGGCGACGAACTGGTCGCGCTGGGGAAAGGGGTCGCCAACCTCCCGCGGTTGGACCTCGAGGGCTTCAGCTTCTATCCGGGCCACATCAAGGCGATGGACGAACTGGGCGAGGCCGAGATCGGCAAGCTCAGCGCGCTGGTGGAGCGCACCGTGCACCAGTTCCGCGTGGCGGGATTGCCTGTGCGCGTGGTAAGCGGCGGGTCGACGCCGGCGCTGTTCCACTCGCATCTGGTCGCGGGCGTCAACGAGATCCGCCCGGGCACCTACATCTTCAACGACCGCAACACGGTGGAGTGCGGGGCCGCCCAATGGGACCACTGCGCCGCCACGATTCTATCCACCGTTGTGTCCGCCGCCCGGCCCGGCCACATGATCATCGACGGCGGATCGAAGACGTTTTCGACCGACCGCCTGGTGACCGGCGAAGCCACGTTCGGCGTGGTGCGCGAAGCTCCCGGAGCGTTGTTCCACAAAATGAACGAGGAGCACGGCTATATCGATCTGCGGCGCGCGGACAAGCAGGATTTCCAGGTCGGTGACCGGGTCCGCGTGATCCCGAACCACATCTGCGTCGCGATGAACCTCCACGAACGCGTGTTCGGCGTTCGCGGAAACGAAGTGGTCGAGACGTGGACCGTGGCCGCGCGAGGCAAGCTGCAATAGGCGTGCGATAATCGGGGCATGGGACTCAAAACCCCCGATGAGCGGCTTGACCGTTTGGAACAAGTCGTTCAGATCCTGGCCGAGGATCACCTGCACTTGAAAGACATCGTCACCGATCTCGCCACCGCGAGCCGCCGTGCGTTCGACTTGGTCGCGGAGCAGGGCCGGCAAGCCGACGAGCGGTTCAAGCGTCTCGAGGAGCAGATGCGTGAGCAGATGCGGCGCATCGAGGAGCAGATGCGGCGCACCGAGGAGCAGATGCGGCGCACCGACGAGGAGTTCAATCGCACCGAAGAGCAAATGCGCGAGACCGCGGCGCAGATGCGCCGCACGGACAAACGCGTGGACGACCTCGTCCTGGCCATCGGCGAACTGATCCGCAGGCTGCCACCCGGCGCCAACTGACCCACCCGCTGGGCGGGCGGTGCGTTATTCTAGATCCCATGACCACCCGCCGTACATTCCTAGCTTCCGCCGCGTTCGCCAGTGTGGCTCCGTACGCTCACGGAGCCAAGGTTCCGTTCGTGCTCGGCGTCGCCAGCTACTCCCTCCGCAAGAAGTCCCGCGCCGAGGCGATCGCCGCGATGCGGAAGCTCGACGTGCACCACGCCAGCGTGAAGGAATTCCACCTCCGCTACACAAGCACCCCCGAGGAGATCGCGGCGGCCAAGCAGGAATTCGCGGCGGCCAAGATCAAGGTCGCGTCCGGCGGCAACATCTCGCTGTCCGGCGACGACGCCACGCTCCGCAAGATGTTCGAATACGCGAAGGCCGCTGGAATGCCGATGATCGTATGCGCTCCCACGCACGCCACCGTCGCGAAAGTCGAGGCGCTCGTCAAGGAATTCGACATCCGCGCCGCGATCCACAATCACGGCCCCGAGGACAAGCACTTCCCCACTCCGCAAAGCGTGCTCGACGCGGTGAAGAACATGGACGCGCGCATGGGCCTGTGCATCGACATCGGCCACACGGCCCGCACCGGAGCCGACGTAGTGGAATCCATCGTCACCGCCGGCAAGGCCAACCGGCTATTCGATCTCCATGTGAAGGATCTGACGGACTTCAAGGGGAAGTCCTCGCAAGTCGCCGTTGGCGAAGGAAAGATGCCGATGAAGCAGATCTTCCAGGCCCTCAAGAAGCTGAACTTCAAGGGCGGCGCCATGCTCGAGTACGAGATCAACGCCGACGATCCCCTGCCGGGCATGGAGAAGTCCTTCGCTCACATGCGGCAGGTGCTCGCCACCGTCTGACGCTCCAATGCGCCGGTTGATCGCGCTTGCGGCTTTGGCGTTGTGCTTCGGCGCGGCCCAGGAACGCCGCAAGCCGCGTAAGAAAAACGACAAGTCGCCCCCAGAGGTCGCGCTGGAACTCAAAATCCAGCGCGACGGCGACAAGATCGTGCTCGACGGCAAAGTGCGGAACATCGCCATCAAACCGCTGGAAGGCGTGGTGCTGTTTTTCGAGTTCCTCGAGCCCGGCGGCAAGATGATCTCCCGCATGAACACCGAGGCGTCCGAGCACAAGCTCGACCCCGGCGACGAAGGCGAGTTCCAGACCCAGACTCCCGATCAGGTGCGCGCCGTCAGCGTCCGCCTGGACGCCGAGGACAAAAAGGGACGCTACCTCAGGCTGGACAAGGCAGGTCCGTTCACCATCGAATAGCAACACGGCCCGATTGGTGGACCAGTCGGGTTTTTACAAGATTTTTACAACTTGCGAACCACCTTCTCAGGGGAATTCCTTAAGATCGAAGTTGTCATGATCCCACAAGGCGCTTATCGAGACGAACACTTCATCGTGGACTTCGAGCATCAGAGGGCCTACCTCGACAACAAGGCCATGGTGTTGACACGCAAGGAGTTCGAGCTTCTGGCGACCCTCGCCGGCAATGCCGGCGACATCGTGCCCCGCGACATCCTGCTCCAAAATATCTGGGGCTACAGTCCGGAAATCCGCACCCGCACGATGGATGTGCACATCCGCCGCCTGCGCAAGAAACTGGCCGGGTATGGTGAGTCCTATATCGAGACCATCTTCGGCGTCGGCTATCGCTTCCAGCCCTATCGCGCGCCGCGGCAGATCTCTTCGCCGTTGTACGCGCTGGCCAGCGTGGCGTAGACACCGTCCGCGGCGGTACGCTAGGCGAATGGAACGCCGGCGTTTCCTTTCCACTGCCTCCGCCCTGCCCTCGTTGATGGCCGCGCGACCAGCGGCCGGTCGGCCGCCTCGCATCCTGCTTCGCGGTTCCTGGCAGAGCGTCAACATCGGCGACATCGGCCACACGCCCGGCGCGCTCGCGCTCCTGGAAAAGCGCCTTCCCGAGGCCGGCATCACCCTGTGGCCGGGCAAACTGGGGCACGGATCGCGCGAACTGCTCGCGAAGGGTTATCCGAAGGTTCGCATCGCGGAAGGAGCGCTCGACGCCGCGGGCAAGCCGGACACGCCGGCGCTGGCAAAGGCGTGGGAAGAGGCGGACCTCTACCTGAGCGGGTCTGGGTCCGGATTCCCCGCCAGCAACCACGCCGTCGCGTTTCGCCGCGCCACGGGCAAGCCGGTTGGAGTCTTCGGCGTCAGCACCGACCCAGTCTCGGGTATCGGCCCCGGCCGCGAACCCGAAGGGGGCACGCTCCGCGAAATCCACGCCAAGGCGGCGAAGCTGCCGCCCACGCACCTGGAACGGGATCTCCGCTTCATCATCGACCAGTCGTCGTTCTTCTTCTGCCGCGATACGATCTCGCGCGACTATCTGAAATCGCAGCGCGTGAAGACGCCGGTCCTCGAGTTCGGCCCCGACGCGCAGCTCGGCATGTCGCTTCGAGACGATGCCCGGGCCGCCGCCTGGCTGGCCGCCCACGGACTCGAAACGGGCAAGTTCGTCTGTGTCATCCCGCGGCTTCGCTACACGCCCTACTACCGTGTGGACGGCCGTCCGCGCGTCTCCGGCGACGACATCAAGGACGCCATCAACAACCGCACCACCGCTGGCGATCACGCCAAGCTGCGCGACATGATCGTCTCCTACGTCACCCGAACCGGCAACAAGGTGATGGCGTGCGCGGAGATGACCTATCAGGTGGAACTCGCCAGGCAGGAATTGTTCGATCCACTTCCGGCGGAGGTGAGGAAGAACGTCGTCTGGCGCGACACCTACTGGCTGCCAGACGAGGCGGCCTCCGTCTACGCGCGCGCCCAGGCGGTCGTCAGCGTGGAGTGCCATTCGCCGCTGATCGCTCTGCGCAACGGCACGCCCACGATCCACGTTCGCCAGCCCACCGATACCTGCAAGGGCCAAATGTATCGAGATTTCGGCGCGGACGATTGGCTGTTCGAGATCGACGAGGCGACCGGGGCAACGCTGTGGTCCCGTCTCGAGGCGATCCACCGCGACCCGGCCCGGGCTCGCGCGAAGGTCCGGGCGATCATGTCGTCGGTCGAGAACGCGCAAACGCGCATGACGGACGCGCTCCGCGCCGCATTGCCCGGCGCGCGATGAGCGAAGGTCCGGCACACTCCCCACGACGCCGTTGCTCGTGGGTCATGTAAGGTCGCACCGATGAAACTCGACTATTAAAGGTGGTTCCACGGAAAAATCGCTATAGCGAATCCAACTGGGTCACCGTGTTCGGCCATCCGGGAATCTGTCGAAGTACAGATCGAGGAATCGATCCAGGTCATCCCCGGCAGGTTCATCGACGAGGCCTTCGTATTGAACCGTTCGAACGGAGGTGGACTCCGTGGGTCCGATCACGAACGCGATTTGCCGGTGCAAGACGAAGGTTGGCTGCTTTTCGAGAAGAACCGAGTGTATCGAAGAACACCTCCAAGCGATCGCTCACGACTATGCCAACGAGGGCCGCTTGCGGCGCGTTGGACGGGGAGACGGAGGCTTGCACCGCGTAGACTTCCTGACGCAAGAACGTCAACAGTTCCTCTCGGGATATCGCCGCCATGCCGGAAAGGCTAGCATTTCGCGGACGCCTCCGGCGGTCACGTGCCGTTGAAAGCGGCCGGTCTCTCCGCGGCCCAGGTGGGCTTCGCGGTTCAGGGCCAGCGGGCCGCCCGCGGGCGGCCTCGCTGCCAGTTGTGTTCCTACGGTCGAAGGTTTGCCTCCCGCTTCGTTCAGCTTCACCTCGCGGCTACGCCGTGCGGCTCGGCTACGGAGACCCATGGCTCCCGCGGGAGCCCCCGTAACTATTCCTTCGACCCGTCCGATTCCGCCCGCTCGATCACCTTCTGAAGGAGTTGGCGCGCCATCGCCCATCCCGCCTCAATGTCGGAGCGGTAGTGAATTCCCGCCCAGATACGCGAAAGACCGGTCTCTTGTCCGATCCCGCGATAGAACTCGGCCTCTCTGGGGAACAGGTACCCGAGCAGACTTGTCCGCGCGGAAGTCAACCCGTGGTTGGCCGGGTAACTGGGGTGGTTCGGCGGCGGGAACAGCAGCGGCACAGTTGCATCGAGCTGCGAGGGCCGGATCCTCCAATACGTCATTTTGGCGTCGTGGCCGGCGATGAGCTGATCCCACAAGGTGATGGCCAGCAGCGCGTAGGCCCGTGCGGCCCGCGGCGGGTTTCCATCAAGCCGGTATTCAAAGAGGCGCTTAGTAACCTCGTTGAAGCACCAGTAGAAGTTGCCCTCGGGAGTCTGCCAGAACATCGCTTTCGCGGCGTTGAGGAACGGCACGGGACCACTCTTTATTTCCGCAAGCTCGGCCCTGGTTTCGGCGGAATCGTGCGCGGGCGGAGGCGGGGGCCGGAATTCGGAGGCCGACGAAAGCACGAACGGCTTCCACCCGGGGGCGTTCGCGAAGACCGGATTGGAGCCGAGCCACATCCCGGGTCCGGTGGGAACCGTTCCGGTCCACGGCGTCGAGAACCCGTCCGTGGCCGCGTACTCAACCACTTTTCGTCCGACGGCGCGGCCCAGTTCGAGCCCGGCAGTCACGTCGGTCGGGTAGTGGAGGCCGGCGAACAGGCGCGACCTCCCGGCTTCCTCCGCCAAGTCGTTAAAGATGGCCGCTTCGGCGGGTATCAGATTGCCCAGAACCACTGCCGCCGCTCCGGCGGCCACGGCGTGCTCCGATGGATACGATGGGCTTTCCGGCACGGTAAGCGAAGGGACAATGGACGCGTCCGTAGCGCTCGGCCTTGGGCGGTTATGGGCGTACTTCGAGTCCCACGCAGTCACCGTGGCGTCGTGCATGGCGACGCACAGCAGAGTGTAAGCACGCAAGGCCGCTGGAAGCGTGAGCCTGCCGTCGGCGAGTCGTTCGTTCACCATCTCGATCCAGCGCATCGGCGGGGCGCCAGTGTCCCAGAACGCTACCTGATCCCGCACTGTGGCATCCGCCGACGACATGATTGCCTTCAACGATTCGATTTCACGGGCCGTCACGCCACTGTCTGGCGCCGGGAGCCGGAGTTCGCTGCCCGACCGGAGAATCCATGTTTTCCATGTACCGGCCCGGGGTTCGATCGGGCCCTGTGCAAACGCGGTGGCCACCGTCAAACCGGCGGCGAGTAGAATCCCCCTTTTTGCTATTCTCATTGTTCCTCTCCCTCGAGCACGAGTGCAGGTCGAAGTATCTTCATTTGATTGGTTCCTTTCTTTAGTGGCACGTCCCGCCGCGATTCTCGCGGAGCAATGCGCTGTTCGAGTCAAATCCGCAAGCCGAGCACCCGTTCAACGCGGTCCAGTTGCGCGGCTACTCCCGCGGGTGGATTCGGGAGATCGAAATACATGAGGCTCAACTCGTCGTCATACTCTTCCACGAAGACGGGCGCCGTCGCGGGGGCGGTCTGGCCGCCGCAACGGGCGCACATCTTTACTTGTCCGTCGCGCACGCCAATTGCTCCGAAGAGGCAGCGCTTGTTGAGCCATCGGCCCACGACCCACGTGCTGACGAGCAAGTTCCGGCCCAGACAGGCGCCACGTGCCGACGGAGCCACAATCCACCGGCCGGCTTCAGCGCATTCGGAGGCCTCCACCCGCAGCGCCTGAAGCGCTGCCTTTACCGGCAGGGTTTCCGCGAGGCGGCCGACGAAGCTCTGGGAGAGTTCCCCGATGGGAGTGACGCGCACGCAGCCGATGAGATAGCCGTCCGACCGGACCGTCACATGGAACGAATGCAGATCGATAGGATCATCGTCGGCAAATCCGCCGTTGCGCGCGAACCGGGGTCTTCTCCCATTCGCGTACAGCGTACGGCCACGAAACTCAGAGATCTCCCCGAGCAAGTTCGGGCTGCTCGTATGCGGGCAAATCAGTTCCCAGGAATACGCGGCACTCATGAGGCGCCCTGGCAGGCGAGTTGGAAACAGTCGTCCAGGAAAACGACGTAGGCGTCGAGAGCCGCCGACCCCGCCGCGACAAGGCCGGGCAGGAAGTCGGGCCGCCGCTCGAGTAATCGGCCGAGTTGCAGCCGGTTGAAATGGGTGTGGCCGGCGTCGAGTGCAATATGGTCCTCGAGGAAGCTGAGACCATGCAGGACTTCCGCGCCCAGGAGATCGGTGCATCTGCGAAGCAGCACCGGACCGTAGGAGACGGAGAGCATTTCGATTTCGTACTCGATCGCCAGTTGTCCGTACGGGGCTGGGCCCGAAATCACGCCCTCGTGGAGTTCGCGATAAGCAATGACGCCGGGCGTGGGGGCGAGCTCGAGCAATGCGACAGCGGCCAGCCTGGGTTCGTGGTTCTCATTCCAGCGCTCCACCAGAAGGCGAGTGTCGGCTTGCATCAACAGGTGATGATCGGCTTCGTGTTTTGCGTGAGCCTCCAGCGCGGCGGCCAGTTCTGACAGGCCAAGCTCTCCGCACCGCCCACTCGCGCGACGAATCCAGTCCTCGACCGGCTGCGTCATCCCCACGCCAAGAGCGCTGAAGTAGATCAGGAAACGTTCGAGTGTAAGCGGCTCCAAGGGATTCCGTAACAATGCCTCAATCGATCGATGGCTCTCGAAACGGCGTCGCGAGGGCTCGAGCAATCGCTCGTATGTTGCAACCCCGGTGACGCTCGCTCCGGGCAGCGGCACAGTTTGGGCTGATGATGGAAGAACTTGGTTCACTCTCGCCTCCTAGGCTGGTTGCTTTTCGGCTTCCACCATGCCTAGCGCAATCGGACGGGAAGATAGCTCAAAGTCGTTCGGCTTTTCAGGGTCGTTGACTTCGCGCCAGCCCGGCGATCACACGCCTGGCGAGGATGGCAATCCACTCGCCTGCGATGATGATGCCGCGCAATTCCCGAGACTCGCTGAGTTGTTCGCGTCTCCAAAGCGTACGGGCTGATGCGGCGATCGATGGAGTTCAGTGCGTCGTGGAGGGCATGTACACAATGGCGTAGGTGCGAGTCTGCACCGGCGGGCTTTGACGGGCGGCGAGGGCAGCGTTGGTGGCCGACAGGCGCCAGGCAGTGACTTCGCCGGCGCTAGGCGCCTCGAGTCCGAAGACGATTCGGGCGGAGTCCTTGCATAGTAGGCTCATTTTCATTTTTCCTTCTTAGCCTTCCTGCGTGTTGAATCGCGTGTGACATGAAACGGCTGAGCGGCCCGAAGTCAACCGTCCTCGCTCGCGGACGGAGGCGTGAAATTCGCTCTCCGGCACGCCAACCGGTTCACCATGCCTTATCGCGGCGAGTGGGAAAAAGGTCAAAAGTTTGTGGAAGCTTGTCCGGCGTGCGGGGCAGGCAGGTTCGTGGCCTGGCCCAGGCCGCTATCGGTTCGCCCCCCGATTAAACGCATGACGGCGAGGCCGATCGATCCGGCTACGGCCGAGGCGGCCGCGGTGGAGAGGAATGCAACCGCGCCGCCGTCAAACGCCAATGCCGGAATGATGTATGCAAACGCGATTCGTTGCATGGCCGCTGTTCCCAGTCCGAGCAAGACAAGTCCAATGCCCGTGCCTCGCCGGCCCAGCCGCCGCCCGGTCATGTAGAGCACCCACATCACCGCGACCCCAAGGATGCAGTAAATCCCGACGTTGGGAGGAGAGGTCAGCGGGAGAGGATCGGGGTTGCCGGGTATCCGGGAATGCCACCAGCCCTCAACACGGCCGAGCCGCCAGGTAAGTGCGATGCCCAGTCCCCAGATCTGCCCGCCCACCCCGGCTCCGAGTCGGTGTCTCTTCCCGCTGCGAGTCGAAAACGCCCCGACCGCGCCTGTGACGCGGGCAATGTAAACCGAGACCGGCGCCGCGATCATGCACGCGCTATAGCAGAAGAACCATAGCGGACCGAGGGAAAGGCGAAGGGCTGGATCCCGCACGGCGGCCTCCACATCCTCCCTTGCCTGTACAACCACGGTGCCCGAGCCCGTGCAAATCAGCGTGAAGCCAATAAGGATGCCCGACCAAATGACGGGCTCACCGTTTATAAAGCGCGTTAATCGCTCCCACACGCTGGCTTCGCGAGCCAGGATGGGCCGCTGGTCAAGGTGCCGCTCGAGATCTTCGGCAAACGAGTCCACTGACCCATAACGGCGCTCGGGTTCCTTGCGCAGCGCCATCAGCAGGATCGAATCGAGATCGCCCGCAAGGCGCTTCCGCAGACGCTTCGGATCACCCTCGCGAACGGCGCTTACGGTCTCGGGCGTGATTTGAAGCGGGTCGCGTCCTACGGCGGGTTCTGTTGTCGTCACGACATCGCTTGGGCGGGCCGGCTCCGCTTCCGCGATTACCCGCGCGACCTCATGCATCGCTGCACTCAGCAAGCGATACGGCCTGTGCCCGGTGAGCAACTCATAGAGGACGACCCCGAGAGAATAAACGTCTGATTGCGTTGTGATCGGCGCGCCATTCACTTGTTCGGGGCTCGCGTACTCGGGTGTCATCATGGCCGCCAGCGTTTGGGTGTCCAGGGCTCTTCCTGCCGCCGTGCCGGAGAGCACCTTGGCGATACCGAAGTCGAGCAGCTTCACGACACCGTCGTTGGTAACAAAGATGTTGCCCGGCTTCAGATCCCTGTGAACTACCAGATGCCGGTGGGCGTAACGGACCGCGTCGATGACGCCGCTGAACAATTTGACCCGCTCGCTGATGTTGAGCTTGCGCTCGTCGCACCAGCGGTGGATAGGGCGCCCGTCCACAAAATCCATGACGAAATACGGCCAACCCTCTTCCGTCACGCCCGCATCGAGCAGCTTGGCGATATTCGGATGGTCCAGCGACGCGAGGATTTCGCGCTCCTGCTGAAACCGGGCGGCGATCCCGGCCGAGCCGGCCGGGGGAAATATCAGCTTGACGGCGGCTTGGCGGCGGAACATTTCGTCGGATCGCTCGGCGAGATAGACCGAGCCCATACCGCCCCGGCCGATCTCGCGGATCAGGGTGTAACCGCTGAGCTGCCGGCCCTCGAGCTTCGGAGGATCGGGAGCGGCAAACGCTCTGGCGGGTCCCCACATGGGCCGCTCGAGCCAACTCGGGATGTTCTCGTGAGCGCCGAGTAGCCGCTCGATCTGAGCGCGAATGTCGTCCGCGCCCTGGCATTCCTGCCTGAGAAACGCTTCCCTGGCGGAACCGGCCAGCGGCAGCGCCTCCTCGTAGATTCTCCGGATCCGGCTCAGTTCTTCGGGCGTCATCGCGCGTGCCCTCCCGGTGAGCTTAGCGCGGCGCCAGGCGAAAATAGCTCATAATCGATTCTAGTGGACATGCCGGAAGACCGCGAGCCGGAGGATATCACGGGCCTGCTGGACCGCTGGCGCCTGGGCGACCCCGACGCCGCGAATCAACTCATGGAATTGGTCTACGGCGATTTGCATCGGATTGCGGCCCGTGAAATGCGCCGCGAGCGCCCCGGGCACACCCTGCAGACAACCGCCGTTTTGCACGAAGCTTATCTGCGGATTTTCCGTGGCGAGCCGGTGGCGTGGAGGGATCGCGCGCATTTCTATGCCTCGGCGGCAAAGCAGTTGCGGCGCGTGTTGCTGGATCATGCCCGGCGGGCGCATAGCGAGAAGCGCGGAGGGCAAGTCGTTAAGCTCTCACTCGGCGAATTCGACGTGGGGGGCCTGGGCCTGGACGCGCGACTTTTGGCCCTGAACGAGGCATTGACCAACCTCGAGGCTCTGGATCCCCGAGCGGCGAAGGTGGTTGAGCTGCGCTTCTTCGGGGGGGTAAGCGAGACGGACGCGGCGGAAGTGCTGGGCATCTCGGTCGCCACGCTGAAGCGGGATTGGGATTTCGCCAAAACGTGGCTGGCCGCGCAACTCGCGTAAACTTCGCCCTGGTCCGTTCAGAAGGCCGCGAGGCGCCCGGCTCGCGAGGCCACGCCTTCCCGTCTATGCCGGCCTACGGCTCCACGCGATAGTTGGGAGCTTCCTTGGTGATGATCACGTCGTGGACGTGGGACTCCCGGAGGCCCTGCGAGGTGATGCGGACGAACTGGGCGTCGGCGCGCATCGCGTCGATCGAGGCGC
>SYLY01000307.1 GCA_005808475.1 Acidobacteriota bacterium
CCATGCTCGGCGACACCGCCGTCGCCCTCAACGCCCGCGACCCGCGTTACCTCCACCTGCACGGAAAGCGCGTCCTGCTGCCGTTGATGGATCGCGAGATTCCCATCGTGCTCGACGATCTCGCCGATCCCGAGTTCGGCACCGGCGTCGTCAAGGTGACACCCGCGCACGACCCCAACGATTTCGAGTGTGGCAAACGCCACGGCCTCCCTTCCATCGACGTGATCGGCATGGATGCCAAAATGACCGCGAAGGCCGGCCCTTACGCCGGACTCGACCGCGCGGAGGCTCGCAAACAGGTGGTCGCCGATCTCGAGGCGCGCGGATTCCTCGCCAAAATCGACGATTACGCGCTTTCGGTGGGCAAGTGCCAACGCTGCAAGACCGTCGTGGAACCGCTCGTTTCCACCCAGTGGTTCTGCCGCATGAAGCCGCTCGCCGAACCCGCCATCGCCTGCGTGGAGGATGGCCGCATCCAGTTCGTTCCCGAAAATTGGACCAAGACCTACTTCGAGTGGATGCGCAACATTCGCGACTGGTGCGTGTCGCGCCAGTTGTGGTGGGGACATCGCATCCCCGCGTGGCACTGCGCCGATTGCAACGGAATCACCGTGGCTCGCGAAACGCCAGCCGCCTGCGCATCGTGCACGTCGGCCAACATCGTCCAGGATCCCGACGTGCTCGACACGTGGTTCAGCTCCGGACTCTGGCCGTTCTCCACCATGGGCTGGCCGGACCAGACCTCCGACCTCGCCCGCTTCTATCCCACCACGCTGCTCATCACCGGGTTCGACAGCCTGTTCTGTTGGGTCGCCCGCATGGTGATGATGGGCCTGGAAATGATGGGCGACGTTCCGTTCCGCCAAGTCTACATCCACGGGCTGGTGCGCGACGCGGACAAGCAGAAAATGTCGAAGACCCGCGGCAACGTGATCGATCCGCTGGAGGTCACCGGCAAGTTCGGCACCGACGCGGTGCGCATGAGTCTGCTCCAAGGCGCCGCCCCCGGCACCGACATCGTGCTCACCGAAGAGCGCATGCAAACCGCGCGCGCCTTCGCCAACAAGATCTGGAACGCGGCGCGATTCGTCTTCCTCAAGATGGAGGATTCCGGCGTCGAACCCTGGATCCGCGAGAACGGCCCGCTTCTGCCGGAACCGGGCGCGCCCCTCGAGGACCGCTGGATCTTCTCGCGCCTGCATCGCTGCGCCGATCAGATGAATCGCGCGATTGGGACTTATCGTTATCACGAAGCCGCCCAGACCGCCTGGAGCTTCTTCTGGCACGAGTTCTGCGACTGGTACGTGGAGATGAAAAAGCTCCGCTTCACGTCCGGTTCCGGACTGAACGCCGATTGGCGCAACACGCTGACCGTTTTCGAAGCGGCGTTGCGGCTGTTGCATCCGGTGATGCCGTTCATCACGGAGGAACTGTGGCAGCGGCTCGCGGCCAAAGCCAAGGACAAGCCGGAGTCCATCGCGCTGGCGCCGTATCCGCTGTTCGATCCCGCGGGCATCGACGCCGAAGCGGAGAAGGACATGGATCTGCTCCAGGAGATCGTCACCGCCGCGCGCAATCTGCGGTCCGAACTGAAGCTCGATCCCAAGGCCGAACTGGACGCGGACCTGTATTCGGCGGGCCGCGCGCTGCCGGTGGCGCGCGATCACGCCGAAGCCGTGGCGAAGATGGCCGGCGTCCGTCTGCGCCTGCACGAAGGCCACGCGCCCCGCATCGGCGGAGCCATGCGAGCCACGCCCGAATTCGACCTCGCGCTGGAAGTGCCCGCCGCGCAGATGGAAGCCATGCGGAAACGCCTGGCCAAGGAGATCGAGCAGCTCGACAAGAACATCGCCAACTCGCGCCGCCAGTTGACCGACGACACCTTCCTCGGCCGCGCGCCCGATCACGTGGTCGCCAGCATCCGCGCCAAACTCGCCGATTACGAGGCGCAACTCGACAAGAGCCGCCAGGCACTGGAAGCGCTCGGATGACGGTCACTCCCGAAATCTATTCGCTGATCCAGCGGGCGCTCGCCGAAGACATCGGATCGGGCGACATCACCACCGAACTCACGGTTCCGGCCGATGCCAAGGCTCTCGGGTCCTTCCACGCGCGGCAACCGGTCGTAGTGGCCGGCGTGGAACTGCTGCCCGCGATCTTCGAGATCCACGGCGGCGCGGAGGAGTTGACGCTCCACGTGGAAAGTGGCGCGCGCGTGGAGCGCGATGCCAAGCTGGCCACCGTGCGCGGATCTGCGCGAGCCCTGCTGACCTGCGAACGTGTGTCGCTCAACTTCATGCAGCGGCTCTCGGGCGTCGCCACTCTCGCCGCCCGTTACGTGGACGCGGTACGCGGGACAAAGTGCAAGATCCTCGACACGCGCAAGACCACGCCGGGTCTGCGCCAACTCGAGAAGATGGCGGCCGCCGCCGGCGGAGTCACCAACCACCGCCAAGGCCTCTACGACGCGGTGCTGATCAAGAACAATCACATCGCGGCGGCCGGCGGCGTTCGACCAGCGTTGGAGCGGACTCGCGGCGCGGCCGTACGCGTGGAAATCGAGGTGCGCACGCGGGAAGAGCTCGACGAAGCGCTCGACGCCGGCGCGCGCCACCTGCTGCTCGACAACCTGAAGCCCGCCGAAGCCGCCGAATGGATCGCGTACGTAGGCGGCCGCGCCACCTGCGAACTGTCCGGCGGCATCACGCTCGACACCGTGCGCGCCTACGCCGAAGCGGGCGCGGACTTCATCTCCTGCGGCGCCATCACCCACTCCGCCACGGCGGTGGACCTCAACTTCCGCCTTCTTCCATGCTAGACGCGGCTTGGCTCGGCGGCCGGTTGCCGGGCCGCGCCATTCACTGCCTGGAATCCACGCCGTCCACCATGACGGACCTGGCAAAGCTCGCCGCCGAAGGCGCGCGCCACGGGACCATCGTCATCGCGGACCGGCAGACCGCGGGCCAGGGACGCCACGGGCACGGCTGGCACTCCGAGCCCGGCGCCGGACTCTACCTGTCGATCCTCATCCGGCCGGAGTTCGCCATCGAATCCACGCCCGCCCTTACGCTCGCGATCGGGCTGGCCGCGCGCGACGCGCTCCGCGACCTGGCCGGCGTCGAGTGCGATCTCCGCTGGCCCAACGATCTGATGCTCGGCGGCCGCAAGTGCGGCGGCATCCTGGTGCATCTGTTGTACCGCGCCGCCTTGGCCGGAATCGGCGTCAATCTGAACCACGAGTCGTTCCCGCGCGATCTGGCGGACTCGGCGACATCGCTGCGGATCGAGACCGGGCGCGACCATCTGCGCGAGCCCCTCGCCGCCGCGATCGCCGAGGCGGTGGACGCGCGTTGCGCGGTCTTGGCCAAGCATGGCCCGCGGCCGGTGATCGCCGAGTTCAGCCGCGTGTCGAGTTACGCGCGCGGACTGCGGGTGACGGTCGACAGACCGGAAGGTCCGCTGCATGGGGAGACCGCCGGTCTCGACGCCAACGGATTCCTGCTGGTGCGCGACGGTGATGGCCGCGTCGTGACCGTGCTCGCCGGCGGCGTGCGTCCGGCGCGGTCATAGCCGAGGCGTTACGGAAACTCGGCCGCGGCGAAGGGCGGCGCGGTCGCGGCGGCCGTGCGTGCGTACGTACGCTCAGCATGTTGAGTTCCTTACGCCCGATACAGCGTTCGAAGCCCGCGAGAAACTGGCGGAAATCTTGACGCGACCTAAGGTGCCGTTGTCTCCCACTATGGAAATCCTCGACCAACTCATCAGAATGGGGTTTTCGCTCATAAGTTCAACTCCTGCCGCTGCTTGCCATGGCGATCATGCCGGTGTACCTTGAAATCATGAGCCCGCTCGAGAACATCGTCGAGGACCTGAGGTCGCTGCCGCCGGCCAGGCTGGAAGTGGCCGCCGACTTCGTACACAGACTTAAGCGGATCAGCGAGGACGAGCGCCAGGCGATTCTCACCCAGACCGCCGGAAGTCTCTCCGCGGAAGACGCCGACGCGATGGAGAAGGCCATCGAGGAAGGCTGCGAACAGATCAATGAACACGGCTGGTAGTGTCCTACTGGACACCAGCGTCGTGATTCCCCACCTCCGCGGTGATCAGGCCCTCTCCGCTCGTCTTAGCCAGCTTGCCAGCATCCATGTCCCGTGGGTGGTGCTGGGCGAACTCCGGTTCGGCGCGAGGCGGGCAGTCCGGCCGGACGCAGCGCTTGCACAAGTCCGCGCATTCCTCAGGACCGTCGCGTTGCTGCTGCCCGACGAAGGCACCGCCGAACACTACGGCGATCTTAAGGCCGAACTCGCGCGGCTCGGCAAGCCCATTCCCGACAACGATCTCTGGATCGCGGCGATGGCACGGCAGTATGATCTACCACTTGCAACCAGGGATGCGCACTTTGCGCAGGTGCCGAGTTTGCAGACGCTCGCCTGGTAGCCCGCATCAACCCGGCAACCTGATTTTCGGCGCTGTCGCTGCGTCCAGCGTTGCGCTTATCTTGTTCCGCATTTTCCGATTCCTTTTTTCGCCTTCCAGACATTGGCTCCGGTTGTGCGATTTGTAGTGGATAACAAGATAGGGCGAACCGCGTGAACCGTGTGAACCACGTGATTCATTCGGCCTCCTTGGCGACAAGGCCGATGCCCACGTAACACCAAGCCAGCACGCCGTTTACGGTCCTCTGGTAGTCCGCGATGGTGGGCCGCGGCTTCTTCATCGCGCGGCCGAACGCGGTCTTGCTGATGGTGGGGCGTCCGGCATCGGAACACTTCCGGCCGTACTCCCGGTAGAGCCCCTCGGGACCTGGAGTCCGCCTGAAAACCGCATTCTCGAGCGGATCGCCGCGTGAGTTCTTCCCGCGTGCGACGGAAGCGCTCGAGCATGCCCTCGGGAAGAGGGTGCTCCTCGCGGAACTTGTTCCACAGCGCTTCCTGTTCCTGGAGATACGACTCGCCAGACGGGCTGCGTCCGCTCGCGCCTCTCGGCAAAGCGCTTCTGAAAGCCGGGATCGCGGCTCGGAACGACACACCGCGCGCACGGGTTGACTCCCTCCAGGCAAACGGGGCCGATCTCGAATGGCACGCGCACGCCGGGCTCGCGGAACTGTCGAGCTACGCGCGGGGACCGCAGGTGACGGTCGACAGACCTGAAGGTCCGCCGCATGGCGGGACCGCCGGGCTGGACGCCAACGGATTCCTGCTGGTCCGCGACGGTGATGGCCGCGTCGTGACCGTGCTCGCCGGCGGCGTCCGTCCGGCGCGGATCTAAGCCTCACGAAGCTCGGCCGCCGCCAACGGCCCCGAGCTTCCAGGCAGTCTCGACGGCCCGGCTCCAGTGGACGGCGTCGCTGCTTGCCCGTGCGACCGTCGCGAGACTTGTCGTCAGGGCGATCCTGGCCTCGGCCTCGGCAACCGCCTCCGCACCGTCCTTGCGGAAGAAATCGACGATGGCGGACCCTCGGCGCGGCTTTGTTTCATGCCGGCGAATTCTTGCTCGTGAGCCATCCGCCGCTGAACGGACGGCGGTGCAAGCCAGCCAGTCCGTCGGGACGCCGTCGCCTATGCTAGCCTAGCATAGGCCATCGGCGGATACCCCCCCCCGTTGTGGGGTATCACCCTTGCGGTGGTTTCGGCGCCCGGCATGGCCGTGTGGCGGCAGTCATTTGGTACCGGCTTTTGATAGGAGAACTTCATGAGACTCATCCCATACGTCACCGTACTGATCGTCGCGGGCTCTTCGGCGGCCTGGGCTCAACCCGCCAGGGGCTTGGCGTGGGCCTGGGTCACCGGCGTAACCGCATCTTCGGACTACCAGTTCAATTCGGCCGGCGGCACGATCACGGTCACCAATCCCAGCACCGGCCAATACGCCGTCAACATCCCGAACATGGGCACGCCCGGCGGCATCGCGCAGGTGGTGGCGTACGGCGGCGGGAACCACTATTGCAACATCGCGTTCTGGGGGCAATCGGGAACCATCCAACAGATCGGCGTCAAGTGTTACACCGCGGCCGGCATCGCCGCCGACGGATCCTTCTCCGTCCTGTTTTACAAGGAGGACCGCGCCGCCGCCCAATGGAGCAACGGTTACCTTTGGGCAAACCAGCAGTCGACGGCGTCCTACACTCCCAGTGGCGCCTATAATTACAACTCCAAGGGCGGCTCCAACACAGTGGTCAGGATTTCGGCCGGCCGTTACACGGCGACATTCCCGAATCTGGCGCCACTGCCACATCTGGGCAGCCCCATGGTCACGGCCTACGGGTCCGGCAACACTGACCGGTGCAGGATTGAGTCGTGGGGGGGGGGGAAGTCCGAATGTGACCGTCAATGTCGCCTGTGATACCACCGGCGGCGTCGCATCCGACTCTCAGTTCGACCTGAGCTTCTTTACCGACACGGCTTTCGGAGTGAATCAGGGCCAGGAGCAGAGGCGTGGCGCATTCGTTTGGGCGGACGATCCGGCGGCCGCCTCGTACACCCCCTCGCTGCATTACCAGTACAACAGCGCTGGCGGCCCCATTCGCGCCCACAGATCTGGCCTGGGAACGTACGCGGTCGATATCCCCGGCTTGATTGCATTGGACTCGTCGAACGTCCAGGTTAGTCGATACCAGGGAGCAGGCTACTGCAACGTCCAAGGGTGGGGATCGGGTCCCAACAACGGCGCCACCGTGTCGGTCAGATGCTACAGCACCACCGGCGCCGCCCAGGACGCCCGATTCGTCCTGACCTACCTCACCGATACGCTTGCCACCGCCGCGCTCCCCAGCCCCGGGGGCCCGGCTCGGGCGAAGGCCTGGGTCTTTTCCGACGGAACGGGGACCAACGCGAATCCGAATGCGCTCTACCAGTTCAACTCCGCCGGCGGAACCAATTCGGTGACTAGGCTTTCCACGGGCGCGTATCGGGTGAATCTCCCCAACCTGGGAACCGCGTCGGGCGTCGTGCATGTCAACGCGTACGGCGGCTCCGCCTATTGCAAAGCCCATTCGTGGGGGCCGAACGGCGCCACCCAGGAAATTTACGTCATGTGCTTCGACCCAGGCGGCAACACGGTGGACAGCCAGTTCAGCGTGCTGTTTTACAAGGAGGACCGGACGGGGGCGAGCTTCAACGCGGGCTACGCGCGGTCCTTCATCCCCATCGCGTCGGCGGCTGTTCAGCCTCCCTCGGCGTACTCCTGGAATGGAAGGCTGCTGACGAATGAAATCACCCGAACCAGCATCGGGCGATACAATGTGACGTTCAGCGGCGTGGCTCAATCGCCCAACGGCGGTTCCGTGATGGTCACGCCTTACGGCGCCACACCCACGCGCTGCAAGGTCTCCTCCTGGGCCGGAAGCACCGCGCATGTGCGGTGCCATCAGATCGACGGCGCCCTCATCGACGCCGATTTCGGCATCAGTTATATCGTGGATGTGGCGTTCGGGTCCGACACCCTGGCCAACGCGCATCCGGGAGGGTATGCGTGGGCGCAGAGTTCAGCGACGGCCTCTTACCAGCCCGATACCTCCTTCCGGTTCAATTCGGCCGGCGGCACATTCCTGGCTCAACGCTCCAGCGCAGGGGCCTATTCCATGGAGTTCAGCCTGCTGAAGGCCTTTAGCAAGACCGTGCCCATCGTGACGGCTTATGGAGAGGCGGCCGGGGAGTTGGGGGCGTATTGCCGCCCCGATTCGTGGCTCCCCAAGAGCGGAGCGCCCGGAACCGCGATCAACGTGGGCTGCTTCAACGCGGCGGGAGCGCGCGTGGATTCCCGCTACACCGTGGTCTACCTGACCACTCCGCTGGCGCCAACTTCCGTGACTGTTTCCGGCGGCTCCCCTCAGTCCGCGCAGGTGGGAACTACGTTCACCGTCCCGCTCCAGGCGACAGTGAGGGATGCCAACATCCCAATCGCGGGCGTCAACGTCAACTTCGCGGCCCCTGGAAGCGGCCCCAGCGCGAGCCTTTCTGGCGCCACCGTGGTTTCCAATGCGAGCGGCCAGGCCAGCGTCACCGCCACCGCCAACGGCTTGACTGGTAATTACAACGTGACGGCAAGCGTCACCGGAATCGCCACACCAGCCACGTTCGCGCTCACCAACCAGCCGGTGAGCGGGCTGGGTGCGCCCGTTTTCATCAGCCCGGCCAACAACTCGACGCTCACTAACACCATCGTGACCTTCTCTTGGAGTCCGGTGGCCGCGGCCAACCGGTACGAATTGAAAGTGATCGAGGCGGCCACGCCGCAGCAGTTCCGGGTGGAACTGGCTGGGCCGGCCAGCACCCTGGCTATCTATACTTTGCCCAGCGGCAACTACCGCGCCGAGGTGCGGGCTTGCAATGACAGCGCCTGCGGCCCCACCGGCATCGTCAATTTCCTGGTTCAGGGCGGAGCCATACCGGCGGCGGCGGTCACTGGTGTGAACTGCGCGATCGTCAACGACAGTAATCAGAACCGGCTGAACTGCAACTGGACCGCGCTTGCCGGGGCCAATTTCTACTTTGTCAACGTCGTGCAGCCGGGCGCCGGTCCCGGTGGTGGCGCGCTGACGGTGGCGGGCCAGCAAGTGGGCGTCAACTCGATCAGCATCCTGATCCCGAACGGCGCCGCGACGGTGCTCGTCCGGGGATGCACGGGGGATGGCTGTGGACCATTCAGCTCCGGGACCCCGATCAATGGCACGATCGGCAATCCGCTGACGCCGATTCTCGGCGAGCCAATGGCGGGCTCGTCGGTGGACTTCGGCTCCAACGCGCCGGAGATCACCTTCACGTGGAACCTGGTCGCGGGCGACAACGGGACCAACTTCATGTACCGGCTGTATGTGCAGGACTTCTCGCGCAATGCGCCCGCCCTGGACATCCTCACTTCGAACAATTTCCACGGAGCATTCTTCAATCCGGGGACCCGGTTCGATGCGCTGGTGATCGCGATCCCGAACGGAGGCGGTCTGAGCCGGCAGGGTCCGCCGAGCGGATTCGTGACGCGGGGCCGCGTGCCGAGGTCGCCAGTGGTGACCTCGCCAACCTACCGGTCGGCCGTGGATCCGAACGCGCAGGGGCAGGTAAATGTCGCGTGGACGCCACAGGTCAATCCGGACGGCACGGTGTCCACACGGAACTATCAATACTTTTTCAACGGACCGGGCCAAACCGGCGGGGTGACCACCAGCCTCAGCGTGCTGCTCAACCTCGCTCCGGGCGACTGGCAGGGGGTGGTTCGAGCCTGCACCACGGGCACTTCGTGCGTGGAGAGCTTGCCCACCGGCTGGGGACCTTGGAACAACGAGCCTGGGTCGGAAGGCGGCATCGCGGACTTTCGGGTCCGGTAGCCCACCATACTGTTGATCGACACGCCGCCGGGTCCGGCTTGGAACCCGGCCACGGTGCTCTCGCCGTCCCCGGCGCCCGCCGAACCGGCGTTGGCGGCGGCGAACGTGCCGCGGGGGCCGGGCGTGCGGCCTGGGAAGGGATTGACTGGCCCGGTCGAGTTCACGATGCCGCGACACCCTTGATGCCGGCCAAGCCGCTGAATGGCTACACCCGCGCGGACGACCATCGTGTTCATCGGGGCGGAGGCCGCATCTTGACCGTGCTCGCCGGCGGCGTCCATCCGGCGCGGACCTGAGCCTTACTAAGCCCGGCCGCCGCGAAGGGCAGATCCCCCAAAAAAAAAGGCTCTTGCCGGTATGGCGTTCAGCCGGCGGATGTGGTATAAAATCTCAATACCCAAAAGTCGGTATCCGTAACGATTCGCTCAGATCACAGGGGTGCGGGATGCAACGCATTGCTATTTTATTTGCGCTGGCGCTGTCCGCCAGCGGTCTTTACGCGCAGGAGTTGCGCGGATCCGTGCGCGGCCAGGTTTCCGATTCCTCCGGATCGGTAGTTGTGGCGGCCAAAGTCATATTGAAGAACGCCAACACCGCGGTGCAAACGCAACGCGAAACCAACACCAGTGGGCAGTACCTGTTCGATCTGGTGACGCCAGGCTCCTATTCGGTGACCGTGGAGATGCAGGGCTTCCGCAGCTTCGTCCAGGAGAACGTGCTCGTGCAGACGCGCTCCGACCTCACCGTTGACGCCAAGCTCGAACTCGGCCAACTTTCCGAAACGATCCGCGTCGTCGAGGCGCCCGTCGCCGTGCAGTTCAACAAGACGACCATGGAAACGACTCTCGACACCAAGATGTCGAACTCGCTTCCCATCATCCACCGCAATCCGTTCCTGCTCCTGACGCTCGACCCGCAGGTGACCTTCACCTCCACGTCCAGCGAGCAGAGCCCCTTCCATCACTGGGCAGGTTCGCGGCTCGACGTCGGCGGCGGCACCCAGCTCAAGAACGACATTCTGGTGGACGGCGTGCCGAACACCTGGGGTCCGAAAACCAACTACGTTCCCGCCATGGACGCCGTGTCGGAAGTGAACGTCCAGCAGAACGCCACCGACGCCGAGTACGGCCACTCCGCCGGCGGCATCATCTCGGTGCAGATGAAGGGCGGCAGCAACGAGTGGCACGGCACGGCTTACTACTTCGGCCGCAATCCGAAGCTCAACGCGCGGCCCGATTCCACCACGCCGACTCCGTCCCTGATCCGCCACAACGTGTGGGGCGCCACCTCCGGCAATCCGATCAAGAAGAACAAGATCTTCAACTACGTCTCCTATGAGGGCCAGAACCTGCGCGAGCCCGTCAACCTGATCAAGACGCTGCCCACGGCGCTCGAACGGGAAGGCGACTTTTCGAAGACCCTGTTCCTCAACGGTCCCCAGATCGGCCTGAAGCCGATGTTCGATCCCTTCACCACGCGAACCGCCGGCTCGGTGGTCACCCGCACTCCCTTCGCCGGCAACGTCATTCCGAAGTCGCGCTTCGACCCTTCCGCCGAGCGCTTCCTCAAGGACATCTGGGCTCCCAATGGACCCGGCGACGACGTAACGCAAATCAACAACTACCGCCTGACTTTCCCGCGCATCTACGAGTACTACAATTTCTCCGATCGCGTGGACTGGAACATCAACGATAAGTGGCGCGCGTTCGGCAGAATCTCGCGCTATCACACCAACGTCGCTTCGCCGAATCCTCCCGGAACGGCGGCCGCTTCCACGGGTGGATCCGAACGGAACTCGCTTACGGTCGCGGGCGACGTCGTCTGGACGGCCACCACCAACACCGTGGTCAACCTTCGCGGCTCCTATGGAAAGCCGGTCGACCGGTTCATCGACCCGGTCGCCGAGATCAAGAATCTCAATGAGTTCTTCCCCCGCAACCCGTCCTTCTTCGACAGCTACGCCAAGTCGCTCCCGGTGCTCTACTATCCGGGCCTCAATCTGGGCGGCGGTTTCGGCCGCGGCGGCTACTGGTATTCGGCGCCCGACTTTTGGAACATGCAGGGCAAGGTTTCCAACCAGCACGGCAAGCACTATCTCAAGGGCGGATGGGAATTCCGCTCGTATCGCGGGAACTCGTCGCTGCCGCAACCGCTGTTCTTCACCTTCCCGGCGGCCAATACCGCCGAAACTTACGTCAACACGAACACACGGTTGAGCGGAAGCGAGTGGGCGACGTTCCTGCTCGGCGCCATCGGCGGCGACTCGCGCGCCCGCAACGTTCCGTTCCTGCGCGCCCACAATCACTTCTGGGGATTCTACTTCCAGGACGACTTCAAACTCAGCCAGAACGTGACTCTGAATCTCGGACTCCGTTGGGAATACGATACGCCGCTCACCGATCCCGAGAATCGCTTCTCGCGCGATCTCGACCTGACCAATCCGATCCCCGAGTTCCAGGGCGCCGGCGCGCCGCGGTTCCCCGAGCAGGTCCTTTCCATCCGCAAGACGCCGCCCGCGTTGAACGGAGCCTGGATCCACGCCGGGAGCAAGGGCGCTTACAACTCACCGAAGAACGGCTTCCTGCCCCGCTTCGGAATCGCCTACCGGTTGAGCGACCGCATGTCGCTCCGCTTCGGTTACTCCCTCTATTCGATTCAGCCCTCGGTCGACTTCGAGGGCGGAGTCAACTTGAACGACGTCGTGCCCTATCCCGGATTCCAGCAGGACTCCTTCCCACTGCCGGTGCTCCAGGGCGTGCCCCAGGCGACGCTCGCCAACCCGTGGCCGGCCAACACCAATCCGCTTGTGCCACCCGTGGGTACCTCGCTCGGCCGTTACACCGAGCTTGGCTCCACCGCGCAGTCGATCGTCTGGAACCAGAACCTTTCGAACGCCGTGAATCACCGGATGAACGTCAGCGTCCAGCGCCAGGTGTGGAGCCAGATCGTGGTTGACCTGACCTACTTCGCGAGCCTGGGACAAAACCAGCGCTATCAGAAGCAGCTCAACAACATCGATCCGCGCTTCGGGTTCGAGTTCAAGGACGCCGTCAACGTCCGGGTGGACAACCCGTTCTTCCAGGCGCTGACTCCCCAGAAGTTCCCCGGCGGCCTCCGCAATCAGCAACAGGTTGCGGTGAATGAGTTGCTCCGTCCGTATCCGCAGTACAACACGCTCACCCAGTGGATGGCGGAGGGGGTCCGCCGCCGGTATCAGTCGATTCAGATCAAGGCGCAGCGGCCCTTCGTGAACGGCTTCAACTTCCTGTTGGGCTACAACTACAACCAGGCCCGCAACGACGAGTATTACGACGGGGTCGACACGTTCCTCGATAAGTTCACCAGGCTCGACTCGGCCAACGCTCGTCACAAATTCAATGTTGGCGGCATCTATGAAGTGCCGTTCGGCAAGGGCCGCAAGTACGCCAACGGCATGAGCCGCGCCGTTGACGGCGTGATCGGAGGCTGGGCGCTCAGCGGAATCTGGCAGCACGTCAGCGGCGAGTACCTCCGCTTCGGCGGCGTCGTTGTCAACGAGAACCCCAAGGTGGACAGCCCCAACCGGCTACGCTGGTTCGACACCTCGAAAGTTACCCGCCTTCCGAACTTTACCCGCCGCGTGAATCCCGTGCAATGGGACGGACTCAAGGGCCCGGGCGTCAAGAGCCTCGACCTGACTCTCACCAAGGAGTTCAAAATCCGCGAGCGCTATGGTCTGGAAGTCCGCATGGAGGCCTATAACACTCCGAATACGTTCATCGGCGCCAATCCGGTCCTCAATCCGGATAACTCGCTGTTCGGCCGCGTCAACGCCCAGCGGAACACCTACTTCGGTCGCCAACTCCAATACACCGCTCGTATCCGCTGGTAGCGGAAGTCCCTCGATTTGGTGGGGGCAGGCCATCGGGCCTGCCTCTCCCGGCTTCGTTCAGCCTCCGCCTCGGCCGTGCGCGCGGGCCCCCCGTCCGGAATCTCAGGAGAACGCAATTTGTGGGTCCGACGGGCCGATGCACCAGCCCGGGCAGCAGATCCAACAGACGTTCGTGCCCGGGCCATGGCCGATGCACACCTCGAAACAGTCCCCGCTCGTCGTGATGACGACGACGATTTTCGCCCTCGCCGCCGCGCTTCTGGCGAACTCCTGAACCGGTATGTCCTCCCACTTTACGTCGGCGGCCTTCCTCAACTCCTTGTGCGCGGCTTGAAGTTTCTGGGCGAGCTTCGGCGGCGTCTTGGTGGCCTTCTCGCACTTGGGGTAAATCACCCCGGTGATCATTCCGCCGCTGACCTTGGCCATGACCACGCAGTCGCAATGGCGCCCCTCGAATTTCCCCAATTCGATCGTGTGGGATCCCTTGCTTAGTTTCGCCGCGTCGAGATGCGCGACATTCTTGAACAGCTTGAATTTCGGGCGCGAACGGAATAGGTGCGTTCGAACGTGAACTCGACGGAAGCCCTGCCACTCTTCATCTCTGGTAATCTCCTCGGCTGATGTTAGGGTCCCTGAGCCGAACCGCCACGAGACCCGGTTCAGCCTATCACACGGCGCGCCCGGGTCCGGCGGCTCGTTCACCAACTCGAGCGCGGCGGCGTAGTTGAAGCGGAACATCTCCCAGGAGCCGCAACCAAGGAAGTGGCCCGGCGCCGCCGCAACCCGTTGGGCGCAGTGGACTTGCAACGCAGGCTTCGCCACTTGGCGTTGGCCGCCCATGACCGCCCTGGCGGCGATGTTATTTGCGCCAAGGGCTGCTGGGGTTCAAGACAAAGATCGACGATCTACACGGACAATCTGATCGCGCGCCGGTACCGCGGTCCGCTCCCTCGCCGTGTCGTAGGCGTCCTCTCCCTGCTGGCCGACGGCGCCGTTGGCGTTCAGACCGCGCCGCGTAGCCGGCCATCGGGAGCGGAAGCCAGCGGGATCGCATATCGTCTCGAAGAGGGTGTGCTTCGTTGCCGGCGAAATCCTTATCACTACGCGAGCGCGCCGGCGTCGATGGGGGCTAGCCCCAATACTCTTCACTTAAGGATCCTGATGGAGGAGGCGACATCGAGACGGCGGGTGGGGTGACGTCCGCGAGGGCGCAGGTTGTAGTTGCTCATTTTGCGCTTCACGCCGCGCGGGTTGACGCGTTGCCGGCGCGAAACAAC
>SYLY01000035.1 GCA_005808475.1 Acidobacteriota bacterium
CGGTGCCGCGATTGGCGGCCTCGAGCAGCCCCACGCGATCGCGGTCCGCGCCCGTATAGGCTCCGCGAGCCGCCCCGAACAGTTCGCTTTCGAGCAGCGAGGGCGCGATCGCCGCGCAGTCCACCGGCTGATAGGTCTGCTGCGCGCGCGGACTCATCTTATGAATCATCCGCGCCACGATCTCCTTGCCAGTCCCGGTTTCGCCTTGAATCAGCACGGTGGCGTCGGTCTGCGCCACTCGAGCGAGCCGCTTGTACAAGTCCACCATCACGGCGGAACTGCCGATCATCTCGGTTTCCGGAAGATCCTCGATGTCGGTTTCCTTCTCTTCGGCGCCGGACGGCTCGAACGTCTTCTCGGCGCGCTTGATCGTGTCGAGAAGCCGGTCCAGTTCGAAGGGCTTGGCGACATAGTCGAACGCACCGCCCTGGGTCGCCTTCATGACCGTCTCCATCGAACCGCGCCCGGTCATCAGAATCACGGCGCACTGGGGATTGAACTCGCGCGCCGCCCGCAGGACGTCGAGCCCGGTACGGTCGTCGAGATAGATGTCTGTTACGACGATCGGATAAGTCTCGCGCCCCAGGCATTCCATCGCTTCGCGCGTGGTGGCGCACGCCACCACTTTGTAACCTTCCAGTTCGAGAAAGGTCACCAGGGTGCTGCGCACCGAATGATCGTCTTCCACGATCAGGAGGGATTCAACGGGCATGAGCGGCCAGGGAGGGAATCTTCATGCTAGCACCAACCCCTCGGGCGGCTCTCCTCGCAGCACGCGCCGGATGTTGGCGGCGTAATAGGCGGCCTTGGCGCGCAGACTGTCGATGGTGCCGGTCGCCAGATGCGGCGTAACGACGACGGTTTCCATCGCGAGCAGCGGATTCGAGCGGACCGGCGGCTCCCGCTCCAACACGTCGAGCCCCGCGCCGGCGAGACGGCCCTCGCGAAGCGCGTCGATCAACGCCGCCTCGTCCACCAGTTCACCGCGCGCGGTGGTGATCAGGATCGCGCCGGGCTTCAGCGACGCGATGCGGCGGCGGTCCAGCAGGCGCCGCGTCGACTCGTTCAGCGGGCAGTGCAGGCTTATGTAATCGCACGACCGGAGCGACTCGTCGAAATCCTCCGAGCCCACTCTCAGCGGAATCACGGTCATTCCGAAGGCCTCCGCGCGCCGCGCCACCTCGCGTCCGATGCGTCCCATCCCGGCGATTCCCAGCCGCTTGCCATGCAGGCTGTGGCACAGCACGCGGCGCTCCCAGGTGAGCCACTGGCCGGCGCGGGTGGAATTGGCGATCTCCACTAGACGGCGGCTCACGGCGAGCATCAGCATCATCGTATGCTCGGCCACTTCTTCCGACGATCCCGCGGGCGCGGCCGCCACCGGAACGCCTCGCGCCGAAGCGGTGGCCAAGTCGACATTGTCGAATCCCACTCCGGGCAACTGGATGAGCCGCAGCGACGGCGCGGCCTCGATCATGGCCGCGGTCATGCGCGCGGAGATCGCAAAGTCGAGGTCGCGCAGGATCTCGATCGACTCCCGCTCGGTGACGCGTCCCGGCGCGACCAACTCCCAGCCGGGATCGAACGCGGCGCCGATCTCGGCGTATATTTCGGCGGTGGCCGGCAGGAAATAGCCGGCGCGGATCATAGGCGGCCGGTTCGCAGAAACTCGTGGCTCACCGGCGCGGAGACGCGCTCCCCGCTGGCGGCCACGAACTCGGCGCGGCCCGGCGAGAACCGGACCGTCCGGACGACATCGAACCGCGGCGGCGTCTTGATCGCGCCCTGGATGTAGTGGATGTTGGCCGGCTGCCCGCCGAGCCGCATCGCGGTGGGAATGCCCATGCGATTCACGGGATTCGGCTCGTACGACTTATCGAAGTACCAACAGACATCCTCGAGGCCCAGGCACCGGTTGCGGCCGCTCCACGGCGCTCCGTGCCGGCCCTTGTTTTCGAGCCAGAACACCGTGGCGGGAAGCACCGCGGGCTCCTTGAACGCATACCAGAGATACCCTTCGGCGGTGTTGACCGCGGTCATCCAGGCCGGACCGGCGCCCGGTTTCTTGAAGATCGCCATCAGATCGACATAACCGGTGCGCGCCGGCAGCTTCGTCATATCGGCGTCTTCCTTGGCGTCCTTGAATCGAAGGGGAACCCGCGACAGGTCCTTCACCGGAGCGCCGATCGCGAACGACTGATACTCGCCCGCCAAAGGGCTGGCGAATTCGGAAGGATGAGTCGTGCCGTACACGAATTCGCTGGTGGCCAGGCGAAACGCGCCGTCGCGATCCGGCAGCCGCAGCGTCGCGTGGTGGCCGGGCGTCGTATCTCCGGCGAAGCCTTCGATGACGTGCGTCGAGTAAACCGCGTCGTGGCCATCCACCAGCATGAGCTTCTTGGTAACTTTTCCCGCGCGCACCGTGGTTTTCATCGTGAGCGTCAGCGTGGTGACGGCGGCGGCCTTCGCGGTTCCAGCGAATGTCCATGCCTTGGTGGCGGTCTCTCCATGCGCGGGATGCTCGCGCCCGTCCGGTTCCTTGCCGCCGCCGAACGGCAGACAGAAGAAGTCGCCTCGCAAAGGAACCAGCACCGGTATGTCGACCTTCGCGCCCTCGTCCTGCCATGGCGAGACGTGATACGGCTGCACGGCGCCGCCCGCGAACTTCACCGGCGCCATGTGCCCGCCGAGTTGCGTCACGGCGAGCTCCACGCGGTCGTTTTTGACGACCCACGCCGGCTGCGAATGGATGCGCCGCAACGGTTCCTGCGCGGAGGCCGGGGCGGCTGCGGCGGCGATGAGTAACTCCCGGCGGCGCATGGCTCAGCCCGCCACCGCCGCGTTCGCCATCTCCGTGAACGCGGTGCTCTCTTCCGATCCGCCGCCTTCGCGCTGGATCATGAACACGCCAACCAAGTCCTTCTTCGGATCGATCCAACCCTGCGTCCCATAAGCGCCGCCATGGCCGTAAGTTCCGATCGACTGGCCGGACAGAGTGGCCCCAGGCCCCTTGACCACACGCCAGGTGAGGCCATAGCCGGCTCCGTTGGCGCCGCCGATCGAAAGATCGCCGGTATGAAGCGAAGTCATCACCTCGACCGCCGACTTCGACAGGATCCGCGTGCCGCCCAGGATTCCGCCGCCGAGCGACATCTGATAGAAGCGGGCAAGGTCGCCGGCGGTGGAGAACAGTCCGCCGGAAGCGCGCGTGAAGCGGTAGTTCTTGCGGAAGCGGTCGATGCCCGAGGGGACTAGCTTGCCGTCCACGCGCTTGTAGATGACGGCGATCCGGTCGAATTTATCGGGCGTGGGATAGAACATGGTGTCCTTCATCCCGAGCGGCGAGAAGATGCGGGAATCGGTGAACTTCTCGAACGGCTGGTCGGCGATCACCTCCACGATGCGTCCCAGCGTGTTGAGACCCATATTGCTGTAGAGCCATTTCGCGCCGGGTTCGAACACCAGCGGCTGCTGGGAGGAGATCAGCACCACTTCGGCGAGCGTGCGGTTCCCTTTCTCCATCACATCGGCGAGCGCGGCCGGATAATCGCCGCCCATGCCGGAGGTGTGCGTCATGAGGTCGCGGATGGTGATGAGCCGCGACGGCTTGCGCAACACCACTTCGCCATTGGGCTGCTTGTGCGCGGCCCACATCCCGCGGAACTCGGGCAGGTGCTTCTCCACGGGATCGTTGAGGCCGAGCTTCCCCTCGTCGGCGAGGATCGTCACCGCGACACCGGTAACCGGCTTCGTCATCGACGCGATCTGAAAGATCGTGTCCGCGCGCATCGGCTTGTTGTTCTCGATGTCGGCCTGACCGACGGCGTCCAACGCCGCGATTTCGCCGTGCCGTTGGACGAGCGTGACGATGCCCGCCGTCTGGCCTTTGTCGACGAAAGCCTTCATCCGTTCCGGGATGCGGGCCAGCCGCGCCGGATCCATGCCGGCTTTCGAGGGGTTACCGGCGGCCCAGGCAAGCGCGGGCGCGCCGAGCGCAAAGCAGGAGAAGTTGCGTCGGGTCATAAGGGATGCAGAGAATTCTACACCACCGGCGGATCGGGCGGCAGGTTCTCCAACTGGCGCGCCGCGGGTTCGAAGCCCTGGTCCGCCGAAAGGCCCAGCAACCGGGTGCCTTCGGCCCGGTTCTCGTCAATGCCGATCCCGTGGAGGTGGACCCGTAATTCTACTATGCAGGCCGGTGTGCCGCCGGTTCGGTTCGCCACACGACGCCGGGATCGACTATAATTCATCCAACCGTTTCCCATGACCCTCTTCGCTTGGATCGCATTTACGCTGGCGGCCTGGGCCGCCGATGACGTCCACCAGTTGGCGCCGCTCCCGGCGACCCGTGTCACCGTGGCGAAGGGCGCCTACTTTCCTCGTCTGGTGGCGGCGCGCGGCGGGGAACTGCTCGCGTTCTTCAAGACCGGCGCCGCTCACATCGGCAAGGGCGGACGAGCCTCGCTCTCCAGATCCGCCGACGGGGGACTTAGTTGGAGCCCGCCCGTCACCGTATTCGACCGTCCAGACGCCGACGACGGCATCGTTGCCACGGGCGTCACTCGCGATGGCGTCCTGCATGCGGCCGCCGTCTCCTACACGTGGACGGGCGACCGCTATACGACGAACGGTTGGACCGCCACCACGTGGTCGATTCGTTCCCACGACGCCGGAAGAACATGGAGCGAACCGGTCCGGGTTAACACGGCGCCGCTCGACTGGGCCTATCCGTTCGGCCACATCCTGGAGGAGCCGGACGGTACGCTGCTGCTCTCCGGTTACGGCGGTCCGCTGCCCAAGACGGAGGGAGGCGCGCAGATCAGCTTCCTGGTCCGCTCGCGCGACGGCGGTAAGACCTGGGGAGACTACACGGCGATCGCCAGCGGCTACAACGAACTTACGATGCATCCCCGGCGCGACGGTTCGCTTCTGGCCGTGCTCCGGTCCGCCGCCGGAGGGCACATGGCCTCCACTTACAGCGCCGACGGGGGACGCGCCTGGAGCCGGCCCGAGCGCATTTCCGAGGATCGCGAGCACCCGCCCGATCTGCTGCGGCTGGCCGGCGGCGGTCTACTGCTGTCGTTCGGGCAGCGGAACAAGCCGTTCGGTGTGCAGGCAATGCTGAGCCGGGACGACGGGAAGACCTGGGAACGCTCGTCCCGCGTGGTGCTCGCATGGGACGGCGACCACTCCGACCTCGGCTATCCGGTAACCATACAGCGCAAGGACGGCCGGCTGGTGACGGTCTACTATGTCGTCCACGGCGAGCGCGACCCGGAGGGATTGAAAGGAATCGCGCCCGCCAACGCCTCGGTAAGGGCCGTGATTTGGGATACGCCGGCTAACTGGAGATAACAGTATCGCCGCCGGCGATCATCGAAGCCCGAATCGAGGACGCCCGGGGCCCGGTCTTTCCGCTATCCTGGAATGCCCGAATGATCGCGCTCTCCAACGTCAACAAGCAGTACGGCAAGCAACTGATTTTCGTTGACGCCGCCTTCCAATTGACCCCCGGCGCAAAGGTGGGGCTCGTCGGCCCC
>SYLY01000308.1 GCA_005808475.1 Acidobacteriota bacterium
CAGCGTTGCGCGCTTGTAGGTGGCGAACCGGCGCGAGAATCCGATGGTCAGCGCGTCGAAATCCAACGCTTCGCCCAACCGCTGCACTTCCGCGCCCGATGCCTTCCGGGTGATCGCCGAGCGGCGCACGCTTTCGCGAACGAACTGCACCAGGCGGCGCTTGCGCCTGCGATGCACCTCCCACAGTTCGGCGTCGGGAATCTCGCCGATCGCCTCCCACGTACGCGGCTCCATGTGGCGCTCGCTCCAATCGGGCTGGAGGTACTGTTCGTAGAGAGCCGCCAAATCGCCGTTGACCCACGACGGAAGGTGCACGCCGTTGGTGATCGCGGTGACCGGAACCTCGGGGACCGGCGTTTTCGGCCACATCTCCTGGAACAGATCCTGCGACACTTCGCCGTGCAGCTTGCTCACCGCGTTCCGGTAGGCCGACGTGTTCAGCGCGGAGATCGCCATGTTGAAGCGCTCTCCGTGGTCGCCCGGACGGCGGCGGCCCAGCGACATCAGCGCGTCGAACGGGATGGCCGCGCGATCGCAATACTCGCGGAAGTACTCGTAGACCAACGACGGCTCGAACAGGTCGAAGCCGGCGGGAACGGCCGTGTGGGTGGTGAACACGTTGTCGCGGCGCGATGCCTCGAGCGCTTCGCGGAAGCTGAGCCGTTGCTCCTGCATCAACAGCCGGATGCGCTCGATGGCGAGAAAGCCCGAGTGCCCCTCGTTCATGTGGTACACGGTGGGCTGAATGCCCAGCGCCCGCAGCGCCCGCAATCCGCCGATGCCGAGCGCGATCTCCTGCCGGATGCGCGTATGGGTGTCGCCGCCGTAGAGGTGGTCGGTGATGTCGCGATGGTCGGCCTGCGGGTTCTCGGGGATGTTGGAATCGAGCAGGTAGAGCGTCACGCCGCCGGCGAACATGCGCCATACCTTCAATTGAACCGTGCCGGTGGGCAGTTCGATCGGCACCAGCAGATCCGCGCCGCTCGCCGTCGAAACGGGCTGGATCGGCAGCGTATAGAAGTCGTTGACCGGGGCTCGCTCCTGCTGCCAGCCGTCGGGATTCAACGACTGCCGGAAGTAGCCCTTCTGATACAGCAGCCCCACACCCACCAGCGGCAAGCCGAGGTCGCTCGCGGCCTTCAAATGATCGCCCGCGAGGATGCCCAGACCGCCCGAGTAGATCGGAAGGCACTGCACCACGCCGAACTCCATGCAGAAGTAGGCGATGAGGCCCTCCTTCTTCTGCGCCTGGTACTTTTCTAGGTAGGCGTCGTGCCGTTCGCACGCGCGGCGGTACACGGAGATGTAGCGCGGATCGTTGGCCGCGCGCTGGAGTTGCGCGGCGGGAATCTGGCTGAGCATCAGCACCGGGTTGTGCCCACACTGATCCCAGAGATGCGTGTCCAGCCGGCGGAAGGCGGCTCGCACCGCATGGTCCCAACTCCACAGGACGTTGTAGGCGAGCTCCATCAGACGAGGGAGCGCCTCTGGCAATTGCGGCCGGACCAGAAACTCCTGGAGCGGTTGTACTTGAAAACCCATAGTTGTTTTAGAAAAGGGGGGGACTACCTTGCGGCAAACGGAGAGGGAATCTTCCAGTATACTCACTCCAAGATGCTCTTCCGCGCCATCCCCGCATTCGCGCTTTGCGTGCTCGCGTCGTTCGCCCAGACTCGTGGTACGCCACGCACCCGGCCTGTGATTCGCGGCCGGACCCACGCCGTTTCGTCCATGAAACCCGAAGGCACGCAGGTGGCCGACCGGATCCTGCGCGAGGGCGGCAACGCGTTCGACGCGGCGGTGGCCGGGCAAGCCGTGCTCGGCCTGGTGGACGCCAACAACAACGGGATCGGTGGCGACGCGATGCTGCTCCTCTACGACGCCAAGTCGCGAAGGGTGGTCTCCATCGACGCCGAAGGAACGGCCCCCAAGCTGGCGACGATCGAGTGGTACCGCGCCAACGCCGGCGGCAAGCTGCCCGACAGCGATGGACTTCTGTCGGCGACCGTCCCCGGCGTGGTGGATGCCTGGTACGTACTGCTCGACCGTTGGGGCACGATGACGTTCGAGCAGACCCTGGCGCCCGCCATCGAAATGGCGGAACGCGGATTTCCCATGAACGACAAACTGGCCGGGGCGATCGCCGGATCGAAGAAGCTGCGCAAGTACCCTTCGTCGTTGCGCAACTACTTCCCGCTCCCCGGCGGGCAAAGCGTCAAGGCGGGTGACATCGCCACGTTCCCCGCTCTGGCTCGCACCATGAAACGCCTGGTGGAAGCCGAGCGCGCCGCTGGTTCCCAAGGCCGGCGCGCGGCGCTCCGGGCGGCTCGCGACGAGTTCTACAAGGGCTCCATCGCCCGCGAAATGGCCCGGTTTTCCGAGGAGAACGGCGGACTGTTCCGCTACGAGGACTTCGCCTCTTACTCGGCCCGCGTGGAGGAGCCCGTGATGACCACCTATCGCGGCTACGCCGTCTACAAAAACTCCTCCGCCAACCAGGGCCCCGCCGAACTGATCGCCCTCAACCTGCTCGAGGGATTGGACCCCAAGGCGATGGGCCACAACTCGGCCGCCTACATCCACGCATCGATCGAAGCCATGAAGCTCGCCATGGCCGACCGCGACAAATACATGGCCGACGAGCAGTTCGTCAGGATCCCGTGGCAGGGGCTGCTGTCCAAGGAATACGCGGCCGAACGGCGCAAGCTCATCGACCCGGTGAAGGCATCGCCCGATTTCCGGCCCGGCGCCGCGGAGAAGTTCGCGCCCGGGTTCCCGGAAGTGAACCGGCCCGCCGACGTCGATGTCCAGTCGAGCGAAGGCCAGAACGGCGACACCAGCTACATCGCCGTCGCCGATCGCGACCGCAACATCGTCTCCTTCACGCCGTCGCTCCACAACGGGTTCGGAACCAACGTCGTGATGGGCGAACTCGGATTTTCGTTCAATTGCCGGGGCGACTACTTCTCGCTGGTTCCTGGCCACGCCAACGCGCTTGCGCCTGGAAAGCGCCCGCGCACCACCCTGCAATCCACCATCGTGCTGAAGGACGGCGCGCCGGCGATGGTCATGGGCAGCCCCGGCGGCGACGACCAGTGCATGCGCACCATGCAGACATTCCTCAACATGGCCGAGTTCGGCATGGATCCCCAACGCGCCATCGAGGCCGCCCGCTGGTCCACGCGGAGCTTCCCGATGTCGTATTGGCCGCACCGCATGTATCGCGGCGAGGCCAGCGTCGAGGATCGCGTGCCGGAAGCGGTACGCGACGCACTGCGAAAAAAAGGCCACTTGCTGAAGGTGACGGGAAGCTGGTCGCTCGGCATGAACGCGGCTATCGCGATCGGCGAAAACGGAGTGCTGCACGCCGGCGCCGATCCGCGCGTGGACGCGTACGCCCTGGCTTGGTGACGCGGCCGCCACCATCGAGTCGTGGGCGGGCCGTTCGTAGGCCGGCCAGGCATTGCGTGGAACATTTGCGGCGTGTTATGTTTTTACGTGCCCGTCTTCAAGATTCATCGCATGAAGGAGCAGCCGCGCCAGAGTTTCCGCTGGGCGGCCCACACCGCGGGAGCGGCTTCGGTGAAGCCGAAGGACTACGAACCCGGCGGAGAGATCGAAGCGTCGTCGCCGTACGGCGCCTGGACCATCGCTCAATCGTCGGAAACGCCGCTGTGGGTCGGGGACCTGCTGGAAGACGCGGCGGGAAACCTCCGCATCTGCAAGTACGTCGGCTTCGAGGAAGCTCGCTGGGTGCTGCCCGAGGTCCGCTCCGGCATCGAAAACCTGCCGCCCGCCGCCGGCGCGCCGGTTCCATTACCGGCATGACCGAAGGTCCCAGCCGGCGTTTCACGATTACGTGTATGATGGATTGAATCATGTCCGACCCTTGTTCAGGGGCAGACCCAGTCAACACTTTCGCGTTGGTTGCGTATGTTCCCGGCCCACTGGGTGCTCTTCTAGACCGGCTTCGCAGAAGCCTCGAGCCGAACACCTTGTCCCCCAGGGCTCACGTCACGGTGCTTCCGCCTCGTCCGCTAGCGGAGATTTCGATGGCCGCCGAAGCCGCCGCTTTCATTGAAGGCCGCCTGCCGGATTTTCCTGCGCTCGAGATCGAACTCGGCCCGGTGGAGGTTTTCGCCGGCACCAACGTCGTCTACGTGTCGGTCCCCTTCGCGTCACGGACCCTCCGCGAAATGCACCGGCATCTCAACTCGGGTCCGGTTGCCTACCGGGAGTGCTACGAGTATCACCCGCACATCACCATCGCGCAGAAGCTGGCCCCGGGGGACGCTCAGCGCGTGGCGGAGGAAGCCGCGGCGGGACTTGCCGCGTTCCGGGGCGAGAAGGCGTTCCTGGCGGAATCGTTCACCTTCGTGCAAGCTCTGCGCGACGATAGATGGCGCGACCTACGCGAGTATATCCTGACACCCGCGCCGGCGGCATCCGTCTACTGATCGAACAGACCGATCTGCCCTTCGGGCTCTTTCTTCTTTTTGTGTACCGGACTTCCCACGACCCCCAGTACTTTCATCTCGCTTAGCGCGGCCTTCGGTATGTAGACCCGCTGCGTGTTGGAAGTAGCGTCCGGCGGCGTAATGAGAAACCCCGATCCCTCCGTTTGCGCCAAGTCATTGGGGAGGATGCCCTCCAGGTAGTCGTTGTCCCGGAACCGGGCTCGAACCCACAACCCTTCGCTCTTGGGTCTGCTCTTGAAAACTCTTTGCTCCCCCGCCCAACCCCTGGCGTCGAATTCCTTGACGAAACACACCAGTTTCACGTCGGAGGCGGGAAACCGCGCCACCGTTCCGCCGGGCGTCATCACCTCGATTTCGCCTCCCGCGCCCCAGGACGATGTCTCGGCATAGCCCCGGACCGCTTCGCGGTCGAAGCGGTGCACAACCACCCGTTTATTGGTCGAAAGGCTCAGGCCGGTTGGTCCTCCGCGTCCGGCTGGACGCAAAATGTTTAAAACAAATCCTGGATTATTGTATCATTAGCTCAATGGCCGAGGTTGCCGCTTGTTCGAGCGACGCTCGCGAAACCGTCTCCGCGCCGGTTCCGGCGATCGAGGGGCGGGTCCGTGCGTTCCTCGATTTCTGCCGCGTGGAGAAGGGTCTGGCGGTTAACTCCATCTCCGCCTACTCGCTGGATTTGGTCGCCTACGCCACGTGGGCGGCAACGTCGCCGGACCCCGCGTCGCCCCAGGCCGTTCGCGCCTACCTCGATTCGCTTTACGCCAAGGGCATGTCGGGCCGCTCGGTCGCCCGCCATCTGGTCACCCTGCGCAACTTCTTCGGATTCCTGGTGCGCGAGGGCGGGGCCACCGCCGATCCCACCGCCTCCATCGCGCTTCCCCGCCAGTGGCGCACCGTGCCGAAATACCTGGCCCCGGAAGAAATCGACAAGCTGCTCGCCGCGCCCACCCTCGACAAGCCGGTGGGCATTCGCGACCGCGCCATGCTCGAGTTGCTCTACGCCTCCGGCCCGCGCGTATCCGAGCTCTGTTCCATCCAGGTTCGCGACATCGACCTCGAACTCGGCGTGGTGCGCGTCACCGGCAAGGGCAACAAGCAAAGGCTCATTCCCACCGGCAAGTCCGCCATCGCGGCGATCCGCCACTATCTCGAGAACGGCCGCGGCCCCATCCTGAACGGGCGCCCCAGCCGCTACCTGTTCGTCACTGGCCGCGGCCGTCCGATGACGCGCCAGGCGTTCTGGAGAATTATCCGGGACTACGGCGTCAAGGCGGGCGTCTCGCGGCCCCTCACTCCCCATTTGTTGCGTCACAGCTTCGCCACACATCTTTTGGAAGGCGGCGCCGGGCTTCGCGGAGTCCAGGCGATGCTCGGCCACGCCGACATTTCCACGACGCAAATATACACTCACGTCCTCGGTTCCCGGCTTCGGCAAACCGTGGACGAGCATCACCCGAGAGCATAAGGATCCTATGAGCGACTACATGTTCATGCTCGAAAGCCACTTGAGCCCCGAACAAAACAAGGCGGTGGGCATGGTGGAGGCGGCCGCCGCCGAAACCGGAGTCAACGCGTTCCTCACCGGAGGCGCGCTGCGCGACATGGTGGGCGGCTTTCCCATTCAGGATCTCGATTTCACCGCCGAAGGCGACGCCACCAAGATCGCCAAGGCTCTCGAGAAGAAACACGGCGTCCAGGTTTCCCTGGTTTCCAGCGCCCGCAAGGAGTACTCGCTCGTCTTCCCGAACGGCTCCCGCGCCGCCATCTGCATCGCCTACGACGCGCGCTACGCCAAGCCGGGGTCCAAGCCGAAGATCGAACCGGCCTCCATCAACATCGACCTGCGGCGCCGCGACTTCACCATCAACTCCATCGCCATCTCGCTGAACAAGGGCTCGCGCGGCTTGCTCCTCGATCCCAACAACGGCCTCGGCGACCTCGAGCGGCGCGAACTCCGCGCCAATAGCAACTATACGCTCTACGACGATCCGTCGCGCATCCTCCGCATGTTCCGCCTGCGCGCCCGCCTCGGCTTCGAACTCGCCGAGAAAACGCAAATTCAATATCAAAACGTGCGCGAAGCTGGACTCGAGTCGAAAATCTCGCCCGAGGCCATCCACGACGAACTGCTGCGCATGGCGTACGAGCCCAATCCCGGCGATCTGCTCGAAGTGCTCGAGCGCGAAAAGCTGATCGGCCTGTTCTCCCCCGCCCTCGCCGGACCCAAGCTCAACACCGCCGGCTTCAAGGGCCTCCTCAAGACCCGGCAGATGGTCCCGTTCGGCGTCGACTTTCACGCCGACAACCGAGGCCTGTTCCTCCACACCCTCATGGAGAAGCTCTCCGATCGCGAGCGCAAGGACCTGATCCAGCGCGTGGGACTGACCAAGGAAGATCTCCAGCCGTGGCGCGATCTCGAGCGCCGCGTCAAGAAGCTCGAGGCCACGCTGGAATCGGCGCGCCTCAACCGCGCCTCGCTCGTCTACGAGACCCTCCGCAAACAGCCCGGCGAGGATGTGCTCTACCTGTTCCTGCACACCGGCAAGCGCCTGGTGCACGACCGGATCAAGAACCACTTGCAGAAATACCTCGAGACCGCGCACGAGGTCGTCGACAAGGACCTCGCGCCCCTCAACCTCGAACCCGGCACCCCGAAGTTCGAACAGGCCAAGCTCGACCGCATTCACGCCATCCTCGATGGACGCATCCGCAAGCCGGTTCCCCCGCCCGAACCGCCGCCTCCGCCGCCTCCTCCCACCAGCGCCTGGGCTCGCCGGTAGGACCCGCTCCGGCGTATACTCAGGCGTTGCATGCCGACCCGCCGCGCCTTTCTCGCTTCTGGTCTCGCCGCCGCCTCCCCGGCCGCGGATCCGCCCCGTTACCGCAATTTTTTCGGCGACCTGCACAACCACAACGTCATCGGCTACGCCCAAGGCTCGCTCGAACGCTCGTTCGACATCGCCCGCAACCACCTCGACTTCTTCGCCTTCACGCCGCACTCGCACTGGCACGACATCAAGTCTTACGAAAACAACATCGAGGACAAGTGGCTCAACGGATTCGCCGTAGTGCGCGACCGCTGGAAGGAAGTGCTCGCCGCCGCCCGCAAATACGAGGTCCCCGGCCGATTCGTCACCATGACCGGCTATGAGTGGCACTCCACTTCCGTGGGCGACTACCATGTCGTCTTCCCCGATCTCGACGCCGAACTGACCCATTACAACGACGTGCGCGAACTCCAGGCGTTCGTCAAGCGCCGCCGCGCCATCATGATCCCGCACCATCCGTCCAACCGCCGCGGCCATCGCGGAGCCGATCCTTCCAAGTGGGACCGCCAAGCATCCCCCGTCCTCGAGATGTTCTCCGAATGGGGCAACGCCGAGCACGACCGCGCTCCCTTCCCCTACGCGCGACACACCGAAGGCGGACGCTGGACCAGGAATACGATGCAGTACTTCCTCGCCCAAGGCCACCGCTTCGGAATCGTCGCCAGCACCGACGATCATCTCGGATACCCGGGCGGCTACCGCCAGGGACTCGCCGTCGTCAAGGCGCCCGAACTTTCCCGCGCGGCCGTCATGGACGCGCTGCGCGAGCGGCGCTGCTACGCGGTGTCCGGCGACCGCATCTATCTCGACTTCACGCTCAACGGACACACCATGGGACGCGAGATCCCCTACGCCCGAGAGCGCGAGATCCGCGTGGAAGTGCGTGGCCGCGATCAGGTGGATCGCGTCGAAGTGCTGAAGAACAACCGCGTCATCCATCGCGACTTCCCCATGGATCGCCAGCCCGGCCCGCAAAGCTGGAACAAGCCACTGCTGGTCCGCTTCGAATACGGCTGGGGACCGTGGCCCGTCCTCGGCATGGGACGCACGGCGGACTGGCTCTTCGAAGCCCGCGTGGATGGCGGACGCCTGAAGGGATACCAAACCTGCTTCCTCCCGGGACCGCTCGAGGAGAGCCGCCGCGACCGCATCCTCTCCTCGGACGAGCGCCGTCTGAAGGTGCAATCGTTCACCGCGTTGCGCCAGCAGGTCGACGACGTTTCGCAGAAGGCGGTGGTGCTCGAGATCGAAGGCACGCCGGAAACCAAGCTGACCATTGCCTGCGAGCAGCCTTCCCGCGCCGCCGTCACCCAGACGCTCCGCGAACTGGTGGAAAGCGGCGAAGCGCTGTTCACCGGCGAGTTCCCCAAGGAATCCGCGCTGCTCCATCGCGCCGTCTTCGCCGATCACTATGAGACCGCGTTCACCACCCGCGACACGGGCGACGGCCGCGCGGCCGATTTCTACTACGTGCGCGTCGTCCAGGCGAACGGACAGCACGCCTGGTCCAGCCCGATCTGGGTGGAGCGCATCTGATGTGGCCGTGGATCCTCGTCGCTATGCTGTGGGTCGTCGGAATGCTCAACTACCTGGACCGCCAGGTGATCTTCAGCCTCTTCCCTCCCATCCAAAAGGAGTTCACCGCCAGCAACACGCAACTCGGCCTGTTGAGCACGTCGTTCCTGTGGGTCTACGGATTCGCCAGCCCGTTGGGCGGCTGGGCCGCCGACCGCTTCAGCCGCCGCTGGGTGATCCTGGCGGGCCTCGCCGCATGGTCCGCCATCACCTGGGCCACCGGCCTCGCCGGCTCGTTCGGCGAGTTGCTCGCCGCCCGCGCGCTCATGGGAGTGAGCGAGGCCTGCTATCTGCCCGCCGCGTTGGCGATGATCGCCGCCGCGCATTCGGAAAAGACGCGATCGCTTGCCACCGGACTCCACCAGAGCGGACTCTACGCCGGCATCATCGTCGGCGGCTGGGGAGGCGGCTGGATGGGCGAACATTACGGCTGGCGGAGCGCCTTCACCGTCCTCGGGCTCGCCGGCGTCGCCTACGCGGCCGTGCTCGTGTTCCTTCTGCGCGACCGCAACGCCCCGTCGCGCGACTCCGCTCCCACGCCCCCGCTCTGGCCCGCTCTGGCGCAACTGTTCTCCCTCGGCGGATTCCGCACCCTCTTCTCCTACGTGTCCCTCTGCGCGCTCGCCTTCTGGGTCATCTACACGTGGCTGCCCACTTACTTCCACGAGAAGTTCGGAATGTCGCTTGGCGGAGCCGGCTTTTCGGCGACGTTCTACGTCCAGGCCGCCAGCTTCGCGGGCATCCTCGCCGGCGGCTGGTGGTCCGACCGTTGGATGCGCTCCAACGCCCGGGCCCGCGCCCTCACGCCCGGCGTCGCCTTCGTCGTGGCCGCGCCGTTCCTGTTCCTGAGCGGCGCCACCGATGCCAAGGCGCTCGTCATCGCCGGGCTGGTGGTGTTCGGAATCGCCCGCGGCTGTTACGACGCCAACCTGATGCCGCTGGTGTGCCAGGTGGTTCCCGCGGAACTCCGCGCCACCGCCTACGGCGTCCTCAACATGGGCGGCTGCGTCTTCGGCGGCGTGATGGCGTTGCTCGCCGGCGCGTTCAAGGACCTCATCGGAATCGGCGGAGCCTTGCAGGTTTCCGCCGTGGGCGTCCTGCTCGCCGCCATTCTCCTCCTACGGCTTCGACATGCTGACAACTTACGCTGAAATCTACCAACGCGACCTGTTCGAATCGGTGATCCCCTTCTGGATGCGCCACTCCATCGACCGCGAGCATGGCGGCTTCTTCACCTGCCTCGACCGCGACGGCTCCATCTACGACACGCGCAAATACATGTGGCTCAACGGACGCCAGGTGTGGACGCTGTGCAAGCTCTACAACGAAGCCGAACCCCGCCAGCAATGGCTGGACGCCGCGTCCCGCGCGGTGGCGTTCCTGCGAAAGCACGCCCGCGACGAACAGGGCCGCTGCTACTTCTCCCTCACGCGCGAGGGGCTGCCCGCCGCCTATCAACGCAAGCCCTACGGCGCCGTGTTCCTGGCCATCGGACTCCACGAATACGCCAAAGCCAGCGGAGACGAGACCGCCCGCGCCGAAGCGGTGGAGCTGTTCCACTCCATCCGCCGCTGGATCGCCGAACCCGCGCTGTTGGGCCGCCCTGCGCTTGCCGGCGCACCCGCCATGAGCCAGTTGGCCGAGATCATGGTGGTCACGTCGATGGCGCTCGAACTCGCCGCCGCCGATCCCACTCCGGGCTACACCGCGATCCTCGAGGACTGCGTCGCCAAGGCCCTGATGCACTGCGATCCGAACCGCGAGATCCTGATCGAGAACGTCGCGCCCGATGGCCGCTTCCTCACGGATACGCCCGAAGGCCGGCTCTTCTGCCCCGGCCACGCCGTGGAAGTCTGCTGGTTCCTGCTGCACGCCCTGCGCCATTTCTCCGATCCGGCCGCCGCCGCCCCGATCCGCGCCAAGGTCCTGCGCATCCTCGAGAATTCGCTGATCTTCGGCTGGGATGAGGATCACGACGGGCTCTTCTACTTCATGGATATCCAGGGCCGCCCGCCGCTGCAGCTCGAAGCGAACATGAAGCTGTGGTGGCCGCACACCGAGGCGCTCTACGCGCTGGTCCATGCCTACACCACCACGCGCGACGCCAGGTGGCTGCGCTGGCTCGATCGCGTGCACCACTACACCTACCGTACTTTTCCCGATCCCGAGTACGGCGAGTGGTACGGCTACTGCGACCGCCAAGGCAAACCCACCCATTCGTTGAAGGGCAACAGTTACAAAGGATGCTTCCACGTGCCGCGCGCGCTGTGGATGAGCATCCGCGAGATCCAGGAGTTCGAGCATGGCGACGTTTCCGCCGGTTGAGTATCAGGACGCCAGTCCCGAGGTCCGTGCCGTTTACGACGACATCCTGGCGGTCCGCCGCGTCGACACGATCAACAACTTCTGGAAGGCGCTCGCGCGCGATCCGGAGACGTTGCGGCGGACCTGGGAGCGTGTGAAGTCGATCATGGCGCCGGGGTCGTTGGATCCGCTGGTGAAGGAGATGATCTACCTGGCGGTGAGCGTCACCAACGGCTGCGGCTACTGCATCGGGTCGCACACGGCGGCGGCGCGGAAAGCGGGGATGACTCCGGAGATGTTCGCCGAATTGATGGCGGTGACCGGCTTGGCGAACGAGACCAACCGGCTCGCGAACGGCTACCGCGTGGAGCTCGACGCCCGCTTCACCGCGCCCTGGCAGTAAGAGCGGACGCTACCGCGCGGGCATGGTCGCCAAAAGGGCCCTGAGGACCGCGTTGACCGTCTCGGCATTCCGGAAAACACGCGCCACATCCGGATCCAGAAAAACTGCCGCTGATCCGGGCCGAACCTTACTGGCGAAGCGGTTCGGTTTCGCTTTCGTGTAGTCGAACCTGTACTCGGATTCGAGTCCACCGGATCTATCACTTTCAACATTATCTGGCATAGTGCTGTCAACATTATCTGGCATGATGAACGCGCCCGGTGTTCAGTGACCGGTCTCCCCCGGGAAGGCGCGCCAAAGAGTATGACGGCTCACCTTCAGTTCTGCCGGCGCCTGAACTTTGGTGTACTCGCCTGACCGTAGCAGTGCGCGAGCCTTCTCCAAATCGCTCTCGTGGAGAGCTTCGGGCCGTCCGCCGATGCGCCCGCGACGACGAGCAGCCGCCCCCCTTGCGAGCATTGTCGAGCAGCCTAATCAATTCTGGCCGGTCGGATTTCGCTCCGGACGCCTTCTCCTCGTGAACGCGGACGCGCTTCGCCCGCTCGAGTGCGTCCATCCGCGGATCCGTCTCTTGGATGTCGGTGGACACCCGCGCATAGCCGGTCTTCATGTCGCAAAAACCCTGGCGATAAGGTTATTATGTACCAGAACTTCCGCACCACGGTTCTGCAACTGCGACTTCACGGGTTCTATCAAGGGAGGTGTAAACTTGTAGCGTGAAGGTCCGTGACTTGATTCGATTGATCGAATCCGACGGTTGGAAACACGTGAGAACCACCGGCAGCCTTCGCCACTTCAAGCATTCGGCGAAGCCGAATGTTGTGACGGTGCCCGGCAGTCCGGGCGACGACATCCCGGTCGGAACACAGAAAGCAATCCTCAGGTCGGCTGGATTGGAGGAGAAGAAATGAACGTCAAGTACGCAGTGATTTTCGAGCAGGCTCCAGCGAACTGGGCTGCCTACGTGCCGGATCTTCCAGGTTGCATGACCACGGGCCGCACGTTGGAAGAAGCCAGGCTCAACATCCGCGAAGCGATCCAGGGGCATCTGGAGACATTGCGCCAGTTTGGCGATCCCATCCCCGTGCCATCCAGTTTGGCCGGGGAGGTCGAAGTCTCGACTGCCGCTTAAAGGCTCCCTTAGGCGTCGAGGTGGTCTTCATAGTCACGCCGTTCGCTCCCTGTTGCTCGCCGGGCGCTGATGATTCGATTGATCCCTGTCCACGAAAATGACAGCCAGCGGATCGCCGAAATCCGAGGTCGCCTCCGAGAAGCCGATCTGGTGTCTTTCGAGGTTGACACCATCGTTGCGACGGTCCCATTCGAATACGAGCTCCCTCTCGCATTCTCATAGCTCATCCCAGGTCACGAATCCGCGCATGGACCTGCCTACCGCCGGAACCTCCCGGCCGCCGGTGGCGCCGCGCCGCCCTCTACTCCATCGCGGCGAAACCGGACGCCAACTCCTCCGCCGTCATCACCGGAATCAACTCGACCTCGGCGTCGAGCGCCATCATCACCGGCTCGAACGACGGAACCATGTCGTTGGCGTTCTCGAGGTCGAACACCGCCCGCATCGTGCGCCGGACCGTTCTCGATGAAGAAGTACGCGGACTCCGACTGGATCTTCCGCATCACCTTCGCGACCGCGTTCTGCAACGTGCCGTCCTGAATCGGTTTCCCGCGCCGGCGGGGACGCGGACGGTGACCATCATTCGCATGGGGGGAGCCTGCTGGTTTCTGGGGTGGATTTGGGCCGCGTCCGGCGCCGCGAGAGGATACGGCATCGCGCGGCGATCGGATGCGTCGATTCGCACGCGAGGTGGAAAGTCACTGGTGGCGCGGGTCCGGTGAGGTGAGGACCGGGCTTGTCCACCCTTGCATGTTACTGGCGGACCATCGGCCTCCGAGCCGCGCGCCAGCGAGTGGTGGGCAGCCCGGTCGAGGCACGGTCCCTGGGCGACCGGCTTCTCCTCGGAAGGCGTCAAGCTCCAATCCGCGCGAGGATGGCGGCGATCTGATCCGCCGCCGGGAGTCCCAGTTCGGCGGCGGTGGCGCGGGCTTCGCGGAGGACCTGGATGGCTCGGGCGCGGTCACCCGCCGCGTCGCGTTGGAGGAGCAGCACCGCCAGATGGGCTTGGCCGAAGACCAGATCGCTCCGGCTCTGGAGCTTCACCGAGACCGGCATCACCTCGTGCTCCCGGATGCGGATCGCCTCGTCGAGGCTGCCTTGCTGCGCGAGGACGCCCGCGATCTTGCCCATGGTGACGGCGCGCTCCCGGATGTCGCCCAGCTTTTCGTACACCGGAAGTTCGTCCTCGCGCCGGATGCGGAGAGCCTCGTCGAGTTGTCCGCGAGCTTGCAGGATATCCGCGATCTTGCCCATGGTGACGGCGCGCGACCGGATGTC